>NZ_JBHUIP010000013.1:0-397643 GCF_042683105.1 Lacibacterium aquatile
TCGATACGCCCAATGGCCTGAGCACCTGAAGCCTGCGCGAGCAGGCTTAAATCGCTGCCACCATCCATGACCGAGCACTCCTAATCCTAAAAGCGATTTGACCCTTTAGGGTGGAATAATCTGCCCGGTCATACAATAAGTCGAGAACAAAGTTAAAACTTAATAACGATAAGCAACTAGACGCCGATGACTTCCGCAAAACGCAGGACCGACATAGGCGGGTATAGCTTGAGCCGCTGAGCCACCGACATATTCACGATGTAGCTGAAACGCTGCAGGGTCTCCACCGGCAGAGAGCCGGCTTTCAGGCCCTGCATCAGGATCTGTTCGCTCTTATAGGCGGCGAAGCGACCGACATTGTCATAGCGGGACACCAGGCCGAACAGGCAATCGGAGGTACGGACTTCGAGCTCGGTCGCGGTGAAAGTCGGCAGGCGCCGCTCGAGGGAGCGGGCCGTGATTGCGTGGCGCTGGTCGCCGACAAAAGTATCCGGGCCGATATAGAAGAACTGCGCGCCTGCATCGGCAACCTTATCGACAAGCGAAGGGACGGCAGCAGGATCTGGCTTGCCGTCGGTCATCGAAACTTCTTCGACCACCACGCTATAGCCCTTCTCCTGGGCGAGCGCCTGCATCGCCCTGACGTTCAGGACCGAGTTCTCTTCCTGCGGATTGAAGATCATGCCGATCTTATTAAAGGGGCGATAAGCCTGAATGGCGGCCATCTGGCTGGCCAGCGGCACGATATGGCTGACGCCGGTCACGTTGCGCCCAGTGCCGGTGCCAAGCTGAGACGCCAGTTTTGCGCCGACAGGATCGGCAACCAGGGCATAGACACACGGAATGTCGGGGGGAATGAAGGCGCTGCGGTCGGCCGCATCCTGTGTTCCAACCAGCCCGAGGGCGACCGTAGTCCCCCAGCCATAGACAAGATCGGGCTTGGTCGCGCGGATCTCGTCGATGAATTTGGGCAGGTTCGCGCGGTTGCGGTCGATATTGCGGATGATCAGTTCGAACGGCAGGCCGCGTTCCTGGACATAGGCGCGATATCCCTGCTCGACCTCTGTCTCGCCGCGGAACAGCACCATATAGATCCGCTTGCGCGCGCCCTGGGCTTTCAGGATCGCTGGCGCGGCCAGCGAAGCCCCAAGGGTGGTCAAGAATGCACGGCGCGACGAAAGAAGCTTGGTCATTGGATAGCCCTCAGCGCTTTGGGGGACGCAGGGTGAAATATAACACGAAGAAGCTGGCAAGGCCGATGATCAGCAACCCTGTTGCCACGGTGGCCGAGCCCGATCCGCCGAAACTGGTGACGAAGGCGCCGACCACAAACGGCCCCAGCACGCCGCCCAGCCGTTCGGAGATGCGATAGACGCTGACCACCGTGGTCATGCCGATCTTCTCGATTTCCTTGGGCGCTACCCTTGGGACCAGGGCGAGTTGCGAGGCGATGGAGATCGATTGGCCAAGGCCCAGCGTGATGACCGCCAGGATCAGCATCCAGGTATCGACCTCGAACCAGAGCGCGGCGGCACCTGCCCCGGCAAGCACGCCGCCCAGGCCGATCATCAGCACTTCCTTCTTCAGCCTGTCGGCCAGGAAGGCGGCGATAGGGGCGCCGATCAGATTCATCAGGCCATAGAGCATGATGATACGGCCGGTCGATGCCTGATTGTTCCCCAGTTCCGCACTGAATTGCGGCACGAGATAAAACAGGAAGCCCGTCAGGATCAGCTTGGCAGGCACCGCCATGCAGAGCAGCAGGACCATGAAGCCGGGATTGCGCGCCAGTTCGACGAAATAAGTGAATTTCAGCGGCGGGCGCTGGGGGCGTTCGGTTTCATCCCGCAGCTGGCTCCAGATCAAGGCGGCTGCAATGGCGACCAGCCCGCCGCCGATCAGGAACGAGACGCTGGGGCCGAAGCGGTCCGACAGCACGCCGCCGATGGCGGGGCCGCAGATGTCAGCCGCCGTGATCGCGCCGACATAGATCGCGATGCCCTTGGCCCGGTTCTCCGGCCCGGTATTGTGCAGCACGAAGCTCTGCGAGGCGATGAAGACAAGGCCATAGCCGATAGCGCCAAAGCCGCGCCAGACCAGCAGTTCGATATAACTGCCTGCAAAAGCCGTCAGCACTAGACAGACGCTCGAAAGCGCAGCCCCGATCAGAAAGATCCGCCGCGAGCCGAACTTGTCTGTCCAGGAGCCGCCCGGCGGGGTCGCGATTGCCGTGCAGAGCATGAACAGCGAGATCGGAACCGACACAGCCAGCGACGGGTCGAGCCAGGTGATGCTGCTCTCCGCATGAAGCTGGCGCACATAGAGCGGGAAGAAGGAGCGCGACAGTTCCTCGGCAAAGACAAAAAGGAACAGCGGCAGGCGGATCAGCAGCAGATTGACGTCGCGGATCCGGCGACCTTCAGAGAAGCTCTTGAACTGCCAGCGTTCGGCCAGATCCAGCGTCGACTGGCGGATATCCTGCGAGGCGGCGGTGCCTGCACGCACAACGCGCTGGCCGAGATTCACGGCCATGTCCGAGGTGTTGCGTACAGCCCTGTTGAGAGCGCGCGCGATCATCCCCAGCTCGTTCCGACCTGTCCCGGCAAGGAACCAGCCGAAATCGCCGCGCGACATGCGCTCGATCATCAGGCCGATCAGGGTCAGGGGATGGTCGATCTTGACCGAGACGACAAACAGCAGAATCTCGAACGCCACGATCAGCATGACCACGGCGATGACGACGATATCCAGCGTGAAATCGCGGATCTCGCCCCGCACATAGGCGCGGTCGACCGCGATCTCGATATAGCCGCGTGTCCCCGGTTGTCCGAGGGCCAGGGCGGAAACCGTCAAGGCGGCTTCGCCCACCGTCGCATCGGTCGGATGGCCGACGCGGGTCAGGGGCGGGGGGAGTTCTGCCAGAGCTTCATCGGCGGCTTCCGGCGCAATACCCGCGACATGAATGACTTTGCCGGTGGCATCGGTTAGCGCGATGAAGCGCAATTCGGGATACTGGTTGAGGTAGATCTTGAGAAAGGCTTCCGGCTCGACCAGATCGGGCAGGGCGATACCCTTGTCGATGGCGCCATCAACCTGGGCGCGCAGGACCTCGCCCACGACGGCGGCTTTGCGTTCCAGTTCAGGCAGCAGGGCATTTTCGAACTGCCCCAGCGCGAAATAGACCAGCAGCAGCATCTGCGGCAGGCCGATTAGCGCTGTCAGACCCAGCAGGCGGACCGCCGTGCGGCGGCCAAGCGTCGTCGATTGTGGTGCTTCGACGATTTCGCTCATGACTTCTTCTCGGGCTGCGGGGCGGGCTCTTCAGGCTCGGGCGGTAGTTCCATATCGGCGGCAAAACCGGCGGCATTCAGTTCGATCTGCGCGGCCAGGGTTTTCTCCAGTGCCGTCGGCAGTTGCGGATCGAGAGGCTCGCCAATGGCTTTCTGGAATTCCAGCCCGTCCTCGGTGCCATCCAGCGCCTCGATAGCAGCAGCGGTGGTCAGAATCCGGCGACGCAACCGACCCAGATAGTACATCCATAGGATCGCGGCGATGGCGCCACCGACCGTGATGATGCCCGCGGTCTGGGTGCCAAGCTGGATCAGCAGCTGACGGGTGCTGGCTTGGCGGCCTTCGTCGGAATGGACCAGCACGACTTGGCCCACCAGGGCGCCGAAGTCGGTTCGGACTGGCGCGGTCAGGGCGATCAGGCCGTTGCCAAGCTCCAGGCGATGGGGCATCTCGCCCGCTGGTTTCAGCCAGGGCGTCGGCAGAGCGACCCCGCCACCGTCGGTGCGGGTCAGAATCTCGCCGGTGTCGCTGGTCAAAAGGATGGTGCGGATCTCTGTATTCAGCGCCTGGGCGCGGGTCAGGCCGCCGCCCAGATCCCCCATGGATCCCAAGGACAGGCCGAGCGCCAGAAAGCGCTCCACCGTCTGCTTCATGTCATCCAGAACCAGAATGAAGCGCGAGGTGTAATGCTGCTGATAGATCCGGTCGAATTTGGCGTAATTCAGAAGCGCCAGCAGAACGATGGTGGCGGCGACGGTTGCGACGATGGTGCCGACGATCCATAGGCGGAATGATCCGCTCTTGGCCTGCGGAGGTTTAGGCTGCGAGGACGCGGTGCCGGTTTCGGCAATCGCAGGCATCAAAGGGGGGTCTCCAAAAGCTGTCGATGCACCGTTGGGTCGGTGTCTCCTTCGGTGCCGATGATAACGGCACGGGCGCTTTCGTCGAGAGCTAGTGAACTGCGAAGATTAAAATTATTACTAATTTTCGCCAATCCCGCGAGTCCTGCCCCGGCGCACTCGCCTGCAACGATAGAAGGGTCGTCGGCAAGCGGGCGGTTAAGCCGTTTCATCGCGGCCAGCGCCTCGGCTTCGGTGAAGGTCAGGAAGCCGTTTGCCGACACTGACAGGATCTCCCAGGCGGTGGTCGAAAGCTCGCCGCAGGCAAGCCCCGCGCAGAGGGTGTCGAGATCGCCGCTGGCGGGCGTCATGCTCCCGGCTCGCGCGCTCTGAAAGGCGCAGTCGGCGCGTTCGGGCTCGCAGACGATAATGCGGGGCGCCATGCCCCAGACCTGACGGATGCGGGCGGTGACGGCGCCGGCCATGCCGCCGACGCCGCATTGCAGCAAGACATGGGTCGGCACTTCCGGTACGGCTGCGATGATCTCGTCCGCCAGTACGGCGTATCCCTGCATCACGAGGCGTGGAACCGCTTCGCATCCCGGATAGGCGGTATCCGAAATGACATGCCAGCCCGCCGCGCCTTGGGCGGCAGCAGCGGCGACGGCATCCTCATAGACACCCTTCACCCGCCGCACTTCCGAGCCCCAGGCCTCCATGGCAGCGACCCGGCCGGGGCTCACCGCTTCGCCGACATAGATGACGGCCTTGGCGCCAAAGCGCTGAGCGGCCCAGGAAACGGCGCGCCCATGGTTGCCGTCGGTGGCGCAGGTCATCACGGCCTGCCCCGTCAGATGCTTGAAATGCCCTTCGGCCAAAGCCGTGGCGCTGGGTCTTGTGCCGGTGGCGGCCTCAACCAGATCGGCCAGCACCTCGGCAACGGCGAAGGCGCCGCCGATCATCTTGAAGGATTTGAGGGGCGCGCGCTGCCCTTCATCCTTGAAGTGCAGCGCGCCGATGCCGAGCTGGCGGGCCAGGGCGGGCAGAGAGATCAAGGGAGTTGGGGCAGGACTGATGGTCGACCGGATGACCTCCGTCGCCCGCCCGACAGCCGCCGGGCTCAGCAGAGCGTCGGCGACTTGTTTTGCGGCATGGGGATCTGGCGTCGTCGCGACAAAGAAGGTGGAGGGATCTGTCGATGTCGCTGATGACGCAGTCACAGTCGCGCTAACTCCTGCTCTAGAAGATCGACCGCCTGGTCGAGGGTGGTTTCCGGGATCGTCAGGGGCGGCAGGAAGCGGAGAGTCGCGCCATCGCGTCCGCCCCGCTCGATCACCACGCCGCGCTCGAACAAGCGCGCCTGCACCGTGCGGCTGGCCTCGCTTGCCGTCAAGCCTGGGCGCCCTACCAGTTCCAATCCCTGAAGGAGTCCGACACCGCGTGCCTCGCCCGCCATATCGTAGCGGTCGACAAGGCTTTGCAAACGCTGGGTCAGGCGGCTGCCCATCTGAGCAACACGATCGACGAGATTGCTTTCCTGCATCTCCTCCAGGACCGCGCGCCCGGCCACGAAGGCCAGATGCTGCCCCCGGAAGGTGCCGATATGGTCGCCGGGCTCCCAGACGTCGTACTCTTTGCGATAGACGAGCAGCGCCATCGGGATGCCGCCGCCGACCGCCTTCGACACCACCATCATGTCGGGGTTGATGTCGGCATGCTCCAGCGCCCACCAGCGCCCGCTGCGACCCATCCCGGCCTGGATCTCGTCCAGGATCAGCAGAATGCCGAAGCGGTCGCACAGGGCGCGCAGCCCCCGCAGGAAACGCGGCGGGGCGACGATGCTGCCGCCTTCGCCCTGAACCGCCTCGATGATCATCGCTGCTGGAATGTCCGTGCCGCTGTGGTCGTCCTCCAGCAAGGTTTCGACATGGGCAAGCGCCAGATCGATGGCTGCTTCGGGGTCGCTCCAGGCGCCCTTGCCCCGGAAGGGGTAGGGGAAGGGGCAGAAGGTGACATCCATCCGGGCATCCAGCCCGGCGCGGCGGGCATCGCGCGAAGCGGTCAGCGAAAGCGCGCCCTGGCTCATGCCGTGATAGGAGCCGTAGAAGGTGAATAGCCCGCGTCGACCCGTGACCCGGCGCGCGAGCTTGCAGGCCGCCTCGACCCCGTCACTGCCGGTCGGGCCGCAGAAATGCACCTTCGCATCCCCTTCGAGCGACTTCGGCAGGACCCCGAGAAATGTCTGCAGGAAACGCACTTTTGCACTGGTCGTGAGGTCCAGGCTGGAGATGATCGGCGCCTGCTCATCCGCTATCGCGGCAAGTATACGCGGGTGCGCATGGCCTAGCGCCTGGACGCCAGCGCCTGCCAGCAGGTCGATAAAGCGTCGTCCGTCAGCGGTAATTAGTTCCGAGCCTTGGCCGTGGGAAAACTCCACCGGAAAGCGCCGTGCGTAAGAGCGGGCCCGGGATTCGACGCCTTCCACCCAGGACCAGTTTTCCGCGATTTCATCCGTCAAAGGTCGCATCTCTGTCATCGGTCCACTATAGTTATATTCCGCAGGCCCCGTAACCATAGTATGGTGCTTGTGTTTTTATAGGGAATATTTTGAAGGAAAAATCAATCGATGACGGCTCCAAACCGTTCGCAAACATCCATACAACCTATGATTACGAATTTTACGGTTCGTCGTTTAAACATTCACGACCTAGACGCGATCTGGTCGCTACAGCGCCGCGTGCGTTCGACCCTGCCTGACCCCAGCTTCCTGGCCGACGATCCGCAGGAGTTTTTTGCGGCTCATATCGAGGATTGGGGCTGTATCGGCGGGGTTGAGGATGATGGCGAGTTGATCGCCTTTGGCGTGTTGGGGTTTGGCGCACAGGTTCCTGCGGACGAAAATTTCGGTCGTCTCATTGGTCTTTCGCCTGATCGGCTGGCAACTGTAGGGCAGCCGGATGGTGTCGCAGTACTTGGTCAATACAGGGGCAAGGGGTTGCAGAAGCTGCTTTTGCGCTGGCGCCTGGACCAGGCGCGGGCAAAAGGATGCCGGGATATCCTGTCGACCTGCGAGCCGCGCAACCGCGTGTCGCTCAAGAACATGCTGTCCTTCGGTATGCGGGTCGTGAAGTTCGATTATCTGTTTGGTGGCTTGCCGCGCGTCGTGCTGCATAAAGATACGGCAGGCGATGCGGCAGTCGATATGGCGCGTGCTGCTGTCGTTCCGGTCACGCCCGACAGTCTTTCCCAAGCGTTCGCCCGTGGCGAGGTCGGTGTGGAACTTGCCGAAGGCGGATTGCTAATGGCGCCGACGGCGAATTAACGGCTGACCTTTCAAGGGTTTGCGGCTATCGTTGCGTCAGCGCGGCTATTTCCTTTTGAAAAGGTCTAGCGACGCGCTTGGGGGCGAAAGGTTTTAGGGCAGGCAAACCGAGGCATGTCGTTCGAGCGCATCGATCAGACGGTGGTCGCCCATGACGCGGCTTCGGCGACACCGCGTCCCGCCGATCTGCCGCGCCCGGCGCGCTCGCGTTGGCTTGGCGCGGCCGAGAAAGAGGCCGAGGCGCATAAGCTGCGGGCCCGCGGCCATAGCTATCGCCGTATCGCCGAAGTTCTGCAGGTTCAGTATGGGCTGGTGTCGCGTTGGCTGTCCGGCCTTGGCGAGAGCCTTGCCGATAGTGCGCCGGCCGAACCGCGCCGCTTTACCCGCACCAGTGTCCTGGTGCGGGCGACACCGGATGTGGATGCGCCGCCGGTGGAGATTCCGACCGATTTCCTGACCCGCTATCAGGCGATGGAGCAGCGGGTGGGCGATCTGCTGGCGACCCTGAAACAGGTTGCCAGCGAAAATCGCGAACGCGAAAACCGCCTCTATAAAGCGCTGGAGGATGAGCGCAAGGCTGCTGAAGGCCGCGAGGCGGCGCTGCGGGCTGAAATTACTGAGATCCGCGAACTGCTCGAACAGGCGGCTTCGGTCGAACTGGCGCCTGATTTTGGTGACTCTCGTGAAGGCGATGGACGCCCCTCGACCTTGCCGTCCAATAGTCTGCTCGGTCGATTGTCGTTGTGGCGGCGTGGGGGCGTCGGCTGATGCGGCTTGCGACGCGCGCCTTCTGGTGGATGGTTGGCGCTTTCCTGATCGTGATCCTGATGACGGCGGCAGCGCTGTTTCTCGACCTCAGGCGTTCCCAGCGCGATGCGACTCTGGACAGGTTGACGGTCACTGCGGGCGAATTGCGCCTGGGTATCGAGGCACGGCTTAATTTTGGCCAACCCTTGCCGCTGCTGATCGAGGCGCAGGCCCTGATCGATGGGGCGCGTGGCGCTCTGCTAGGGCAGGGCAGTATTGAAGTGGTCGGGCCGGGTGGCCGTATTCTGCGGGCGACCGACCGGCTGCGCATCGGTGAAACGGCACCGGAAGCCTGGCTCGCACCGGAAGCGACCCTGCCGCGCCAGGTCTGGCGACGGGCGGTCGAGGGCGGTTATGCGGTCGGCGTGCCGATCCTCGACGGTCTGGGCGCCGCCGTGGGTATGGTCGTGGTGATGGAAAGCGATGCGCGCTCGGAAGTGCGTGCGGCGGAGATCCTGGAAGGAGTAACGCTGGCCGGTGGCGTCCTTCTGGTGCTGCTGCTGCCCGCTGCCTATTTCGGCACCCGTATCCTGCTGGATCCCGTCGGAAGAGCTGCAAGCCTTCTGTCCAAGGGTGCGATCGAGTTGCGCCGGGCTGATATCGATGGAGGGGCGATGCCCGTGCCGCCCGAAAGCGCCGATCCGACGGCCAAGGCCTATCTGTTGAAGGCCTCTGCGGCCTTGATCGGTATCGCGGCGGGGTCTTCGGCCCTCGAGAATCTGGACGAGGGCGCATGAGAACCCGCACGGCGGTTGCCGCTCAGCGGCGGTTCCTCCTGTTGACCCTGGTGCTCATCCTTCTGGCTTGGGCCGGGGTGGCGATCATCGGGTTGGGCCTTGCGCGTCAGGCTTTGGCGCCGGTTCATGGGGCGACAGCCGAAGCAGTTGCCCGCGCTGTGGCGGGGCAGGTCGACCGGGCGCTGGGCTATGGCATTCCCTTCAAGGAATTGGAAGGCGTCGACCGTTATCTGGCCGACGTGATGGCGGAGCAGCCGCGGATACGGTCGCTGCAACTGGTCGATAGCGGCGGCGCCGTCCTCTTTGCCCGTGCCGCATCGGGGGCGAAACCCGACGGAGGCTTCGTTGGCAGACCCTTGCGGCAAGGCGACCGGGTTATCGGTGAAGTCCGCGTCGGTTATGCCGAAACGGCGGTGGCCCGGGATACCGACCGTGTCAGTCTGACTCTGGTCTTCGCGCTGCTGCTGGCGGGGTTGCCGGTGCTGGAGATCCTGCGCTGCTGGTCCGGGCGCAGCCTTGTTGAACCGATCCGCCAGATCGAAACGATGGTTCGGGCTGGCGGGGACGGCGACTTCTCCCATCGTCCCGTTGCCGAGGGACGGGGTGAAATCGGTCAGGCCGCCATTGCCCTTGGCCGCCTCTCCCGGCATCTCACCCGTCGGCGGCTGGAACTGGAAGGGCGGGCGGAAGATGCCCGCAGCGATGCCTATGACACCGGAACCTCTGCCAGGATCGACGGGGTTCTGAGCGCTGCCTTGTCTCCCTATCGCATTGCCGATGCCGCGACGCGTCCCCAGGTGGCGTCGTTGGAGCGGCCGGTACGACGACTGCTGACGGCCTTGGCAAGCTTTGCCGGGCTGCTGCTGGTGCCGGAGACGGCTGCCGGATGGGTCGGGCTTGCCGCTGGATTGCTGCTGCCCCGGCTGTTGGCGCCGCTGCATCGGGCGATGGGCGCGCGGCGCTGCATTATCATTGGGGTGATGCTGGCGTTAGGGGCGGTGGCGGCCCAGAAGTTCGGGCTTGGGCTGCCGGTGCTGCTGTTGGCCGGACTGGTCGGATATGGCGCCGGACTGATTGTGCAGACGGGTGGCGAGGGCGGCGGTCTGCCGACCAGGGCGCCGGGCGCGAACTGGGATATCGACGGCGTTGCTGGTGCCGCTGCCGGGGCGGTGATGGCCGGGCTGCTGGTCCGGATCACAGCGGGTGATAGCTGGATCGCAGGGTATCTGGCGCCGGGTCTGCTGGCGCTGGCGGGCCTCTGCGCACTGGCCCTGCGGGTCGAGCGGGGGGAGGCGGATCATCGGGCATGGTTGCGGCCTATCGAGCTTCGGGCATTGCTCGGGCGCAGGGAAGGCGCTGCGATCCTGCTGGCGGCAGCACTTCCAACGGGTGCCTTGATCGGGCTTGGGCTGCAGGAGAGCGCAAAAAGCGCCCTGGCGATGAGCACCTGGGGCGGCGGCCTGTTGATCAGCCTGGAGCTGAGTCGCTTCCTGGCGCAGAGCGAGCGGAATGCCTCGCGCCTCGCGGCCCGTTGGTTCGCGGCGCTGCTGACCTTTGCCGCCAGCCTCGACGCGGCTCCGCCGCTTGCGCAATCCGCGTTGCTCGGAGTGGCGGGCGGGCTTGTGCTGGCGGCGCTGGCGGGGCATGCCCAGCGTGTCGCCCAATCCGAAGCGCTGGGCCTTGGTGAAGCGCGGGTGCTGATCGGCGTGCGGCTGCTGCGGGTGCTGGGGATCCTCGCCATTCCATTGCTGATCGCAGGCGGCGTGGTGCCGGAGCTGATCGCCGGGGTGCTGACGCTCTTCATTGGCCTGGGCGCGTTGATCGCTTTGATCTCGGTGCCTGCCGCGCCCCGTAGCCTCCCGCCAGGGGAGCCGACGCTATGAACCTGCGCGACCGTCTGGCGCTGGGCGTCGTCCTGCTGCTGCTGGCCCTGGGATTGGGGCTGCATGGCACGGCCTATGTGCGGGAAACCGCCCTGAAAGACGAAGCGGCCTCCTTGCAGCTCTCGGCCCATGAGCGTGCCTTCGCGGCGGCGGTGGAAAAGCACGATCTGACGACCCGCCGTCTGCTGGACCCCGAACTACTGAAGCGTCCAAACCTCGCCCAGATGCTGGCGGACAGGCGATTCCCGGAGTTGCGGGTGGAACTGACCGGGCTGCTGGATGCCTTGTCGCGCAAGGGCATCACGACCATCCAGGTGGTGGACGATCAGAACCGGCCGGTTTTTGCCGCGCCCCGTCTGCCAGGTGATCAGGCGCTGCTGGAAACCCAGGCCGCGACCGCTGCCCTGGTTTCCGGGCGCGAAGTTGGCGGCGTCGAGGCGACGGGCGACAGCTTCCTCCAGGTGTCGGCGGTCACGCTGCTGCATCAGGACAAGGTGGTGGGGCTGCTGGTGGTCGGGCGCCCGATGCAGCCGGTTTTGGATGATGTCGCCATCCGGTCGGGCGCTGGCGTCGTGCTGACCGATCTGGAAGGCCGGGCACGAATGAGTGCCGGCGCCGGCGACCCTATCGCCCTGACCCAGAAGGCCCGCGGTCTGACGCGCGGGACGGAAGAAATTCATCTGGGCGATCAGGTGCATCTGCTGGCGACCCTGCCGCTTGCCAATGCCGCCGGAACCCGCATCGGCCTGCAGCGCTGGGTGGTGGAGAGCACCGAGCGGCGCTGGGCTTCCGATCGTCGCCGACTGACTTCCTATGGCGCGGATGGGTTGCTTTTGGCGGGGCTCGTCCTGTTCGGGCTCTGGGGCATCCGACGGGCGTTCCGGCCCCTGGACAGCACGCTCGAAGCCCTACGCGGCCTTGCCCATGGCGATACCTCGGTCGAGATTTTTGGCGAAGATCGGCGGGACGAAATCGGCCAGACCGCCCGTGCGCTGCATGTCTTCCGCGACAGCCAGCTTGAGCTGTCGCGTGCCGGTGACCGGCGCCTGCGGCTACGCCGCCGCCAATTGCGCTTCATCCGCCGTCAGATGGAGAAACTGTCCGAAACCCTTGACGAGGGGGCGAAGGCAGAACTGATGGACGATATGACCAAGATCGAGGCCCAGGCCCGCGCCGAACAGGGGCATGCCGACAGCCTCGATGCCCTGGCCGTGGCCTTCCGGGTGATGACCGAACGGGTCAGCGCCCAGCATGCCAGCCTGGTCATGATGGTCATGGAACTGCGCGACGCGGTGGCCAAGCAGCAGCAGATGGAAAGCCTCAAGGAGCAACTCGCGGTCGTCGGTCGGCTGCAGAAGGCCCTGCTGCCGCGCAGCTTCCCGCCGCGCGACGATATCGAGATCCGGGGCGAACTGGTTCAGGGCGCCAAGATGGGGGGGGATTTCTACGATTTCTTCCCGCTCGACGGCAATCGAGTGGCGATCTTTGTCGGCACGGTGGCGGGCGAGGGGATTCCGGCAGCTTTCCTGGCCGTCACCGCCCGCGCCCTGGTCCGCGCCAGCATCGGCGCCAGCGCGGGGCCGGCCGCCTGCCTTGCCCGGCTTTCGGATCAGTTGCTGGCGGACAACGAGCAGCAGCTTGAACTCCAGGCCTGCCTTGTGGTGCTCGATCTTAAGACTGGTACGCTGGCGGCGGCCATTTCGGCATTCCCCATGCCTTTCCTCAGCACGCGCCCAGGCGAGGCAAAGCTGGTGAATTGGCCGGTTTCTGCGCCGCTGGCGACCCAGCAGGGGGTGAAGATCGAGCAGGCGGTCGTAGAGCTGCCCGGCCGCTGCACCCTGCTGTTCCATAGCCCTGGCGTTGCCCGCACCCTGCGGGGCGGTAAGCCGCTGGGCATGGGTGGGGTTGGGACGATCCTGGCCGATGGCGATGATCTGGGGGCTGATGCGGTCGCCGAACGGGCGCTGTTGCGCCTGACGATGGGGGAGGTCGAGCGCGCCGACGATGCTTCCATCGTCGCCATGCGCTATCGCGGGCCTTAGTCCGTGGCTCCCAGCGACCCTCGGGAGGTTCGGGCCGCGCTCGACGCGGCGTTGGAAGCGCAGGCGATGCTCGATGGGGTGGAGCCGGTCAAAAAGAGCAGCGGAAACCTACAATCTGAGAATGAAAGACTGCGTGCAGCCCTCTCGCGGATGGCCTTCAGACCCCTTGTTGGCGGTGTGCGGTCGGTTGGTCATGCAACCTATGTCTTGGGGGTGCCGGGCGCCTGGGGTCTAGATGAAGCGGTAATACAGGCGCGATACCGATTTCTGGCATCGATTTTTCACCCCGACAGCGGGCTGATTCCTGACAGCGAAAGGCTGCGTCAACTGAATGATGCGCGCAGCATTCTCCTGCGCCACCTTGCCGAGGAATAGCAGGGCTCAAGGGAAAGAATCATAGATTTCAGTGTTTTCTAGCGGGCGATCTTGATGTAACGTCGAAATCACGAGAAAGGGTTGGAGGAGCATTCCTGATGCTGTTTTCAATCCTCAGGGGAGGCGACGTGACGGGGAAGTTTCCTGACGGCGGATGTGGTCAGCATCCAGTCGGTCATCATCACTTTGGGCAGGCGGGGCGTTCGGTGAAAACCGGCGCCGTTTGTGCTGAAGTGATGGAAGGGAGGCGCGATGCCCGCTGCTAAGCTCCCGGTGCCAGCCGGTAAGAGCATGGGGGACAAGGTCCTCCTGTGGTTCGTCCTGCTGCTGTTCATCATCAGTCTCATTTTCTGCGGCTTCCTGCTGCTGCGCATGGCGGGTCCGAAGACCCTGCGTAGCCTTGGCATGGTGACCCGCATCATGGTTCAGACGGGTCTGCTGCCGAAGTCTGTGCTAACATCCGCCGCCCCCGTCACCGGCGCCGTTGGCCAGGGTGCGCGCCTTGGACGTGCTCCTCGCGGCGGTCAGCAGCAGGCGCGGACGGGTGATCCGACCCAGAGTGCCCCGGTCTGCAGTCCCGATGATCCGGTTGCCGCTGCCCAGCCGGGTGAGCTGTCTCTGCTCGATCCGCTAGCAGCCTATGATCTGGCGGCTGGCCGTTCTGCTGAAGCGCGCGGTCTTGCCATGGCAACCCCGATCAGCGTGCCTGCCGTGGGGGGCAATGGCTTCCTGTCCGCCAGCGCCGATGCTGGCCTGGGACCTGCCGTCGCGCCGGTTCCGGCTGCCGGTGCCGCTGCGCCTGTGGCGCCCGCTGCTCCTGCTGCCGCTGCGGCGCCGCTGGAAATTCCAACCCGTGCTCTGGCCGGGCCTGCTGCCGCTCCGGCACTGGTTTATTCGGTCGAGCTGGGCTTCTTCCTGTCCGGCGATACGGCGTCGGCCTTCGCTGGCGAATTGATGAAGCGCGGCATTCAGGTCGCGCTGGTAACCGAGCCCGATGCCACCGGGCGCGTCTGGACCTATGTGCGGTCAGGTCGCTTCAATGACGGGGCGCAGGCTCTCGCCTATGCCCAGGATCTCGAACTGCGCCAGCGTCTGCCGGGCATCCTTGTGACAGAAAAGCAGGAGGCGCCTAAGTGAGGGCCGGTTTGCGCAAAGCTCTTCCCCTGCTACTCGCCCTCGCGTTGCCCGCCTGCGGTGCCGTGAGTGCAAGTTGGGAATATTTCTTCGGCGAAGAGGTTCGCATCGATACCGTTTCGATGCGGGTGGTCGAGAAGGCCAACAACAACTCGCCGATCCCGGTCGATTTTGTGTTCATCGGCAAGCGCGAGCCGCTGGCAGATGAGTTCGCCAAGATCACGGCCGCCGACTGGTTCGCGCGTCGTCAGCAGTTCCTGCGCGATTTCCCCGAGGATATCGACGTGCGCTCGTTCGAAGTGGTGCCGGGCCAGATCCTGCCCACCGAAAAACTGGCAAAGCCCAAGGTGACGGCAGCCGGGTTCATCTTCGCGAACTATACGACGCCCGGCGCCCATCGCTATCGCATCACGACCGAGCGAGACGTCAAGGTGACGCTCGACGTCAAGGAGTTCTCGGTTCAGCCATGACCGTCGCCCGCGAACCTGTTCCCGCCCTTCTTTGGCACGAAGGCATGATGCTGTCCCCGCAGCATTTCCAGCAGCTTGTCCTCCGCCAGGAGCAGGTGACCCTCTATCACGCTGCCGCCAGCACGCCCTTCCATTGGGGGCTTTCCAGCATCAGCTTTGACCGTGTGGCGTTGGGTGCAGGCAATGCGCGGGTGCTGGAACTTGAAGCGATTCTGCCCGACGGGTTGATCGTCAAACATATTGCCGAACGCGATCTCGACACGCCGCTGCGTCTCGACCTTACCCCCTATGCCGAGGCGGCAAGCCGGGCGCCGCTGACCCTGTATCTCGCGGTTCCCATCGGTCGGTCCGCCGATGGCGCGGGTGGCGAGTTGCCGCGTTACGAGACCTATGAAGGCGCCCCGCTGATCGATGAAGCGGGGGGTGGCGAGGAAATATCCGTTCAGCGTCTGCGTCCCCGTTGCACGCTGGTGGTGACGACGACCGCCGGTCAGCGTCCGCCTGCCAAATATGCCGCGCTGCCGATTGCGCGTATTACTTACGAGAATGAGACTTTCGCCCTCTCGCAGACCTATGTGCCGCCCAGCCTGATGGTTGGGGAACGGTCGACCCTGGGTGTGCTGGTGGCCGATATCGCCCGTCGGGCACGTGAAAAGGCGCTTTATCTCGCCGGTCGTATCGCTGCCGCCGAAGCGGGCGGGCAGCCGGTGACGGTTGAGACGCGGGCTGAAATCCAGGGGCTCGCGGCGGGTCTGCCCGCCCTGGAAGCGATGATCGGCATCGGCCGGGCGCATCCCTTCACGCTCTATATCGAACTCACACGGTTTGCCGGATTGCTGTCGGCCTTTGCCGCCGCCAGCGTTGCGCCGCTGTTTTCGCGTTATGACCATGACGATCCCTATCCGGCTTTTGCCGAGGTGCGCGACGTCATCATGCGTACGCTGGACCGGGTTCGCGAAAGCGCGCGGCCCGTGCCGTTCCTGCCCGAAGGCCAGAAGTTCACCCTGGCGCTGGAACCTGCCTGGACCAAGTCCGACCGCCTGCTGATCGGTGTGCGCGGGCCAGTCAATATGGCCGAAGCGGAGATTGCCGCCTGGGTCGAAGCCAGCCTGATCGCCACCCGCGACAAGAGCCAGAACCTCTGGGATCTGCGCGTCTCGGGCGCACCGCGCAAGCCGCTGGATCGGGGGGCGGATCTCGATTTCGCACCGCCGCGCGGCACGGTCCTGTTCGATATCGCGATCAAGGAAGACAGCATCACACCGGGTGAGGTGCTGGAAATCTGGAATCCCGATACCCGTGGCGGGCGCATGCGCCCGACCGACGTCGTCCTCTACGTTGCCACCTGATGGGAGCGGGGCGGATGCTGGCGGCACAGGACATCAAGGCACTGCGCTACGAAGGACTCGCACGGGAGTTCCTGGCGTTCCAGGCCGAGATCGAACAGCATCGCTCGGAGATCGCTGCTGCCAGCGGCCTGCCCGAGGATAGCCCTCTGCACCCGCGTCCGGCGCGGATCCGCGACGATCTGCAGGAGTTCCTGCGCGTGCAGGCCGAACTGGCCCGCCGTCGTCTGACCGATGCCGAACTGCTGGTCTATCGCGAGGCGCAATATGTCATGGCGGCGCTGGCCGACGACCTCTTCCTGCATGAGGTCGAATGGGCCGGGCGTGACGACTGGCGCGAGGATATTCTGGAATATCGCCTGTTCGGCACCCGCGTGGCGGGCGAGAAGATTTTCGATAATATCACCGGCATTGCCCAGGGACGCGGCCGGCGCGAGCAGGAACTGGCGCCGGTTTATCTGCTGGCACTGGCGCTGGGCTTCAAGGGCAAGCACCGCAGCTCCAATGGCGCGGCGATGCTGGAAGCGGCCTCGCTGGATCTCTTCCAGGCGATCCGGGGGCGCAGGCCCGATCTGGGTCCGTCCGGCCAGCGGCTGGTGAACGCCGGTTACGCCAATGTGATCGCCGGGCAGGGCAAGCGGCGGCGGTGGCCTGCCGTCAGCTGGCCGACGGTGATTGTCGCCATCGTCGCGGTCTTCCTGGCCGCATCGACCGGCATCTGGTTTTTTGTGACCGCCGATGTGGCCAGTGCCGCAGATGCCGTCATCCGGGCGGCGAGGTAATCGATGGCCGCACTCGCACAACTCGTCGAAGGGGTCGAGCTTCCGCTCTTCATCCTGTTTGCCGTTCTGGCCCTGGCGCTTGGTCTCTATCTGCTGATCCGCTTCCTGCGGGCGCGCAAAGAGGCTGCCGCCCAGGAAGCCGCCGCTGCCGAAGCTGAAGCCGCTGCTCCCGTTGCTGCAGCCCCGCCGCCTGAACCGGAAACTGTGGCGCGTGGCGGCGTTCCGATCTTGTCGCCCGCCCTCATGCGGCAGGCCTTCCGCAATGGCTGGAAGCTCTATCGCAATCAGGTGGCGGGTGCGCGGAATCCGTACCTTGTACCCTGGTATCTGGCTGTCGGCACGGACGGCACGGGGGTATCGACCCTGTGCGCCGGTCTGGAGACCCACCGGGCGCCGGGCGAGACGCCGGATCCCCTGACGGGCCAGCCGGTCGGCTGCACCTGGTGGTATCACGATCAGGCCGTGGTGATCGATGTGGGGGCGGAAGCCTTCGCGCGCTCCAATGGCGAAAAAGTCCCCGATGCCGCCTGGCTTGCCCTGCTGGAGGAACTGGCGGACAAGCGCCCGGCCCAGCCCATCGACGGCATTATCCTGGGTATTCCCGTCAGCGATCTGATGGGGCCGCTGGCCGCCATGCCCCATGTGCTGGCAGAGAAAGCGGCGCAGATCTATGGCCGCCTGTGGCAGGCCCAGAAGACGCTTGGCCTCTGCCTGCCGGTCTGGGTGGCGGTTACCCATTGCGACAAGCTGCCGGGTTTCCTCGATCTGGTTGAAAAGCTGCCGCCGAACCGGCGCCAGGATATACTCGGCTGGTCCAATCCCTATCCGCTGGAAACCGCCTTCCGCCCCGCGATGGTGGAAGAGGGGATTACGTCGGTCCAGGACGCCCTGGTCGCGAGCGGCCTGGAACTGGCCGCCGGTGGCGCCATGCCTGCCCGTGGTGGCGGCTATCTTCAGGTGCCCGGCGCGCTGGGCGAACTGACGGGGGCGCTGGCCAATCTGCTGCAGATCGTCTTCCGCCGTACCGCCTATCAGGAAATGCTCTATTTCCGCGGGATCTATTTTGTTGGCGCCAGCGAGCCCGATGGCCGGGAAGAGGGCGCACTCAGCATCGCCGCCCGTCCGCTGGCCTTTGCCCGCGATCTCTTTGAACAGAAGATCTTTGCCGAACGCGATCTCACCAAGCCGACCCAGCGCTGGACCGCCACTTTCGACCGTCGCCAGATGCTCTGGCAAGCTGCTGCGGGCGTCAGTGCTCTTGTCGCGGCATTGCTGCTCTGGCTTGGCACCAGTTCGCTGGTGACACAATCCGCGTCCTATCTGCCTGCCCTGCGCTTGATGGCCGATCCGGTGGCGGCGGCACGTTGGCTCGATCAGCCCGGCGGCACGCCGTTGGCGGCGGCCGATGCCGGTGCGGCAGCAGCGATCCGTGCGCTGTCGCGTGTCGAAGAAGCATGGTCCAGTCCGATGTGGCCGGTTGCCGCCTTCGATCCGCTGGACGACAAGATCCGAGTCTCCCTGAGCATCGCCCATTATCGCCTGCTGATGGCGGATGTGCGGTCGCGCCTGGATCGCCGGGCGGCGGCAATTGCTGCGGGTGACGTGCAGGCCCCGGCCGGATCTGGCGAGTTCGGGCGGCTGCGGGCCTATGTTGGCGAAGCTCTGCTGTTGGAGCGTTTCGTCGGGGTGCAGGCGCGCCTGATCCAGACCGGCGATGTGACCGGCCTGACCGAACTGGTGCGCTATACCCACGGCATCGAACTGCCTGCCTTCTATGTGGATCTGGCGGGCGAGCTGGGGTTCGCCACGGTTCCGACCACCCGTGCGCTGCGCGGCGCGATTATCGACGCAGGCACCAAGCCGATCGATCTGCTGGCGATCCGTGCGCCGCTGCACGACCGTCTTGAGATCCTGGCGGACAGCTACTTCCAGCGTCTGGCGCAGAATGGCGACGTCATCGCCCGCATGCGCCTGGTGGCGACCGAGATCGACAATCTGGCCCGTGGCGGCGCAACTCAACCGGCACCGACGGCCCTATCCTCGATCCAGCTTGGCCTTGCCCAGGCGGCTGAGGTTCTGTCGGTGCAGGATGCCACCTGGCTCGCCGGTCCGACCACGGCCGGTGGTGAGGAAGAGTTCGGCGGGTCCGCCTTGCGTTCGCTGCTGCGGGTCTTGAGTGACTCACCGCTGTTCGGTGCGCCAGCCCGTGCCCGTGTGGTTCAGCGTGGACAGGCTATACTCGGCCGCTCGTCCGTCGATGTGCGCTCCGTCACCTCTGCTATTGGGCCACTGGCCCAGGCGATCCCGGAGCGTAACCGGATCGAGCTGGCACCGGTTGCCGAGCAGTTCCGCGTGGCGCTGACCGACCTCGAAAAGCGCCCCTTCATGTCCTCCTCCACCGGCATCGCCGAAGGCGCAGCCCTGATGCGTGGCGGTGTCGTGCAGTGGGATGCCCGCGGGTTGGAGCGTGCGGTGGCGCTGGCCGAAGATTATGCCCTGTTCCTGGGGCGCGATCTGGCCTTGATGCCGCGTAACGTCCAGGCCGGTGTCCGCTCGGTTGCCCAGCAGCGGCTGGCGGCCGGGGTTCTGGATGCGGTTGCCAAGGCACAGGTGCCGGTGGCCGATGCGGTACGGGGCCGTTCCGAAGCCGATATGCGCGCCCAGGTTCAATCGGCACTGGCGGCCCAGCCGGTCATTCTACGCCTTGCCCAGACTCTGCGGCAGAACGGCGCCCAGTCGGTGGCCTCGCGCTTGATGGATGTGTCGGTTGCGCAGACGCTGGCGCTGCTGGAGCGTCTCGACGCCTATTACCTCGGCGACCGTCCTTACCTGCCTGCGAACCCGTCGCTGGCGGCCTGGAGCGGCGACAAGGTCAATGTCCCCGCCGTCTATGGCGTGGCGGATATCGGCTCCATCGCTGCGATGCTGGATCAGACCAAGACCCGTATCGGCGCGGTCGCCATGGAACTGGCCGACCCGCTGCTGGCCTTCCTTGCCCGTCCCGAAGTGCGCGGCGGCAGCGGTGGCGGTTCGGCTGGGAAGTGGGCGCGTATTATCCAGGAAATGGAAAAGGCCGGGCAGATGCGCCCCAACGCCTCCATCCCCAGCCTGGAGCGTTTCATCACGGCAGAATTGCCCGAAGCCTCGACCAAAAGCTGCTCGGCCATCGGACCGCGCGGCGCAGGCTCGGCAGGCGACTGGTTCGCGGATCAACTGCTGGAGTTGCGCCTGACACTGTCGCAGCTGTGCCTGGTCGCGGCAGACGAGCGGGTGTCCGCCGCCTATCGCCTGATCGAGCAGAGCTTCAATGAGCATGTGGCTGGTCGTTATCCCTTCGCGGCTCCGGCCCAGGCGCTGACCGGCCCCTATGCGACGACCGAGGATATCGCCGCCTTCTACAAGGCGTTCGATCCGGTTCAGGAGGCCCTGCTGGCCAACCTGACTGAGCGTGCGCAGCTGGGCGGCAACGCGGTGCGCTCGCAGCTCGCTTTCCTGCAGGCCCTGAAGCAGGCCCGTACCTTCCTGAAGCCGATGGTTGGCCTCGACGATGTGCAGGAGCTGGGCTATGGGCTGGAGCCCAAGTTCCGCGCCCTGCCGGAGAAGGAAGTCGTCGGCTTCGACATCATCGAATGGCAGTTCTCGGTCAATGATCAGTTGGTCGATAATGCCGCGAACAAGAAAGCCATCGTCTGGCGCAATGGTGATCCAATCACTATGAGCTTCCGCTGGGCGCGTAACGCTCCCCGTCAGCCGACTGCCGCTGTCGCTTCGGGCGCCGTGACGGTGCGCGACCGGGTGGTCACCATTACCCAGGACGGTCCCTGGGCGCTGATCGCGTTGCTGCAGGCCCATGAGCCGCGCCCGACCGACTGGAAGCAGGGACCGGGCAAGCCGCCCCATATGCTGGCCATCGAAATTGCGACGGCACCGAGTGCCGGGGCGCAGGCGGTGACCGAACAGGTGGCGAAGGTCTTCATCGATCTGGCCGTCAAGGGCGCGCCGACCCCCGATGGGCGGGCCACCACCGACCGTCTGGGCGCGCCGGTCTTCCCGGCCAAGGCGCCGCCGCCACCCGGAGCGATTGCTCCGCCCGTTCTGCTGCCCGCGCCCCCCTCGGCCGAATTGTCGGGCGATCTGGCGCCGATCCGATAGATATGCGTGATCTTACCGAACTCCTGAACCCGATCCCCGGCGATAATCCTGCCGGACCGCACCTGCGTTATGACCCGGTCTACGACCAGTTGCAGGAACTGCGGCGCGAGGACGATCAAAGCGCCCCGCGCGGTATCTGGCAGACTAAGATGAAGGTGGCCGACTGGGGTGGTCTCATCGATCTGGCGGCCGATACGCTGGCCACCAAATCCAAGGATCTGCAGATTGCCGCCTGGCTGGTCGAAGGCCTGACGGCGCGCCAGGGGCTGCTGGGGCTGGCCGCCGGCTTCGATCTGCTGGCCGCGCTGTCGGAAACCTTCTGGGCGAACCTCTGGCCCGAACTGGGCGATGACGGCGATACCGAAGGGCGCTTGGCGCCGTTCGATTGGCTTGATGACAAGCTTCCGTCGCGTATCGCGATGATCGCCATTACCGACAGCGATCCGCTGATGTCCTGGCATCAATGGGTCTCCTCCCAGCGCCGGGCGGCTTCGGCCAATCAGGTGACCGGCCGGAAGGCCAAGAGCGAGAATCAGGAAGCCGACGCGCAGCTGGAAGAAGCTTTTGCTGCCGTCGAAGCAACCGATACCGCCCATTTCCTGCGCCTGACCCAGGCCCTGACCATGGTGTCCGGGCGTCTGGAGCATCTGAAGTCGGTCTTGAGCGATCAACTGGGGGCCGGGGCTCCCAGCCTGACGGGTATCAGCCAGATGCTGGGCAGCATCACCGGCTTCATCCATGCGGTCTTAAGCGACCGTGGCGTCCTGCCTGAAGAGATCGTGCCGGGCAATACCGCAACGATCCCCGCGCTTCCGATGACGGAGGATAGTTTCATGAGCGAAACCGCCGACGGCGATGCGCCCGAGGAATTCGAGATGGAAGGCGAGGAAACGACACCCGCTGCCGCTCCCTCCGGCCCACAGGGCATCCGCGATCGCGACCATGCTTATCGTATCCTGACCCAGGTCGCGGCCTATCTGGAAAAGACCGAACCCCATAGCCCGGTGCCGCATCTCATTATGCGGGCGGTTGGCTGGGGGCAGATGAGCCTGCCGGAGCTTCTGCAGGAAATGATGGCCGAGGGCAGTGATACCTTCAAGCTGCTGGGGCTCGACAAGGCAGCGCCGCCGCGCAAGGGCCGCTGAGCCATGAGCAAGCCTGCAGCCCGTATCGGCGATCAGGTCCTGCAGGACAATCCGCACTGCCATGCGCCCATCCATCCGCCCGCTCTGGTGCCTGCGCCTGCGCCCCATCCGGCCATGCCGCTAGCGATCATCTCCGGCCAGCCGACCGTCATGATCGGCGGCATGCCTGCCGCCACCCTGACCAGCACCACGGCGCCCTGCATCCTGGCGGGCTGCGTTCCGGGTGGTCCCGGTATGGTGGCGTTGGGGTCTGCGACCGTCCTGATCGGCAGCATGCCCGCCGCGCGGGTGGGGGACATGACCTCTCACGTTGCCTGCGTCGCCCCGATCCCGGCTCCCACCGGCAAGATCCTGCCGCCCGGCTGTCCAACGGTTCTGATCGGCGGCTGACGTGAAGCTTTTCGCCCTGCGATGCCCGGTGTGCAGCGGGGCGGATCTGATCGAAACAGACGAGCGAGTTTCCTGCCGCTCCTGTGGTCGAGGATTCCCCGTTGTCGACGGGATTCCTCTGCTGCTTGCCGACCTGCCGCGCTACCTCAACGAAGCTGCGCCCTATTGGCTGATGCGCGACGACCTAAGCGCGGGGCAGGAGGATATGCTAGGCGGGTTGCTGCCTGCGGGTTCCTATTTCGATGTCGCCCGTCAGCACCTCTCTTCCTATGCCCGCGATCACTATGGGGCGTTCGACGATCAGGACAGCGACGAACCGCTGCCCGGCGGTGCCGAGCGGATCCTGCGGACAGCGCTGGCAGAGATCGGTAGTGTCGCGGGGCCTTCGCTCGATATCGGCTGCGCGACTGGTGGTATCAGTCTGGCGCTGGCGGAGATGGGGAACGGGCCGGTGATCGGTCTGGATATGTCGGCTCCCCTCATCCGGATGGCGGCCCGGACCGCAGTCAGTGGTATCGCCCGCTACGGCAGGCGCCGCGCCGGTACCGCCTATGAGCGGCGCGAGGTGGCTTTACCCTATCGACAGCGCGACAAGCTGCGCTTTGTTCTGGGCGATGCGCTCGATATGCCCTTTGCCGATGCGAGTTTTGGCCTGATCGCGGCCCTTAATGTCATCGATTGCGTTGCCGATCCGGTTCGGCTGGTGGGGGAGGCGGTTCGGTTGCTTGCGCGGGGCGGCTGGCTGATTGCGGCGACGCCCTTTGACTGGTCGCCCAATGTTACTCCGGCGGAGGCCTGGATCGGGGATCGGGTTGTATCCGCTCCCCCCTCTGATCTGCCTGAGTTGTTAAGTGCAAGGCAAGAACTCGTCGTTCGATCTCTGCCTGATCAAATATGGCAGGTACGTTTACATAATCGGGCGGCGGTGCACTACCGTGTTGCCCTAACCATCGCACAAAGAAAGGCATGACAACGGAGAAACAACTTTAACTCCGGCCAAGGCTGGGGTATTTATAACTTACCGGTTGGATCGTCGGGGCTTTGGTAAATAAAGGCCCTGAATCCTTTGTATTACTTCGTAATACTAAATGAAGTAATGCGAGGACTGGTCGGCTGGGGGTCAGCAACCTGCCGTAGTCAATTCATCGGGGTGGCGAAGTATGAGCGAGAGCACTCAAAAGAAGCTGGGGCGCGTTCGGCCGCCCCGCGTCCAGATTACTTACGACGTCGAAACGGGCGGCGCGATCGAGATGAAGGAACTTCCCTTCCTCGTCGGCGTCATGGCGGATCTTTCGGGTCAGCCCGAACAGCCGCTGCCGAAGATGAAGGAACGCAAGTTCGTCGAGATCGACCGCGATAATTTCAACGACGTTCTCGCCGGTGCCGCGCCGCGCCTCGCCTTCCAGGTGAATAACGCGCTTCAGAATGATGGCAGCAAGCTCAACACGCTGCTGACCTTCAAGGAAATCGACGATTTCGAGCCGGTCGCGGTTCTGAAGCAGATCAAGCCGCTGGCCAAGCTTTACGAAGCCCGCCAGCGCCTGTCGGACCTGCTGACCAAGCTGGACGGCAACGACGAACTTGACGCCCTGCTGGCCGATGTCATCGGCAATACCGAAAAGCAGGAAGAGCTGCGCGCCCAGCTAAGCAAGGGTGACGCACCGGCGGACGCCGAGTAGGGGAGGCGCGATCATGAGCGAGACCAGCACCAGTACCGATATCGAAACGTCCAGCAATCTGTCGTTGCTCGACCGGATCGTCGCCGACGGCAAGATGGCCATCGATGACTCGCAGAAGGATCACGCCCGTGACCTGATCGCTGAGTTCGTCGACCAGGTCGTCGGCCAGTCCGACAAGATGACCAAGGACGTGGTCGAAGCGATCAATCTGCGCATTGCCCAGATCGACGAACTGATCACCGCCCAGCTGAACGAAGTTCTGCACACGCCCGCTTTCCAGAAGCTGGAAAGCACCTGGCGCGGCCTGCACTACCTCGTCATGAATGCAGAAACCGGCAGCAAGCTGAAGATCCGCGTCATCAATGCCTCCAAGGGCGATGTGCTGAAGGATCTGGAAAAGGCTGTCGAGTTCGACCAGTCGACCCTCTTCAAGATGATCTATGAAGAGGAATACGGCACCTTCGGCGGCACGCCTTACGGCCTGCTGGTCGGCGATTATGAATTCGGTCGTCACCCGCAGGACATCGCGCTGCTCGAGAAGATCTCGAACGTCGCCGCTGCTGCCCATGCTCCGTTCATCGCGGCTGCTGCGCCCAAGATGTTCGACATGCTGCAGTTCACCGATCTCGGTGTGCCGCGCGACCTCGCCAAGATCTTCGAATCGACCGAGATGATCAAATGGCGCTCCTTCCGTAACTCGGAAGACAGCCGTTATGTGGCGCTCACGCTGCCGCACACGCTGCTGCGTCTGCCCTACGGTCCGGATACCAAGCCGGTCGAAGGCGTCAACTTCATCGAAGACGTCGATGGCACCGACCACTCGAAGTACCTCTGGGGCAATGCCTCCTGGGCATTGGCCGAGCGTATCTGCGCTGCCTTCTCGCAGCACGGCTGGTGCGCTGCTATCCGCGGCGTCGAAGGTGGCGGCAAGGTCGAAGGCCTGCCGACCCACACCTTCCGCACCGACGAAGGCGAGATCGCCCTGAAGTGCCCGACCGAGATCGCGATCACTGATCGGCGCGAAAAGGAACTGTCGGACCTGGGCTTCATCAGCCTCGTGCATTGCAAGAACACGGATTTCGCCGCGTTCTTCGGTGCCCAGACGGCCAACAAGCCCAAGCTCTACAACACCAACGAAGCGAACGCGAACGCGCATCTCTCGTCGGTTCTCACCTACATCCTGGCTGCGTCGCGCTTCGCGCACTACATCAAGGTCATGATGCGCGACAAGATCGGCTCCTTCGCCTCGAAGGTCTCGGTCGAGCAGTTCCTGAACAAGTGGCTGGCGAACTACATCCTGCTCATGGATGACGCGACCCAGTCGCAGAAGGCGAAATATCCGCTGCGCGAAGGCCGGGTCGATGTGACCGAAGTGCCGGGCCGTCCGGGTGCCTTCCGCGCCACCGTGTTCCTGCGTCCGCACTTCCAGCTCGAAGAGCTGACGGCGTCGATCCGTCTGGTCGCCGAACTGCCGCCGCCGGCCGCGTAAAGCCTAAAGTCCTGCCAGCCGGGTGCCCTGTCCAAGGGCGCCCGGTCGGCTGTTCCCATTTCAGTCTTTAGGGGGAGGTTCCCATGCCCGATATTCTTCTCGACCTTGGCGATGGCTATGATGGCGAATCGCAAATCTCGGAATTCGAAGGCAAGATCATCTGCGACAGCTTCTCCTTCGGCGCGACCCAGCCGTCGGACATGAGCCGCAACAAGTCGCGTACCGTCGGTACCGTGAATGTCTCGAGCGTTTCGCTCTCGCGTCAGGTCGACAATTCGTCGGTCCATATCCTGAACGCGCTGTTCACCGGCAAGTCGATCGAAACAGCGACCGTGCACTTCCTGAAAGCCGCCAGCATCGATGGCGAAGGCCAGGAAGAATTCCTGACCGTCACCCTGACCAACCCGCTGATCGAGAGCTATAACGTCTCGGGTTCGAACGGCGGCTATATGTCGGAACAGCTCAGCCTGACCTTCACCGACATCTCGTTCGACTATAAGATCCAGGGCGAGACCGGCGGCATGGAAGGCGGCAACGTCAATGCCACCTACGACGTCATGACCGGCGTCGCTTCGGCGGCCTAACGGCAGGCCGCCTGATTTGGGCCAAAGTTGAATGGGGCGGCGGTGGGCTTCAGGCCCGCGCCGCCCTTTTCATTCTCGATAGAAGCCGCATCCAAGACGGGAGAACAGGCAGTTGGCGATAGGCCGCGCATCGATGCCGAACGTGCTGGACGGCGGTTCCGTTCCGCTGTTCGACCGGCTTGTCGATCTAGAGCCGGCTGTCAAACGCGAGGCGAAGGTCTGGCGTCGCATGGATGTGGAAGACGTCAAACGCTCGGTCGCGATTGAACTGGCACGTCTGTTCGATTGCCGCCGCGCCGAGGGGATTGAAAGTGCTGCAGCACGCCCGGCTGGCGATCTGACTGTGCTCGATTATGGCCTGCCGGATTTTGGCATGCGCTCTCCCCATGATCTCACCTCCCGCCGCTTGCTGGCCGCCGCTGCCCGTCAGGCGATCCTGGCGTTCGAGCCGCGCCTGATCGGGACATTGGTTGAGTTGGTTCCGTCGCCGGATCGGCCGGGTCTGCTGATTGCGCAGATCACGGCGCAGCTGGTCGTGGGCGATATCGTCGAGCCGGTCACCTATCAGATCGCGTTGGGGGCTGGAGGCGGCGAAGAGGCAGGCGATGGCAGCTGAACGCGACGAACTGCTGGAACATTTTCAACGGGAACTGGGGTTCCTGCGCCGCGCGGGCGTCGATTTCGCGCGCACATATCCCAAGATCGCCGCCCGCCTGGAACTGGGACCCGATGGCAGTGCCGATCCCCATGTGGAACGGCTGATCGAAAGCTTCGCCTATCTGACCGGGCGCGTTCAGCGCAACCTCGACGCGGAATTCCCACGCCTGACCGAGGCGCTGTTCCAGATCCTTTATCCTCAGCTTGCCGCTCCGATCCCGGCGATGGGGATTGCGCGCTTTGAGCTGGACCCCGCCAAGGCGGGCGCTTCGGCAGGCGAAACGGTCGAGCGCGGGACGGCGCTGTTCGCCTTGAGCGAGGATGGCAACCGCTGCCGGTTCCAGTCCGCCTATCCGGTGACCTTCTGGCCGGTGACGGTGGCTGAGGCCGATATCCGCGGCACCGACCGCTATGAATTCCTCGACCATGACACGGCCGCCGCGGTCCTGCGCCTGAAGCTGACCGGTCCCGCCGATGGGTTCCTGGGACTGGCGGGTCGCAAACTGCGGTTCTATCTGAGTGGCGAGCCTGTCGGTGCGCTGGCGGCCCTGGAGTTGCTGCGCACGGCAGCGGACCGCGTGGCCTTCTGCACGCCCGATGGCAAAGTTCGGGTGCGGCCTATCGACGAGGCTTTGCACCCGGTAGGCTTCGAGGAACAGGAGTCGGTGCTGCCCTATCCGGAACATGCCCATCCTGCCTACCGCCTGCTGCAGGAATATTTTGTCTTCCCGGACAAGTTCCGCTTTCTCGACCTCGCGTTTCCGGTGGATATTCCTGCGACCGAGGAGGTGGAGGTCCTGTTCCTGCTGACCTATGCACCCTCGCGCGGGCTCAGCATTTCGCCCGAGCTGTTTGCGTTGGGCTGCACGCCGATCATCAATCTTTTCACCAAGACGGCCGAACCCCTGCGCCTGGACCGCCGACGCAGCGAATATCGCGTGGTGCCGGACGGGCGCCTCGACCGGGTGACGGAAGTGCATTCGATCACTAGTGTCATCGGCAATGCCCTGACCGGCGACAAGCGCAGCGAATATCGCCCCTATTTCTCCATCGACCATGCCTGGGAGAATGGCGAGACCAACAGCTATTGGTCCGCCCGCCGGGTGCCGACCGACCGGCGTGAGGCGCCGGGCAGTGATATCTGGCTGTCGTTCGTCGATCTCGATTTGCAGCCGCAGGAACCGGCCGAGCGCACCATCATGGTGACCTGCCTCTGCACCAACCGGCTGCTAGCCGAACAGGTGCCGACAGGCGCGCTGCTGCAGATCGAACAACCGGCGCCGGTGACACGCATTCTGGTGGAAACCAGGCCGACGCAGCCACGTCAACCGGCACTTGGCGGCGATACAGCCTGGCGTCTCGTCTCCCATCTTTCGCTCAATTATCTCTCCATGAGCGCTGGGGCGGAGCGGAGAAATATCGGTGGGAAAGACATCGATCGGAAGGCCGCAGAGGCCGCCGACCGGGAAGAGCGGGAACTGGGGTTGAAGGCCTTGCAGGAAATCCTCCGCCTGCATGCCCCCTCGCTCGATGCCGCCAGCGAAAAGCAGATCCAGGGCATCCGGGACCTGAGGGTCGAGCGGGTGACACGGCGTGTCGTCAATCGGGGGCGGGCGGCCGTCGCGCGCGGGCTTGGCGTCACCATGGATGTGGATGAACGGCAGTTCGTCGGTGGCAGTGCCTTCCTGCTGGGGTCTGTCGTCGAACGTTTTCTTGGCCTCTATGCCGGGGTGAATGCCTTTACGCAACTGACCCTGACTTCTCAGCAACGTAGCGGAAACTGGTTCAAATGGCCGACGCGGATCGGGGACAAGCCCTTGGTCTGACCGCGCGGCTCGAAGCGCGCGGTCATGACTATGAATTCTTCCAGGCCGTCGCCCTGCTGGAAATGCTGGCGGCGCGCAAGGGCGCGACCCCTTTGGGTGAAGGCGCGGATCCGCGCCGGGAAGGCCTTGTTCTCGGCAGTCCCGCCAGCCTGAAATTCGCCCCCAGCGATGTCTCGCGGATCACTGGTGTCGAGGGTGAGCGTCCCCGGATCGAAACCCGCGTCATGGGGCTGGCCGGTCAGGGCGGACCGCTGCCCGATTGGGTGACGGAGGTCATGAGCCTGCGGGTGTCGCGCCGCGATACCGCCATGCGGGACTTCTTCGATCTCTTCAACCACCGCCTGCTCTCGCTCTTCTACAAGGTGCGGGACAAGGCGCGGGTGGGGTTCGGTTACCGGAGCCCGGATAAGAGCCCGGCGGCGCGTTATCTGTTTTCGCTGATGGGCCTCGGCACGGGCCGTCTTCAGGGGCGGCTCGGCGAAAAAGTGCCGGACCGGATGCTGCTGACCTATGCCGGGTTGCTGGCGGGGCGAACCCGGTCGGTCGGGGCGCTGGAGCGGCTGCTGAGCCACGCGCTCGCGGTGCCGGTGAAGGTCGAGCCGCTGACCGGCCGCTGGTTGACCCTGGATGCGGACGAGCGCACGCGCCTTGGCCGCATGGGTGCCCATAATCGGCTGGGTCAAGGCGCGATGATCGGGTCGCGCGTCTGGGATGTGGAAAGCTGCTTCACCCTGCGGATCGGCCCGATGGGTTGGCAGGATGTGGCGAGTTTTCTGCCCGAGGGCGCGCGCCATCAGCCGCTGGTGTCGCTGACCCGGTTATTTGTCGGTGATGCGATGGATTTCCGCCTGCATCTGCAAGTTAAGAAAGCTGAAATCCCGGCGATGCAACTATCGTCGCGACATGGTGCGCGCCTGGGCTGGACTTCCATCCTGCGGGCAGCCAACGAAACGGGGGCGACGGGCGACATACGCGTGCGTCCCCGCCTGTAAAAAAGGGGACACGGGATGAGCCGCGACATGCGTCTACTGATCGGTAAGCTGGGGCCTGCCCCCCGCAGCGCCCTCGAAAAAGCCGCCTCCGCCACCCTGGCCGCCACTCACTTCACGGTAGAACTGGAGCATCTGCTGCTCCAGCTGTTGCAGCCACCCTGCAAGGACGTGCTGCCAATCCTCAAATATTACGAGCTGGACGTCGGCGCCATCGAAGCCGATCTGCGCAAGGCGCTGGAACCGATGAAGCGCGGCAATGGGCGCACCCCGGCGCTCAGCCCCCGGCTACTGGATCTGCTGGAGGAGGCCTGGGTCATTGCCTCGGTCCAGTTGGGCCATGCCAGTATCCGCTCCGGCACTCTGCTGGCCGCAGCCCTGTCGCGCGATAGCACGCGGTCGGTTCTGATCGACGCCTGTCCGCTGCTGCTGAAGATTCCGCGTGATCATCTGGCTGAGAACTTAGGCGAATTCCTCAAGTCCTCGGCCGAGGATAGCGCCGCTCCTGCCGGTGTGGCCGGTGAGGAGGCACCGACAGCGGCCCCTGGCGGTGCGCTCGATCAATATACCCAGGACCTGACCGCCCTGGCGCGGGCGGGCAAGATGGACCCCATCGTCGGCCGCGATAGCGAGATCCGGCAGGTCATCGATATCCTGATGCGCCGCCGCCAGAATAATCCGATCCTGACCGGCGAGCCGGGCGTGGGCAAAACTGCGGTCGCCGAGGGTTTCGCCCAGCGCATCGCCGCCGGAACGGTGCCGGAGCCGCTGAAAAAGGTAGTGCTACGCAGCCTCGACCTCGGCTTGCTCCAGGCCGGTGCGGGCCTCAAGGGCGAATTCGAGCAGCGCCTGAAGAACGTGATCTCAGAGGTTGCGGCCAGCCCGGTTCCGGTCATCCTGTTTGTCGATGAAGCCCATACGCTGATCGGGGCAGGCGGGGCGGCGGGGCAGGCAGATGCCGCCAATTTGCTGAAACCGGCCCTGGCGCGCGGCGAGTTGCGGACCATCGCCGCCACCACCTGGGCCGAATATAAGCGCTATGTGGAAAAGGATCCGGCGCTCGCCCGGCGTTTCCAGGTGGTGAAAGTCGCCGAGCCGGATGATGCGGCTGCCGTTGCCATGCTGCGCGGCGTGGCGGTGAAGATGGAACAGCACCATGGGGTGCGGGTGACGGCAGGCGCCATCGAGGCGGCGGTCAAGCTCACCTCCCGCTATATCACCGGCCGTCAGCAGCCGGACAAGGCGCTCTCCGTCCTCGATACCGCCTGCGCGCGGGTGGCGGTGGCGCGCGATGCCACGCCTGCGCCGCTGGAGGCTGTCCACCAGCATCTCGCCATTCTCGATAACGAGCTGATCATCCTGCATCGCGAATCCGCTGAAGGGATCAGTCATCACCGCCGCCTGATCCAGGCGGAGGAGGAGCGCATTCTGTTGAAGGCGCAGGAGGCCGACCTCCAGCAGCGCTGGGAAGAAGAGAGCGCGGTGGCGGCCAGGCTGCGCGATCTATTGCGGGCGGGTAGCCTTGACGCCGATGCACTGATGGAACTGCGCGAACAGCTGGTGGAGATGCAGGGCGAAACGCCGCTGGTGCCGGTGGAAGTGGACGGCCGGGTGATCGCCGATGTGGTGGCAGCCTGGACCGGCATCCCGGTCGGGCGGATGATGCGTGACGATATCTCGCTGCTGACCTCCCTGGAGGCGCGGTTGGAGCGGCGTGTCGTTGGGCAACCCCAGGCGCTGGAAGCCATCGCGACCCGCCTGCGCACCTATCACGCCGGTCTTGCCGAACCCGGCAAGCCCATCGGCGTCTTTTTGCTGTGCGGACCGACCGGCGTCGGCAAGACCGAAACTGCGCTGGCGCTCGCCGAACTGATGTATGGCGGCGACCGGGGCCTCACCACCATCAATATGAGCGAGTTTCAGGAACCCCATACGGTGGCCCTGCTGAAGGGCTCCCCGCCGGGGTATGTCGGCTATGGTCAGGGCGGCGTTCTGACCGAGGCGGTGCGCCGTGCGCCCTATTCGCTGGTGCTGCTGGACGAGATCGAGAAGGCCCATCCCGATGTCTGCGACCTCTTCTATCAGGTCTTCGACAAGGGGCGGCTGGAGGATGCCGAGGGGACGGAGGTCGATTTCCGCAATACGGTCATCTGCCTGACCTCCAATCTGGGCGCCGAAGCCATCACGCAGCTGATGACCCAAGGGATCGATGCCGAAAGCATTGCCGAAGCCATCCGTCCGGTGCTGCTCAAGCGTTTCAAACCCGCCTTCCTGTCCCGCATGACCATCGTGCCCTATGGCCCGCTGACCCGCGACCTGATCGAACAGGTGCTGGATCTGAAGCTGTCGCATCTCTCGACCCGTCTGTTCGAGAGCCACGGCACGACCCTGACCCTGGGCGGGGATGTGCGAGCCTCGCTGCTGGAGCGGTGCCTGGGCGCCGAAGAGGGCGGCGCACGGCTCATCGACCATGTGCTGGGATCGAGCCTGCAAGCGGACCTCGCCGACCTGATCCTGGAGGCGATGGCCAAGGGTGATCGGCTGGGCGGCATCTTCGTGAGCCTCGATCTCGACGGCCGCTTTTCCTATGAATTTACCGAGGCTACATGAGCGCGCCCGCCGACAATCGTCAGGAAACCCAATATCTCAGCATCACCATCAGCGGTGCATCGGGCTCGGTCCAGCTGGCGCGCATCTCGGGCGTCGAGCGGATTTCCGACCTCTATAACTATCGGCTGGAGATGTACGTCGATGCTGCCGATTTCGATACCGAGGCGCTGGTCGGCCTGCCGGCGGCGGTCAAGATCTCCGTCACCGATGAGGATGACCGCTATATCCACGGCATTCTGACCGAAGTCGCGCTGACCGGCGTGCAGCCCGATATCGAGCGGGTATTCTTCCAGGCGCAGTTGCGACCCAAGCTTTGGGCGCTTGATCTGGCGGCTGACTGCAAGATCTTCCAGAACAAGAGCGTCACCGACATCATCGACGCCATTCTGGCCGATGGTGGGGTCACCGATGTCAAAAAGTCGCTGACGGGGACCTATACGGCCCGGGACTATTGTGTGCAGTGGCGCGAAAGCCCGCTCAATTTCATCCGCCGCCTGATGGAAGACGAGGGCATTTTCTTCTTCTTCGAACATTCCGACAGCGCCGATACGCTGGTCCTGGGCGACGATGCCGATGCCCATGTGGATTGTCCCGTCGTCGCGGCCCTGGAATGGACCGAGCATATGGACGAGCCGACCATGGACAACGAGCGTGTCCATGACGTCCGGCTGGAGAAGCGCCAGATCACGCAAGCGGTCGGCATGCGCTCCTATCATTTCGAAACCCCCGCCACCAGCCTGACCGTCAGTTCGGAAGGCGATGCGGCAACGCCTAAACAGAACGACTGGGGCTGGACCCATACGACGGCGGATGCCGGGACGCGGCTGGCCGGTTTCCGACTGGGCGCCCATGAGGCTGGGCAGCGGCTGCTGCGCATCGCGGGGACCAACCGCTCGCTCGCCTGCGGCTATAAGTTCGAACTGGCCAGCCACCCGATCAGTGCGGTGAACGGCGGCTGGACGATCCTGGAAACCGCCATCGATGCCACGGCCGAAACCTTCCATGTCTCGGCCCTGAGCTTCCCGGCCACGGTCACGTTCCGGGCACCGATCACCGCTTTCCGCCCCTTCATCCCTTCGACCCAGACCGCCAAGGTGGTGGGACCGGCGGGGGAGGAGATCCATACGGATAAGTACGGTCGCGTGAAGGTGAAATTCCATTGGGACGCGGTGGGCAAAGAGGACGAAAAAGCCTCCTGCTGGATCCGCTGTGCCCAGGGCTGGGCGGGCAGCGGCTGGGGCTTTGTCTTCCTGCCGCGCATCGGCATGGAAGTGGTGGTTAGTTTCCTTGACGGCGATCCCGATCAGCCGCTGATCACCGGCTGCGTCTATAACGGCACCAACAGCGTTCCCTACGGCCTGCCGGGAGAAAAGACCAAGAGCACGATCAAGACCCGCGCCGCGAACACTGACGGCAAGTTCAACGAGATCCGGTTCGAGGATAAGGCGGACGCTGAAGAGATCTATATGTTCGCCCAGAAGGATCACAACGTCACGGTCGAGAATGACGAGACCTGGACGGTGAAACACGACCGCACGGCGACCATCACCAACGACGACACCCTGACCGTCGATCACGACCAGACTCAGACCGTCAAAAACAACCGCACACGCACGGTGACGGAGGGGAACGAGACGATCACCATTTCCACCGGCACCCGCGAGGTAACGGTGGAGGGCGGCGAGACCCACACCAATAACGCCAATTTCACCCAGAACGTCAAAGGCGATCACACCCTGTCGGTGGGCGGTAATCTAACCATCGAGGTCAAGGGCAGCCTCAGCATCTCCGCCAAGGACGTGAAGATCACGGCCAGTTCGGCAGGCAGCGGCATCACGCTGGACAGCGGGGCGGCCATGGCGCTCAAATCGATGCAGGCCATGACCTTGGAAGCCACCGCAACCCTGGGCATGAAAGGGACTGCAGGCGCCAAGCTCGAAAGCCCGGCCAAGATCGATATCGAAACGGCGGGCATGCTCAATGCCAAGGGCAGCATGGCCAACTTCAAGGCCGACGGCTTGGGCGAGGTTTCGGCGGGTGGCATCCTGACCGTTAAAGGCGCCCTGGTGAAAATCAATTGACCGGGCTCGGCCCGGCGCGAGGGGGCGGCGCCCCGCCGCGGGGCGGGCCCGGCCCGCAGCGTTCCTCTGGAGATCCCCACGGGCAGCGGAGCAACGCCGTCGATTGCGGGGCGATGGGGGAGGCGGCGCGTTTCCCCCCCGAATTCGGCTTCGGTTTCGGTTCGCCTGAGGAAGAGCAGCAGACCGAGGAAGAACATCAGCCGACCCCTTTCGAGGAGACGGTGGAGGCGGCGCAGCAGGTCCCACCGCCTGAGACCAAGCCGCTACCCGAGGAGGAACTGCTGCCGTTTTTCCCCGGTTTCCCGAAGCTTGAGATCCCGCCCTTCGATTGGGGCATCTCCGGTGTTTTCGCCGGGATCTGCGCGCTTGATCAACTGGCGCAGGAGGAGCTGGGCTACGGCATTGAGGATCAGGGCTTTGCCGAAGCGGTGGAGGAAGTTGTCGCCGCCGCTGAGGATTGCGAAGGCGCCACGCCTGAGATCGATCCCGAACGTTTTGCCGAAACGATGGCAGCTGGTGCCCTGGCTTGGGGTGTCGGCTTCGTTCGCGACCGCCTGGGCGTCGATCTGATGGGGCAGGGGCAGCCTCGCGATATCGCCGTTGATCTCGCGGGACGGATGGCCAATCGCGGGCTGACCCTCCCGCCCCAACCTCCGCCCGTGGACCCGCAGGGGGAAGCGGCGCAGCGCGCCATGAGTTGGCTGCCGGTGGCGCAATTGGCCGGGCGCCTGGATCTGTCGGCGCAGACCACGCAGGGGCTCACCTATCTGCGCGGGGCGGTCGATTGGATCAGCCGTCTGCGGAGCGAGGGGACGGGGCAGAGCTTCTCGCAATTGAATGCCCAGGCGACGGCCCTGGCAGCGGTCCGCCAGAACCTCAATATCGACCCCACTGCTGCCGGGGCGCGGGCCGCCATCGATCAGGCGCGCCAACGGGCCGAGGAAATCACCACTAGAGCCAAGGCTGCGATGGAAACCTTCCAGTCCGCCCAGCGTCAGGCCTCGCCCGGTGTTTCGGCCATGATGGGCGCGAGGGGTGTCGATGCCGCCCGTAATGTCGCCCATGGGGCGGCGGCGGGCATCATGAAGGGGCTTCCCACCAGCGTCGATCAGGTGCCGATCCTGAAGCGCGCTTTGCCGGTTCTGTCGACCTTGTCGTCGGTCCGTCAGGCTACTGGCCGCTCGCCGGTTCGCAGACCTCGTGGACCACGAACCGCACGAGGCTGAAGCTGTTATTTTCGGGTGGCGTGTTTGGAGGTGTGGTAACCAGCCGCAACGGCGCTGTCGCGGCAGGTATAGCCACCCAGCTTGGTCTTCGCGAAAAACTTGTTGTCGGTTTCGAAGAAGGCGCCCGTCTTGGGATTGTACCAGACGATATTATCCTTCCCGCAGCCTTTCTCGGTCGCGGCGAAATCAGCGAAAGTCTTGGCGGGGGTCGCCATCGGCTCTTTGGGGGCTTTTTTAGCTTTGTCCTGTGCCAATGCCGGGCTGACGACACTAAGAGCGAGCAGGGCGAGACAGATTCCGCGGATCATCATTTTCCCCTTCAGATGGTCATGCTAAGCGCAGAAAATCTGATGGTCGAAGATGGGTCATAACAACGCAAATGATGTGGCGGAACATGCCTTGGCGGCATGCGTTCGGCGGGTTGACTCAGGTCCGGTTCTTGGAGGAGCGGTAACCCGATCCGGTGGCGGTTTCCCGGCAGGAATAGCCGCCGGTCTTGGTTTTGCCGAAGAACTTGTTGCCGCTCTCGAAAAAGATGCCCGACGCCGGGTTGAACCAGACAACCTTGTCCTTGCCGCAGGTTTTTTCGGCGGCGCCGATGTCGGCAAAGCTCTGGCTGGGAGCGGGCTTGGGTGGCGCTTTGGCCGGCTTGTCGGTCGCGGCCGCCACCGGCATGCAGATAAGCGAGAGCAGGACGCTGGAGCAGGCGAGTATATTCATTATTTTTCCCCTTTAAATTGTATATCGCTTGCTTAACAGCCGAAATGCGATCTGTCCAGTCGCCCGCGCCACGTCTTTGCCCTGATTGGGCGCTTCTTTGGTCAGGCAGCGTTTCCAAAAGCACGTCGCTGCCTATATGAAAGAAAGGCCGTCCCATCGCTGGAAGGCTTATCGACCGGAAGGAGCGCCCGATGAAAACCCGCACGATCCTCCTCACCGCTGCCGCTATCATCTTGATCCCCGTAGTGGGGGGCGCGATTTTCGTGAGCACGTTCGACCCGAACGACTATCGGGACCGCATCTCGGCCGAGCTGAAGAATGCGACCGGGCGAGACGTGACGCTGGCGGGGCCGATGGAACTGGGCCTGTCGTTCAATCCTAGGCTGATCGCCAATGACGTCACTATCGGGAATATCCCAGGCGGATCGCGCCCGGAGATGGCGAAGGTGCAGAAGCTTGAGGTGCAGGTCGCGCTCGTGCCGCTGGTGGTCAATCGCCGGATCGAGATTCAGAAGTTGATCATGGTCGGCCCGGATATCCTGCTGGAATCCCTGCCCGACGGTCGCAAGAACTGGCTGTTCGATAAGCCGGGAGCGGCCGCTGCTCCAGCGCCCCAGGGACAGGCTCAGGCCCCCGCTAAAGATGCCGCCAATTCAGCCGCCTCTGCGCTGCCGGTTTTTGATGTGGTGCGGATCGAAAAAGGCAGGATCGCCTATCGCGATGCCAAGTCGGGTCGCAAACATGATCTGGTGGTCGAAACCCTGGAAACCCAGCTGACTGGTCCCAGCGATCCGCTGCCCTTCCAGGTGAAAGGGACCATCGACGGTGCCCCGCTGGATCTGAAAGGCCAGTTGAAGTCGCTCTCGCCGCTGATGGCGAACGAGGGATATGTGCCGCTGATTCTGTCGGGCGAGGCGGCTGGCATCAAGATCGATATGGATGCGCGTGCGGGTCTTGGTAGCGCTCTGGGCCTGGGTGAAGGCCGCATTGACCTCTCCGGTCAGTCGCTCGATATGTTGGCGACGCTCACGGGTATGGACCTGCCCAAGCTGCCGCCCTTCAAACTGGTGGGATCGATCAGGACAACCGCCGATACAGCCGAGTTCGACAAGGTGACCGCCTCTGTCGGTAGCGCCGAGGTTGCGATCTCCGGCAAGCTGTCGAGGTCAGGCGGTGCCAACTCCGTCACCGTCACTGCAAAGGTCCCGGAGCCTCAGCAACTGGCCAAAGCCTTCGGTCAGGACATTCCGCTGGATCAGCCGCTCGCCGTGACGGCGACCGTCACCGGCACGCTCGACAAGCCGGAAAGCAAGGATCTCTCGCTGTCCTATGGTCCCGCATCGGTGCGGGGGCCGGTTGCGCTGGACCTGACGGGCAAGGAGCCCCGGATTACCACTGATATCGTTGCCACTGTGCCGGATGGGAAAGTCCTGACCGGACCGCTTCAGCTCAAGAAAGATATCACCGGTCCGGTCACCCTGGTCGCCAAGGTCTCCGGCCCGCTATCGAACCTCGCGCTGCGCGGGATCGAGGTAAAGCTGCTGGATGCGAGCTTGACGGCCCAGGGGACAGCCGTGGTGATGGGCAAGGCTGAGCCTCGCTTTGATGGTGATGTGACGTTGAATGCGCCCACACCGGCTGCGCTTGCCGCCCTTGCGGGGATCGATCTGCCGTTGAAGCAGGCCGCTACCTTCAGCGGCAAGATCGCGGCGTCTCCTGCAGCCGTGGCTGTAACCGGCATGGATCTCAAGGCCGGTTCGAACCATGTGCGCGGCAATCTTTCGGCGGCCCTTGGCGGGGCACGTCCCAAAGTGGTCGCCAACCTCAATGCGCCGATGCTGGATGTCGACAGCTTGATGCCGTCGTCTGGTGAGGCCAAGGGGGCCGGAACGGGGGCAGGTACTGCACCTGCGACCTCCGCGAAAACGAAGGCCTTCAGCGACGATCCCTTCTCGCTTGATGCCCTGGGTACCCTAGACGCGGACATTCAAGTCGCGGCAGCGCAGGTCACATATGACGGTCTGCTGCTGAGCGATCTGACGCTTGAGACTAAGCTGTTGAACCGTAATCTTGCTTTGGCGCCGCTTGGTTTCACCCTCGCGGATGGCAAGGTGCAAGGGCAATTGACCTTCAATGGGCAGAATGCGACCAGCCACTTCCAGCTTAACGGCAAGAATATCGACACCAAGAAGCTGCTGGCGCAGTTGGGACAAAATCCCGTGGTGGAAACGGGCGTGGATCTGACCGTGGATCTGACGGCCAAAGGGCGCAGCGCCCACGATATTGCCGCTAGTCTGGACGGCACCACCCATGTCATGACCACGCGTGTCGGCATCCTGAATCACCGCTATATCGAGCCGCTCTCGGGCGATCTGGCCAAGTTGCTGATCCCGACCCATGCCGGATCGGACCAGTTGCAGTGCTTCATTTCGGACACAGCCTGGAAAGATGGCGTGGGGACCGTGAAGACCTTCGGCATGGACAGCAAGATCCTGTCCGTCGTCGGCAAGGGTCAGGTCGATCTAGGCAAGGAAGTCCTGGATCTACGGTTTGACCCCCGGAAGCGCGAGCAGTCCCTGACCAGTCTGGCGCCGCCGGTTGATGTTGAAGGGACGCTGATCAATCCCCGCTTTAAACCAGACATGGGCGCTTTGGCGGAAAATGTCCTTAAAGGCGGCGCAGGCGCCATCGGTGCTGCTGGCGACAAGGGGCTTGGCGGTGTCCTGGGTGGCGTGCTGGGTGCCGCGACGGGCGGAAAGACAGGCGACAACAAGCCGGTAACCCGTGCTAACAGTGCCTGCGTTCCGGCAGAAGCAGCCGCTGCTACACCAACTGCCGATGATCCCAAGGAGGCAACGCCGCAAAAGGCTGCCGAGCCTGCCGCGAAACCAACAACGACGGAAACCACGACCCAGAAGCCTGTCTCGCCCCTAAAGGGGTTATTCAATCCTCCAAAGCCCTAAGCTCGCCTATGGGTTGAGACAATTTGCACGCTGAAACTCGAATTAGGTTAAGATAAGAACCACGCTCAGTAAGCGTTGCTGACGTTTCTGACGGGGTTGGAAAATGTGGGGAGTTCCGGAAAAGAGATCTGAGTGGAGCGGCGGGTTCGTTGCTGTTGCAATCTTCGCCTTTCTCTTGGTTTTCACTTCGGGTCCCTTCGGAGAAGCGAAGGGGCAGCAGGCGCTGATGTTCGTCACGGGGCCGGATTATCAGCCCTATGTTGACAAACTCTCCCCAGAAGGCGGTGTTGCGACGCAGATTCTGCGTGAGGCTTTGGCAACCCAGGGGCGCAAGCTTCAGGTCGATTTCCTCCCCTGGCGTCGCGGGTGGCAGCTTATGATGGAAGGGTCCTATACTGGGGCCTTTCCCTATGCCATCACGCCGGAACGTACCCAGCAGGTCCTATTTTCCGATGCCCTGGTGATGGTGCGTTCCCGAATCTATTACCCACTGGAAGTCGACCCCTGGTGGCAGGGGGCGGTCAGTGCAACTGGGAAATCCTATTGTCGCCCGGACGGCTGGTCGGACCCTCCCGCGATGACGCTGGAAGAAGCCTCGAGGGTAACCCGTATCTCCGCCGCTGATCTGGCCGGGTGCCTGCGGATGTTGGCGGCACGGCGCGTCGATTTCTTTATCGGAGATGCGGCAATCGTTGACCGGCAATGGATACTCGATCCGACCTTACCCCAGGTGCGTCGCGGAGGGCTAGTGACGGAAGTGCCGATGGCTGTTGCTGTATCGAAAGCATTAGGTGATGCCGACCGTATGGTTGCACTCATCAATGATGGTCTCTCGGCTCTGGCATCCAGTGGGCGACTGGAGCAGTTGCGCGGCTATCCCTGATAGTCAAGCATTTGAATAAATATTGCGGAATAACGGCTTTTTAAGCGATAAAGAGGTGATGCTCTAAAGGGTTGTGCAGATGCGACTTTGCAGAGGGCTGGTTATTCTGGCTCTTGTTTTTATCGGTGGTCCTGCAAAAAGTCAGGCGCTCTCATCGGACGCGTCTCTTCCGGTCCTCGCAATCGTATCTGGATATCCGCCTTATACAGATTCGACTTTGCCGGATGGCGGTCTGCTGGCCAAAGTGGTCAAGGCCGCGCTGCGGGCCGTTGATGTCAAAGTGCAGATCGTGGAAATGCCCGGAAACCGGGCGCTCTACGAATTGGGGCACGGCGAAATCAACGCTGCCTTTCCGTTGGCCCGTACGGACGAGCGGGAGCGGCGTTTTCGTTTTTCCGATCCACTGGGCGCGCTGACCATGGGGGCCTTCGTTCCGTCGCAGGCCCATGGTGGCTGGAGCGGAATCACCGCTATGAACGGCAAGACTGCTTGCATCCCGGTCGGCTGGCCTATTCCCCGCGTGCTGGTCGGCGCGGTCGAGGCTGGGCGGGTGAAGCGCCTGGAGCCGAACGATCTCGAAGCCTGCGTGCGCATGTTGGCGGCAGGTCGCACGGATATCGTCGTCAACGACCCCTCTGTGATCTGGCACATCGCCCGCACGTTGAAGGTGGAGCGGCGTATCGCCTTGGCCCAGGATGAATTGATGGTCAGCGGCCATTATCTGCTGGTTCGCAGGGGCGACCCGAAGGGCGAAGCGCTGCTGGAGGCCGTTAATCGCGGTTTGACCTCGATCCGTTTGAGTGGCGAATACGATATGATCTTAAAAGCCCTGGGCCGATAGCTGCCGCAACTGCCTCTGGCAGGTTGGCGCCGATTGGGCTACCTGATGCCTCGACAGGTTTTTCGCGTAAGTGCGGGGCGATCAGATGAAGAAGTTCTATAAGACCGTCACGGTCGATGAGCAGGGCGGACGGGTGCTGCTGGACGGCAGGCCGATCAAGACGCCGGCCGGTAATCCGTTGATCTTCGCAAGCCTCCCGCTGGCACAAGGCATCGCAGATGAATGGGCGGCCCAGGGTGAAAAGATTCTCCCCGAAACCATGCCGCTGACCCGGATGAGCGCGACCCAGATCGACCGTGTTGCCCCGCGCCGCTCGGAGATGGAAATCGAGCTCGTCGCCTATGCGGGATCGGACCTGCTCTGTTATCGCGCTGGGGAACCGGCCGCGCTGGTGGAGCGTCAGGCGGCCACCTGGGACCCGCTGCTGCATTGGGCGTCGGGCAAGCTGGGCCTGTCGCTGGTGCCGACATCCGGGATTATGCCCATCGATCAGTCGGAAGAGGCTATGGCCGCTGCAGCGCGCTATGTCGTGGGCCTATCGGACGTGGAACTGACGGCCTTCGCCCTGGCGGTTCCGCCTGCCGGTTCCTTCGTGATCGGTGCGGCCATGATCGCCGGCAAGCTGACCGCAGAGGAAGCTTTCTCGGTCAGTCAGCTCGATGAAACCTTCCAGATCGAACTCTGGGGCGAGGATTACGAAGCCGCGGATCGCCGCGCGGCGCTGAAGTTGGAGTTCATCGAGATCGAGCGCTTTCTGAAGCTTGCCCGCGTTTGAGGGTTTTTGACGCGTTAGCCTCTGGCGAATAACTTTACGTGCACGTAAAGTGCCTGCCGCTGAACAAGAAACGGTGGGAGAAACGCCCGTGCAAGAGATCCTGCGCCGATTGGAAGAGAAGCGCGCTGCAGCCCGGCTGGGTGGTGGCGAGCGACGGATCGAGGCTCAGCATGCAAAAGGCAAGCTGACGGCGCGGGAACGGATCGACCTGTTCCTGGATCCCGGTTCCTTCGAGGAATGGGACATGTTCGTCGAACATCGCACCAGCGATTTCGGCATGGGTGAACAGAAGGTTCCCGGCGATGGCGTGGTGACGGGCTTTGGCACCGTCAACGGGCGTCTGGTTTTTGTCTTCAGCCAGGACTTCACCGTCTTCGGCGGCAGCCTGTCCGAGGCGCATGCGGAGAAGATCTGCAAGGTCATGGATCAGGCCATGAAGGTCGGCGCGCCCGTGATCGGTCTGAACGACTCCGGCGGCGCGCGTATCCAGGAGGGGGTCGCAAGCCTGGGTGGCTATGCCGAGGTGTTCCAGCGCAACGTGCTGGCCTCGGGCGTGGTGCCGCAGATCTCCATGATCATGGGGCCGTGTGCGGGCGGTGCGGTCTATTCGCCCGCCATGACCGACTTCATCTTCATGGTCAAAGATAGCAGCTACATGTTCGTCACCGGCCCCGATGTGGTGAAGACCGTGACGCATGAGACGGTGACCCAGGAAGAGTTGGGCGGTGCGGTCACTCACACCACCAAATCGGGTGTTGCCGACCTGGCCTTCGAAAATGATGTCGAAGCGATCTTGGAACTCCGTCGCTTCCTCGATTTCCTGCCCTCGAACAACCGGGAAAAGCCGCCCACTCGGCCGACCGCCGATCCCGCCGACCGGCCGGAACTGGCGCTCGATACCCTGATCCCGGCCAATCCGAACAAGCCCTATGACATGAAGGAAGTCATCGGCAAGATCGTGGACGAAGGCGAGTTTTTCGAGCTGCAGCCGAACTACGCCAAGAACATGATCATCGGTTTTGCGCGCTTCGACGGCCATCCGGTCGGCATCGTCGCCAATCAGCCGATGGTGCTGGCCGGGTGCCTCGATATCGACAGTTCAGTCAAGGCCGCGCGCTTCGTGCGTTTCTGCGACTGCTTCAACATCCCCATCGTGACCTTCGTCGATGTGCCGGGCTTCCTGCCGGGGACGGCGCAGGAATACAACGGCATCATCAAGCATGGCGCCAAGCTGCTCTATGCCTTTGCCGAGGCGACGGTGCCGAAGGTGACGGTCATCACGCGCAAGGCCTATGGCGGCGCCTATGACGTCATGGCCTCCAAGCATCTGCGGGGTGATGTGAACTATGCCTGGCCGACGGCGGAGATCGCGGTGATGGGACCGAAGGGGGCTGTCGAGATCATCTTCCGCGCCGACATGAAGGACCCGGCCAAGATCGAGGAGCGGACCGAGGAGTATCGCACCAAGTTCGCCAATCCTTTTGTCGCCGCATCGCGCGGGTACATTGACGATGTGATCATGCCGCACAATACGCGGCGTCGCCTCATCCGGGCGCTGGCCATGCTGCGGGGCAAGGACCTGCAGAACCCCTGGAAGAAGCACGACAATATCCCGCTTTAAAAGGAGGAACGGCCGATGAAGCCCTTCCGGCAATCCGCTTTCCCGCAGCCGCCGCGTGCGCAGGAAGTCGCCTATACCCATCCCGATGGCCGCCCGGACCCCTATGCCTGGCTGCGCGATCCCGGCTATCCCAAGGTGACGGACGAGGCGATCCTCGACTATCTGCGGGCCGAAAACACCTATGTCGATCAGGTGCTGGGCGGGGAGGGCGATCAGCGCCCGGCCCTGCTGGAGGAATTCAAAGCCCTGGTCATTCCCGACGATACCTCGCCGCCCGAATGGTGGTTCGGTCGCCACTATTCCTACCGCTATTCCCATGGGCAGGAGCACCCCGTGTGGTTCCGCACCGGCGAGAGCGGGGACGAGACGTTCCTGGATGAAAACATCCGGGCCGAGGAGAAGGATTTCTTCCAGCTCGGTGGCTGGACGGTCACCAAGGATCATCGGCGCTTGGCCTGGCTGGAGGATGTGGACGGATCGGAGCGCTTGCGCCTGCATATCCGCGATCTCGAAGGTGGCAAGGATCTGACGGATACGGCCTTCCCCTGCTCCTACGGTCTGGTCTGGAGCAACGACGGCAAGACGATCTTCTACATCCAGCAGGATGAAGCGCAGCGCCCGCGCTGGGTCTATCGCAAGACCTTGGGCATGATGCCGGAACTGATCTACGAGGAAAGCGACGCCAGCTTCTTCGTCGGCATTGGCGCCAGCCCGTCAGGCCAGTTCCTGATCATCGAAAGCGCGGCCAAGACCTCCTCGGAAACCTGGCTGCTGTCGCTGGATACGCCCGGCGAAAAGCCCTGGTGCGTGCTGCCGCGCCGCGCCGACCATGAGTATGACGTGGCGGACCGGGGCGATGAGCTGCTGATCCGCACCAACGACACACATCGCAACTTCCGGCTGGTGCGCGCGCCGCTGAAAGATCCGGCCGAGACGAACTGGAAAGAGGTCATCGCACCGTCGGACGAGGTCTATCTCTCCGCCATCGGCACGGCCCAGGACTTCTGGTGGGTGACCGAGCGGGCGGACGGCCAGCGCCGCGTGCGCGTCATCCCCGGCGGGCATGAAAGCGACGCCAAGGCCAAGCTGCTGACCTTCCCGGAGGCGGCCTATGTCGTCTATGCCCTGGACGGTCACCAGTGGGATCGCGGCACCCTGCGCCTGCGCTATGAAAGCCCGGCGCGGCCCAAGACCTATTACGATTATCACGTGGCCGAGGAACGGCTGGAGATCATCCAGGAAGCCAAGGTTCCTGGCCATAATCCCGATGATTACGAGGTCTGGCGCGACTGGGCGGTCAGTCACGACGGCACCAAGGTTCCCTTGACCCTTGTGCGCCATAAGTCGCGGCCGGTGGTGAACCAGGGACCGCTGCTGCTCTACGGCTATGGTTCCTACGGCGCCTCGATGGACCCCGGCTTCTCGCCCAACCGCGTGCCGTTCCTCAAGCGCGGCATGGTCTGGTGCATCGCCCATATCCGCGGCGGGCAGGAGATGGGGCGGGCGTGGTACGAGGACGGCAAGTTCCTCAAAAAGAAGAACACCTTCGCCGATTTCATCGCTGCGGCCGAACATCTGATCAAAGGCGGCGTGACGGCCAAGGGGCGCATCGCGGCCATGGGCGGGTCTGCCGGTGGCATGCTGATGGGCGCGGTGGTGAACGAGCGGCCGGATCTGTTCGGCGCCATCTGTGCGCTGGTGCCCTTTGTCGATGTCCTCTCGACCATGCTGGACGCGACGCTGCCGCTGACGCCGCCGGAATATCTCGAATGGGGGAATCCCGCCGATCCGGCCTATTACGACTACATGAAGTCCTATAGCCCCTACGACAATGTGGCGGCCAAGGATTATCCGGCGATGCTGATCACCGCCGGTCTGTCGGATCCGCGCGTCACCTATTGGGAGCCTGCGAAATGGGCGGCCAAGCTGCGCGCCCATAAGACCGGCGACAATATTTTGCTGCTCAAGACCGAAATGACCGCCGGACACGGTGGCGCCTCGGGCCGATATGCCGCGCTGGAGGAGGTGGCCGAACGGCTGGCTTTCGTTCAACGCGCGCTCGGTCTGGAATAGGAAGAGGGAACGGCTGATGTTCGACAAGATCCTGATCGCCAATCGCGGCGAAATCGCCTGCCGCGTGATCCGCACCGCCAAGCGCCTGGGTATCAAGACGGTTGCCGTCTATTCGGATGCCGATGCCGATGCCCTGCATGTGCGCGAGGCGGACGAGGCGGTCTATATCGGGGAAAGCCCGTCAGCCTCCTCCTATCTCGTCATCGACCGCATCGTCGAAGCGGCGCGTAAGACCGGCGCCCAGGCCGTGCATCCGGGCTATGGGTTCCTGTCGGAAAAGAAAGTTTTTGCCGAGGCGTTGGCCGCCGCCGGCATCGCCTTCATCGGTCCGCGTCCCCATGCCATCGGCGCCATGGGCGACAAGATCGAATCGAAGAAGCTGGCGCGCGCTGCCGGGGTCTCGACCGTGCCGGGATACCTCGGCTCGCTGACCTCCGATGATGAGGCGGTGAAGGTGGCAGAGGAGATCGGCTTCCCGGTGATGCTGAAGGCATCGGCGGGCGGCGGCGGCAAGGGCATGCGTATCGCGCGCTCGGCCAAGGAAGTGCGCGAAGGCTTGCGCGCCACCATGAATGAAGCCAAGTCCAGCTTCGCCGACGACCGCGTCTTCATCGAAAAATACATCGAACAGCCGCGCCATATCGAGATCCAGGTCCTGGCCGACCAATTCGGTAATACGCTTTATCTGGGTGAGCGTGAATGCTCGATCCAGCGTCGCCATCAGAAGGTGATCGAAGAGGCGCCGAGCCCGTTCCTGACGCCCCAGACCCGCAAGGCGATGGGCGAGCAGGCGGTGGCGCTGGCCAAGGCCGTCGACTATTGCTCGGCCGGGACGGTGGAATTCATCGTCGACAAGGATCAGAATTTCTACTTCCTGGAGATGAACACCCGCCTGCAGGTGGAGCACCCGGTGACTGAACTGGTCACAGGGCTCGATCTCGTCGAATGGATGCTGCGCATCGCGGCGGGCGAAAAGCTGACCCTAACCCAGGATGATATCAAGCTGACCGGCTGGGCCATCGAAAGCCGCCTCTATGCTGAGGATCCGTCGCGCGGCTTCCTGCCGTCCATCGGTCGTCTCAGCAAATTTCGGCCGCCGGTGGGCGAGGGGGTGCGCGTCGATACTGGCGTCTATGAAGGCGCCGAGATTTCGATGTTCTACGACCCCATGATCGCCAAGCTCATCACCTATGGCGCTACCCGTGCTGAGGCGACGGAGAGAATGTCGCTGGCCCTCGACGGGTTCGAGGTGCGTGGCGTCGGCCATAATGTCGAGTTCCTGAACGCGCTGATGCATCTGCCTCGTTTTGCGTCGGGTGATCTCACAACCAACCTGATTGCCGAAGAATTCCCGGAAGGCTATGTGGCGCCCTCGCCCAAGGGGGAGGCGCTGAACCGTCTGGTGGCTCTTGCCGCTGCCCGTCACATGACGAGCGTGGTGCGCGATGCGGGCATGAGCGGTCGCACGGCGGGCAAACTCTATACGCCGCCCAAGGAATGGACGGTGGTTGCGGGTGAGGGGCATCACAAGGTTGCGGCCAAGTTGGTCGATGGTGGGGTCGATATCACCGATGGTCAGGGCAATATCCGCAAGGTGCGCGGCGAGCTGGGCCAGCATCTCGACCGGTTCGATGGTTTCGTCGATGGTGTCGCGATGGTTGTGCAGATTGACCGTAGGGGAACGACGAGCCGTCTTGTCCAGGGCGGTTGCGCGATCCAGGCCTGGGTGATGGCACCGCGCGCAGCCGAACTGCTGTCCCTGATGCCGGTGAAGGCGCCCCCTGATACCTCAAAGATGCTCCTGTCGCCGATGCCGGGGCTGCTGGTGTCGCTGGCGGCTGTCGAGGGGCAGACCATCAAGGCTGGTGAGCCGCTGGCCGTGGTCGAAGCAATGAAAATGGAAAATGTGCTAAGGGCCGAACGGGACGTTACGATTGGCAAGATACTCGCCAAGCCCGGCAGCAGCCTTGCGGTTGATCAAGTCATCATGGAATTTGCCTAAGAAACGGCATCTAAAAGTCGCAATCTAAAAAAATACAAATTTTAGTTGGACTGCCGTGCGAATCCTCACACTATGTGTTAGGTTTTGCGCGAGCTGCATTGCATATACTCGCATAAGCTGATCTGAGAACGGATCAGTGTCGCTAGCCAGGCATAACGGACGAAGTCGGAAAGCTGGGGATGGATCAGACGGACGGGCGCGTGATGGACGCCATCGAAGAAGAGGGCGGTGACAGCAACGTCATCGACTTGAAGGGTCGATTCCAGATCTTCCCCGGGCAGCCGATCCCGCTTTTGGACAGCCCCTGTGCGCAGGCCTTCCACGCTACAGCACGGGGCGATCCCCGTGCTTTCTATGCCTTGGTCTGCAATCCCGATATCCCCGTCCGTACCGACATTCTGGAGATGCTGCGCGGCTATAATCAGTCGGGCATGATCAAGGTCGCCGACTGGGGCCTGATGTATTGGCCGCTGGGCGGGCGCTATCGCTATATCATCGTGATTGAACGTCCGGTCGGGACACGGGTCATGCCGTCCCTGACCGAGACGCAGCCGCCGATGCATGAAGACGACATCATTGACGGTCTGATGTCGCCGCTGCTGGGCACTTTGCGTGAATTCTCGGGCCGCATGGTTACCCATCGCGCGATCCGTCCGACGAACATTTTCTACGCCGACGGCGGTCGCCGGACGATGATCCTGGGCGAATGCGTGTCGAGCCCGCCCGCCCACGATCAGCCTGCGATTTTCGAGACCATCGAAACCGCGATGGCACATCCGACGGGCCGGGGCAACGGCTCGCTGGCGAACGATCTCTATTCGCTTGGCGTGACCATCATCTTCCTGGTGCTGGGCCGCAATCCCATTGGCGAGCTGGATGAAGCGCGGGCGCTGGCCAACAAGATCGAGTTCGGCTCCTACGCCGCGCTGGTCGGTCAGGCGCGTATCCCGCTCTCGCTCATGGAGCCGCTGCGAGGCCTTCTGACCGACGATCCGCGTGAACGCTGGACGGTGCAGGATCTCGACATGTGGCTGGCCGGGCGTCGTCAGTCGCCCAAACAGCCCAAGCTGCCGCAGCGCGCCAGCCGCCCGTTCCTGTTCCAGGAAACCGAATTCTTCAACACCCGTGCTCTGGCCATGGCCCTGGCGCAGGATCCGGCTCTGGCCGCACCGACGCTGCGCTCCAAGCAGCTCGATGCGTGGCTGCGCCGCTCGCTGAATGACGAGCCACGCGCCGAACAGATGCAGCAGGCCGTCGTCTCGGGTGGCGGTACCGCCGGTCGCGCGACTGAAGACCGCATGGTTGCCCGGGCGCTGATCCCCCTCGATCCCGCAGCGCCGATGCGCTATCGCGGGTTCGGCGTCGCCATCGATGGGCTTGGCCCGGCGCTGGCAGCGGCGATGGAGGATCGCGACAAGCGTCAGCTGATCTCCGAAATCATTGCCTCGCGCCTGCCGCTGAACTGGGTTGCCGCCCAGCAGAAGCCGCGTTCTGAAGACATGCGCGCCGCCCAGATTCTGGAGCGTCTGCCGCCGGTCATCGAAAATTCGGCCCTGGGTTTCGGTGTGGAGCGCGCGCTCTACGAACTGAACCCCGGCGAGCATTGCCACAGCTCGATGTTCGAGCGCGACCCGGTCATGGATCTTGGGCAGTTGATTCCTGTGCTGGATCGTCTGTCTAAGAACGATAATCGCCCGGATACGCCGCTCGACCGCCATTCGATCGCCTTCATTGCCTCGCGCGCCCGCCGTGTGAACGACGATATGATCCGCGCCTGCGGTCATCCCGATCCGTCGACCCGCAACCTGGCGTACCTCAAGCTGCTGGCGTCGGTGCAGGAACAGACCAACGCGCCGGTCTGCCCAGGGCTTTGCCAGTGGATGGCAACGCTGCTGCAGCCGGTCATCGCCGGGTATCATCTGAAGAAGCGCCGCGAAAAAGTGGGCGAGCGCGTCCGCAAGGCTGCGGCCGACGGCATGCTCATTCAGTTGCTGGCCGTGGTGGACGACGAGGCCGAGCGCCGCGCCGACACTCGTGGCTTCGATGAAGCCGTGAACGAATACGCCAACATCGATGCCAAGCTGCAGGCGATGGAAATCAACCGGCCCAAGCACGACGAAGACGCCCGGTACTTCGGCGAGCAGGTGGCAGCCGCAATCGGTGGGGTGCTGGTCAGCATCACGACCGCGATTGCGGTCTTCTACTCCTTCATGACCTAAGGCACGCGCGATGGCGACACGGGTTCAACAAAAGAAGAAGCGTGGCAGCGGCGGCCTGATCGTCTGGGTTCTGTTGCCGCTGATCGCGCTGGTGGCGTTCAATTCGGTTCTGCTGCTGCTGATTGGCATGGCTCCGACGCTGGTCGCGTTGTTCATCGACAAGCGGCCGGAAAAATATGCGGCCTACTGCGTGGGTGGCTTCAACCTTTGTGGCGCGATCCCTTATCTGCTGAAGCTGATCCTGGGTGGACATAACTTCCAGGCCCTGGCTGCAATCCTGACCAATCCGGTTGCCTGGCTTGTCATGTATGGCGCCGCCGGTATCGGTTGGGCGGTGTTTCATTACACGCCCGAAATCGCCCTGCGGGTTGCAGGCCTTAAGGAACGTCAGCAGATCGCCGGCATGAAGAAGCGCCAGGAGCAGCTGGTTGAAGAATGGGGCGATGAAATCGTCCCCTTGCGCGAAGACATCTGATCGCGTCTGCAAGGACAGAGATTGCAAAAGCCCGGTGCCGAATAGGACCGGGCTTTTTCTTTGAGCTTAAATTCAACCCTGGCGATAGGGAAACTGTCCGAATTCTTGCCTAAAGTTCACTGGATCAAGCGGGCTTTGCGGTGCAGCATTGGGGTCAGGACATCCATCCAATCGCCTCGGACACGCCCGTCTCATGGAACGTGCACTTTTCATTGCTACCCTGCTTTTGATCGCTGCGATCTCGGTCGTTGCGATGCAGATCGGTCGCACGTCCGCCGAACCGATGCTCCTTGGGCCAAATTCCGCTGTGGCGGAAGGCCGCTAGCTCACCGCCAGACTTCTCAAAAGGCGCTATTTCCTCTATAGGGGTGTGGTCATCGATTGGTCCCGCCAAGGGATCCGCGGTTTTTGTGTGGCAGCTTTCGGTCGAAGGGTCGACGGCTGCGACAGTCTGCCGCGCCATCCGGTTCCGCGCCAAGCATCCGCTCGGTGTGATAGATCGGGGGGTATCGATACGGGTTCAGGGACGCCGCGAGGTATTTTGGAATGGCTACTTCCGCCGACAACGCCGGTCACGAGGGCGCAACTCGTCGTGACTTTCTTTCGCTCGCCGCCGGTGCGTTCACTGCCGTCGGCGGCGCTGCCATGCTATGGCCGTTCATCAACAGCATGAACCCGGCCGCCGATACGCTGGCACTCGCCTCCACCGAGGTTGATTTGGCTCCCATTAAGGATGGCCAGAGCATTACCGTCGTGTGGCGTGGCAAGCCGGTTTTCGTGCGCCGCCGTACGGCCGATGAAATTTCTCAGGCCAAGACCGACGACGCCGGTGCCTTGGTGGATCCTCAGAAGGATGCCGACCGTGTCCAGAAGCCGGAATGGCTGGTGCTGGTCGGCGTCTGCACGCATCTTGGGTGCGTTCCGCTTGGAAACAAGGTCGGTGAGGCCAAGGGTGACTTCGGTGGCTGGTTCTGCCCGTGCCACGGGTCGCACTACGACACCTCGGGCCGTATCCGCAAGGGACCGGCGCCGCGTAACCTCGAGGTTCCGACGTATACGTTCCTGAACGATACCTCGATCCGTATCGGCTGATAGAGGCAACCATGGCAACTGAGTTCAAAAACGGCCTGGTGCGCTGGATAGACAGCCGCCTACCGATCTTCACGCTGATCGATCATTCGGTCGGCTCTGCTTATCCAACGCCACGCAATCTGAACTATTTCTGGAACTTCGGCTCGTTGGCCGGTGCAGTTCTGATGGTGATGATCCTGTCGGGCGTGTTCCTGGCTATGAACTACACCGCCCATACGTCGATGGCTTTCGACAGCGTCGAGCGCATCATGCGCGACGTCAATGGCGGCTGGCTCATCCGGTATATCCACATGAACGGCGCGTCGATGTTCTTCATCGTCGTGTATATCCATATTTTCCGCGGCCTCTACTACGGATCCTATAAGGAGCCGCGCGAGCTGCTGTGGATCATCGGTGTTGTCATCCTGCTTCTCATGATGGCCACCGGGTTCATGGGCTACGTGCTGCCGTGGGGCCAGATGAGCTTCTGGGGCGCGACCGTTATCACGAACCTGTTCTCGGCCATCCCGGTCGTGGGCGACAAGATCGTGACGCTGCTTTGGGGTGGTTTCTCGGTCGATAACCCGACGCTGAACCGCTTCTTCGCGCTGCATTACCTGCTGCCGTTCGTTCTGGTCGGCGTGGTCGTTCTGCACGTCGCGGCCCTGCATCAGCATGGCTCTAACAACCCGCTGGGTATCCAGCACAAGGGTCCCCAGGATACGATCCCCTTCCATCCGTATTACACGGTGAAGGATCTGTTCGGCATCGGCGTGTTCGCGATCTTCTTCGCGTTCTTCGTCTTCTTCGCCCCGAACTTCTTCGGTGAACCGGATAACTATATTCCGGCAAATCCGCTCTCGACCCCGGCGCATATCGTTCCTGAATGGTACTTCCTGCCGTTCTACGCGATCCTGCGCGCCGTGACCTTCGACATCGGCATTCCGTTCACGGGTATTGTCTTCATCGACAGCAAGCTCGGTGGCGTGCTCGCGATGTTCGGATCGATCATCCTGTTGGCGCTGCTGCCCTGGCTGGATCGCTCCAAGGTCCGTTCGGCAAAGTTCCGTCCGCTCTACTTCTGGGCGTTCTGGATCTTCTTCGCCGACTCGATCCTGCTGGGTTGGGTTGGCGGTAAGCCGGCAGAGCAGCCCTACATTCTGATCGGCCAGTTCGCGACCGCTTATTACTTCCTGCACTTCCTGGTCATCCTGCCGTTGATCGCGAAGATCGAGACGCCGAAGCCGCTGCCCTCGTCGATTGCTGCGGCCGTTACCGGCAAGGAGAAGCCGTAAATGCTGAAGAAGGTTCTTGCTCCGCTCGCTCTGGCTCTGGCGATCAGCGCTCCGGCTTTTGCAGCTGGCGACGTTACCCCGGCACCGAAGGTGAAGTGGTCGTTCCACGGCCTCTTCGGTACCTTCGACCGTCCGGCAGCCCAGCGTGGTTTCCAGGTCTATAAGGAAGTCTGCGCCGCCTGCCACGGTCTGCATCTGGTCGCCTATCGCAATCTTCAGGACCTCGGTTTCTCGGAAGCCGAAGTGAAGTCGATTGCATCGGGTTATCAGGTCACCGACGGCCCGAACGATGCTGGTGAGATGTTCCAGCGTCCGGGTCGCCCGTCGGATCGTTTCGTGAAGCCCTTCCCGAACGACAATGCTGCCCGTGCGGGCAACAACGGCGCGCTGCCGCCGGATCTGTCGCTCATGACCAAGGCGCGCCCGGACGGTCACAACTACCTCCACGCGCTCATGATCGGTTACGAGAAGGCGCCCGCGGATGTGCAGTTGGCTGACGGCCAGCACTACAACAAGTACTTCCCCGGTCATAAGATCGCGATGCCGCAGCCGCTGAACGAAGGTCAGGTGACCTTTGCCGACGGCACCAAGGCAACCGTCGAGCAGATGGCCAATGACGTGACGGTCTTCCTTGCCTGGGCTGCCGAGCCCGAGCTGGAGCGCCGTCATCAGCTGGGCCTGCAGGTCCTGCTGTTCCTGATCGTCGCGACCGGCGTCTTCTATGCCGCCAAGCGCCGCATCTGGAAGGATCTGCACTAAGCCGGCAGCGCCCGGGCAGCCATTGCGGCTGCGGCCAAGGGTACGGATGTACCCGCCCGGCGAGGGTGAGCTAAAATAACGCCCGTAAGGGCGTGACGAAATCGGAGCGGCGGGGTTTCCCGCCGCTCCTTTTTTATGCCACTCTCGCGGCCTGACAAAATTGAGCCAGGTAACCAGGAGAGTGAGTATGACGGGGCAGCCGTTGCTGGGGGTAATCGGGGGAAGCGGCGTTTACGACATCGACGGTCTCGATGATGTGCGCTGGCAGACCATCGATACGCCGTTCGGAGCACCGTCCGATCAACTCATGTTCGCACGCCTGGGCGATCAGCCACTGGTCTTCCTGCCGCGCCATGGCCGGGGTCATACCCATACGCCATCGACCGTGAATTATCGCGCCAATATCTTTGCTCTTAAGCTGGCGGGCGTTACGGACATTGTTTCACTGTCAGCCGTCGGATCGCTGCGTGAGCACCTGCCGCCGGGCACCTTCGTGCTGGTGGATCAATATATCGATCGCACCTTTGCCCGTGAAAAGACCTTCTTCGACACCGGCCTCGTAGGTCATGTTTCGATGGCAGAACCCGTTTGCCACCGCCTGGGCGATGCCCTGGAAGAGGCGGCAAAGGAACTCGGTCTTCCGCATCAGCGCGGCGGCACCTATATCGTGATGGAAGGGCCGCAGTTCTCGACCAAGGCCGAGTCCGAGCTCTACCGATCCTGGGGCTGCGCCGTGGTCGGGATGACCAACATGCCAGAAGCCAAACTGGCCCGTGAGGCAGAGATCGCCTATGCCGCCATCGCCATGGTTACAGATTTCGACTGCTGGCATCCGACCCATGATGCGGTTACGGCCGAAGCGGTGATGCAGGTTGTCGCCTTGAACTCCGCCAATGCCCGTGCGCTGGTGAAGGCGGTTGCGCCGAAGATCGCCCGGATGACCGGGACCTCGCCCTGCTATACAGCTCTCGATGGTGCCATCATGACCGCAAAGCTTAAGAGGGATCCCAAGCTGATTACCAAGCTGGGTCCGGTTCTGGCGCGCTGGCAGCTGACTCAAGGGGTCTGATCACGTTCTGACTTAGAACGCTGCGGGGCCTTGCGCTTCTTGCTTGGCGTGATACGACTGCCCGATGTAGCTTTGCCGCCGGTTCTTGATGTTAGGAATATTCGGTCGATGACTTCGCCCTTGCGTGTCGCTCTCCTGCTGTCGGCCTTGTTGCTGGCGGCCTGCTCCTCGAACAAGGAAGAGGACACCTACGTCGAAGCGCCGGTGGAAACCCTCTATAATCAGGCGACGGACGCCATGTTGGCGGGCGAGTACAGCCAGGCTGTGCGGCTGTTCGACGAAGTGGACCGCCAGCATCCTTATTCGGTCTGGGCAACCAAGGCGCAGTTGATGAGCGCCTATTCGCATTATCTCCAGGATCAGTTCGACGATACGATCATTGCTGCTGACCGTTTCATTCAGCTGCATCCCGGTAATCGCGATGTCGCCTATGCCTATTACCTGAAGGCGATCAGCTTTTACGCACAGATTGCGGATATCGAACGCGATCAGGCGCTGACCGATCTGTCGATGAAGTCGCTGGAAGAGGTCTATCGCCGCTTCCCCGAAAGCCCTTATGCCCGTGATGCGCGCGTCAAATACGATCTGACCCGCGATCATCTGGCGGGCAAGGAAATGGAAGTCGCACGCTTTTATATGCGTAGCGGCCATTACGGCGCCGCGCTTTCGCGCTTCCGGGTGGTGGTGGAGAAGTTCCAGACCACCAGCCACGTGCCTGAGGCTCTGCTGCGCCTGACCGAATGTTACCTCGCTATCGGTATCAAGAACGAGGCGCAGACCGCTGCCGCCGTGCTTGGGCATAACTTTCCCGGATCGCGCTGGTATGAGGAGGCTTATTCGCTTCTGACCGGCGCCAAGCTCGAACCCCGCGCGGACGAGGGGTCGTGGATGAGCCGGGCCTTCAATTCCGTCTTCTAGGCCAGGGGAAGCGCGTCATGCTTCTACGTCTGGGTATCCGCGATGTGGTGCTGATCGATCGGTTGGATCTGGATTTCGGATCCGGTCTGTCGGTGCTGACCGGCGAAACGGGCGCGGGCAAGTCGATCCTGCTGGACGCCCTGGGGCTGGCGCTGGGTGCACGGGCCGATAGCGGTCTGGTGCGGGCTGGGGCGACCCAGGCGGTTGTGACAGCAGCCTTCGAGATTCCCGACACCCATCCCGCCTGGGCGCTGCTGGCCGAAAACGGTCTGGAGCGCGAGGATGAGTTGATCCTGCGCCGCACCCTGTCGGCCGATGGCCGATCTCGAGCGACTGTGAACGATCAGGCGATCAGCGTCGGTCTGTTGCGCCAGTTGGGTGCCCTGCTGGTCGAGATCCAGGGGCAGTTCGACGGCCATGCCCTGATGGATAGCGGAACCCATCGCGGCATTCTGGATGCCTATGGCGATCTGACGTCTCTGGTGACCGCCAGCCGGGCGACCTGGCGCGAATGGGCCGGGGTGCGCGAAGCCAAACGCGTGGCTGCCGAACAACTGGCCAGGGTCAAGGCGCAGGAGGAATACCTGCGCCATGTGGTGGGTGAACTTGATAAGCTCGATCCCCAGGAAGGGGAGGAGAGCGAACTATCGGCGACCCGCGCGCGCCTGCAATCGCGCGAAAAGCTGCTGGGGACGCTCAATAACGCCCTCTCCGCCCTCGCCGAAGAGGATGGGGCAGAAGCCAAGGTAGCCTCCGCTACGCGTCTCCTGTCCCGTGCGGGCAGCGATGCGGGCGATCTGGATCCGATCCTGGCCTCCCTCGACCGAGCCTCCAGCGAATTGGCGGATGCGACCGAGACGCTGGCGCGCCTGCTGCGCGACGACGGCTATTCTGAAGGTCAGCTGGAGCGGCTTGAAGACCGGCTGTTCGCTCTGCGCGCTGCGGCCCGCAAACATCAGGTGACGGGCGATGAGTTGCCTGCACTCTATCAGCGCCTGAAAGAGGAACTGGCTGCCGTCGATAACGGCGAGGCGGGTCTCAAGAAGTTGGAAGCCAGCGAGGCGGAAACCCGCAAGGCCTATCTGGCGGCGGCTGAAGCCCTGTCGTCGGCGCGCAAGGCATCGGTGCTGAAACTGGACGCCGCCGTGATGGCGGAGCTGCCGCCCTTGAAGCTGGACCGCGCGCGCTTCACCACTCAAGTGGCAAAACTGCCGGATAACAATTGGGGGCCGGATGGCATCGATGATGTCGCCTTCCTGATCGCGACCAACCCCGGCTCCAACCCCGGTCCGCTTGGCAAGATCGCCTCGGGCGGTGAACTCTCGCGTTTCCTGCTGGCGCTGAAGGTGGTGCTGGCGGGCGTGGCCCCGGTGCCGACCTTGGTCTTCGACGAAGTGGATAGCGGTATCGGCGGCGCGACGGCAGCGGCGGTCGGTGAGCGGCTGGCGCGGTTGGGCAAGGATCTTCAGCTGCTGGTCATCACCCATTCGCCCCAGGTGGCGGCCTTGGGCGATGCGCATCTGAATGTCGTGAAATCGACGGCCGAGGCCGGGGTCAGCACGACGGTCCTGCAGCTGACCACCGACCAGCGTCGGGAAGAGATCGCCCGCATGCTCTCGGGCTCCAGCATTACCGACGAGGCGCGCGCGGCGGCCTCCAAGCTTATATCGAGGATTGCATGAGCTCTGGCTCGGACGTCGCCACCCGCATCAAGGAACTGGCCGACCAGATCGCCTATCACGACCAGCGCTACCACGGCGAAGATGCACCGGAAATCAGCGACGGCGACTATGACGCCCTGCGGCGCGAGCTGGAAAAGCTGATCCAGGAAAACCCGCAGTTCACCGAAGAGGCTGCTCCGGCAGGCCGCGTGGGCGCAGCGCCCAGCGCAGGCTTTAAGAAAGTCCGCCACGCGCGCCCGATGATGTCGCTGGGCAATGCCTTTACCGACGAGGATGTGACAGACTTCCTGGATGGCGTCCGTCGCTTCCTGGGGCTGGCAGAGGATGCACCGCTCGATATCTCCGCCGAACCCAAAATCGACGGGCTTTCGCTGTCCCTGCGCTACGAGAAAGGCCAACTGGTCAACGCCGCCACGCGCGGCGACGGGCAGGAAGGCGAAGACGTCACCGCCAATGTGCGCACTATCGCCAGCATTCCCCATGCTCTGAAGGGCGAGGCGCCGGACGTGGTCGAAGTGCGCGGCGAGGTCTACCTCACCCGCGACGCCTTCCTGGCGATCAATGCCGAGCGCGCGAAGGAAAACGAGAAGCTGGAGGCGGCAGGCAAGAAGCCGAAGATCCTGTTCGCCAATCCGCGCAATGCGGCAGCAGGCAGCCTGCGTCAGCTCGATGCCAAGATCACGGCCTCTCGCCCGCTGGCTTTCTTTGCCTATGCGCCGGGTGAGCTGTCGGCGCCGGTTGCGGATAAACACTCCGGTTTTCTGGATCGCCTGCGCGGTTGGGGCTTTACGGTCAACGAGCGCTCGAAGCTCTGTCACACCCTGGATGAGGTGCTGGCCTTCTATCGCGGGATCGGTGATGTGCGCGCCTCGCTGCCCTACGATATCGATGGCGTGGTCTATAAGGTCGACAACCTCGACTATCAGCAGCGCCTGGGTTTCGTCTCGCGCGCGCCGCGCTGGGCGACGGCCCATAAGTTCCCCGCCGAACAGGCCCGGACCCGTCTCAAGGCCATTACCATCCAGGTCGGTCGCACCGGCACCCTGACACCGGTTGCCGAACTGGAGCCGGTCAATGTCGGCGGCGTCATGGTCGCGCGCGCCACCCTGCATAATCAGGACGAACTGGTGCGCAAAGATGTGCGTATCGGTGATCTGGTCATCGTGCAGCGGGCGGGCGATGTCATTCCGCAGGTGGTGGGCGCCGTAGCAGAAGAGGGACGCCAGCGGGCCGAGCCCTTTGTATTCCCGACCAATTGCCCCGTCTGCGACAGCCACGTGGAGCGGGTCGAGGGAGAAGTTGCTCTGCGTTGCACCGGCGGCCTCGTCTGTTCGGCCCAGGCGGTGGAGCGCTTCCGGCATTTCGTCTCCCGTGATGCCTTCGACATCGAAGGGCTGGGCGAGAAGCATATCGTGGCGTTCTTCGAACGCGGCTGGCTGAAAAGCCCGGCCGATATATTCCGCTTGCCTGAGAGAAAGTCGGATCTGCTGAAGATCCAGGGCTGGAAGGAACTGAGTTTCCGCAATCTGGAGCGGGCTATCGAAGCGCGACGGGTGATCCCGCTCGATCGCTTCATCTATGCGTTGGGCATACGGCAGGTCGGCCAAGCGACGGCCAAGCTGCTGGCGCGCCACTATGGCAGCCTGGATACCTTGCTGAAGGCTTTGCAGGATGCTGTTGCCGAGGTTGCGGCGGAAACGCAAAAGCGGACGGCGATCATCACGGATCTCTTTGGCAATCTGCCGCCCGACTCTCTCCAAAGCGAAGCCGTCCAGTCCGCTAAACCCCTTACCGCTGGCGCCTATATCGATCTTACCAATATCGACCAGATCGGTCCCGGCGTGGCGGGGGACCTGCTGGCCTTCTTTGGCGAGGCACATAACCTTGAAGTCATCGCCGACCTGCGCAGCTTCGTGACTGTCGAGGATGTCGCTGCGCCCGTTGCGTCCGGTAATCCGGTTGCGGGCAAGACGGTGGTCTTCACCGGCGAACTGGTCCGGGTGACCCGCCGTGAGGCGAAGGCCCGCGCCGAGAGCTTAGGGGCAAAAGTCGCAGGTTCGGTTTCCTCCAAGACCGATTATGTCATCATCGGTGCGGACGCCGGATCCAAGGCGACCAAGGCGCGGGAGCTGGGGCTCACCACGCTGACCGAAGATGAATGGCTGGCTTTGATCGAAGGAAACTGAGGCGGTGGCGGTAACGGGCGGTTTGATCGATCTCAGCGACTATGATCCGGGCGTCTATCTGTTGGGCGCCGATGGGTCGCCTGCGCTGGTGCATCTCTATGAGGAGGGCGACTACAAGCTCTCCGACGTCGTCGAGTTCTATGAATTGGGCGAACTGCTCGAAGAAGACGGTGCGCCGGGCCTGGAGCTCGACGAGAAGGAGATCCTTCAGCTTGCAAAGGCGGTGGCGAAATTCGGCGAGGACCATCCGCCCGAGTTCAATGCCATGTGTACGGCCATCGTCGAGTCAGTCGAGGGCAATGAGGATGCGCCCTACAGCTTTTATTCGAACTTCTGAGGCTTGAAAGTATCGGCGAAATGGCCGATCTTTTCCTCATGGCTGTACGCAACACCTATACGAAAACTCATGAGACGAGCAATGGCACGATATCGGCAATTGCCGAGTATACAGCCGTTATGTTGACCCATGATTTTGAGCATCGTGGGACGCGATATTTGCGCGGCACTCGAGGTACGGTCGTCCATAAACATAACGAAGATGCCTTCGAGGTGGAGTTTTCTCAGCCTAAATTCTCGGTCGTCACGCTGCGGGGAGCGGATATCGTCGCGTTCTGATGTTTATCGACCCGAGGAAGCTGACCGCCTATTTGCTGAATGAAGATCATCCGGTTGGCGCCGCCAAGGCCCGCTTCTTTACGCGGTTCGGTTTCGATATCCAGCAATGGCAGGAGTTTGCTGAAGCTCTTAAGCAGCACCTAAGTACGGCCGTCTTGGATGATATAGATGGGTCGAGTGCTTACGGTGAAAAGCGTACATATAGATGCAATCTGCCAACGCCGGATGGTCGCGATCCCTGCATTCTTTCAGTCTGGCAGTTCAGGGGCGATGATTGGCATTTGGTGACAGCAGTACCGCAGCCAGAATAAAAAAAAGCCGGGCAAACGCCCGGCCTTTTCCTTTGGATCCAAACCTGCCTTAAGCGTTCTTCTGAATGAATTCGGCGATGCGCGGCATGATCTGTTCGCGGAACTTGCGGCCGTTGAAGACGCCGTAGTGGCCGACGCCCTGCTGGACATAATCGATGCGGTTTTCCGAGGGCACACCGGAGCACAGCTCGTGCGCGGCCTGGGTTTGCCCCGCGCCGCAGATATCGTCCTCGGCCCCTTCCACCGTCATCAGGGCGGTGCGGAAGATGGCTTCGGGTTCGACGAGGCGGTCGCGATACATGAACTTGCCCAGCGGCAGATCATATTCAACGAACACCGCCCGCAACGTCTCGAGATAGAATTCCGCCGGCATGTCCATGACCGTCAGATATTCCTTATAGAACCGCTTGGAGGTGCTGGCGCTTTCGCCATCGCCCTTCACCAGATTCTGGAACATGTCCATATGGGCGCGGAAATGGCGGCCCAGGTTCATGGACACGAAGCCGGACAGCTGCAGGAAGCCTGGATAGACCGCGCGCATCATGCCCTTGTAGGGCGGCGGCACGCGGGTCACGACCATCTGCTTGATGGCTTCCAGCGGATAGCGCTGGGCGAATTCGTTAATCTTGGTCGGGCTGATCCGGGTATCGATCGGGCCGCCCATCAGAACCATGGAGCGCGGCTGGGCCGGGTCCTGGTCCATCGCCATCAGGGCAACGGCGACCATCAGCGGCACGGCGGGCTGACAGACGGCGATGGCGTGGGTGTCGGGGCCGAGATGGCGCAGGAAACCCTGGAGATAATCGATGAAATCATCCAGGCCGAAATCGCCCTGCCACATGGGCACTTCGCGGGCGTTCTGCCAGTCGGTGATATAGACATTGTGATTGGGCAGCAGCGATTCGACCGTGCCACGCAGCAGCGTCGCGTAATGACCCGACATCGGCGCCACAAGCAGGACCGTTGGCTGGTTCTCCTGGCCCTGCTTCTGGAAATTCAGAAGTTTGCAGAAGGGCAGATCGACGACGATCTGTTCTTCGACTGGAACCAGATGGCCGTTGACGACCGTTGTGCGGATATTCCAGTCCGGGCGATCGTGCAGCGGTTTTGCATCCGCGAAGACGTCGCAGGCAGCGGCGAAGGTCTCGAACATCGGATTGGCGCTAAGGGCGGTCTTGCCGAAGACATCATGGCCCTTGGCGGTGCGAACCTGATCGGCAAACCAGCGCATCGGCTCCAGCGCCGACTGACCGGCGGCATAGGCCTGATAGAGGAGCATCGAGGTTTCCCAGGGCTTCAACTGCGGTGCCATTCTTGTTCCAAACCCTTCCGTTTTTTTGCACTGCAAAGCAACGCACAGAAACAGGTTAGGCTGCAAGTGCTTAACAGATTGTTGGGATTGGCAACCTTCACAGGGAGGGTGCTTAAACCGTCGGCAGCCGCTCGAAGCCGGATGCGGAGGGGGCCTCCGCATCTGAGGTGACAATTTCTGTCACTTGTGAGATGGAAGGGCCGCGCTGGCAATCGGCCAGCATGGCGGAGACGGCGAGTTCGTCGCCGGAAAAGACCGCTTCGACGCTGCCGTCCATGCGGTTGCGCACCCAGCCCGAAAGCCCGTGGCGCTTGGCAGTCCGCACCGTCCAGTCACGATAGCCGACGCCTTGGACGCGGCCTTTGATCATGACATGGACGGTGCGCACTTTATCGGATCCTTACGGCGCGAACGGATCGCGCATCAGGATGGTGTCGTCGCGCTCCGGAGAGGTGGAGAGCAGGGTCACCGGCGCTTCGATCAGTTCTTCGATGCGCTTGACGTATTTGATGGCGGCGGCAGGCAGTTCAGCCCAGGAGCGCGCGCCGTTGGTGCTGTCGGTCCAGCCTTCGATGGTCTCATAGATCGGCTCGACCTTCGCTTGCGCGCCCTGGCCCGCGGGGAAATAGTCGATCTCCTGACCATCAAGGCGATAGCCGGTGCAGATCTTGATCTCTTCGACGCCATCCAGAATGTCGAGCTTGGTCAGCGCGATGCCGTCGATGCCCGAGAGCTTGATGGCCTGACGGACCATGACGGCATCGAACCAGCCGCAGCGACGCTTGCGGCCCGTGTTCACGCCGAACTCCTTGCCGCGACGACCCAGGCCCTCGCCGATCTCGTCGAACAGCTCGGTCGGGAAGGGGCCGGAGCCGACACGGGTGGTGTAAGCCTTGGTGATGCCCAGGATATAGCCGACCGCGCCCGGCCCCATGCCCGAACCGGCTGCAGCCTGACCTGCGACGGTGTTGGAGGAGGTCACGAAGGGATAGGTGCCATGGTCGACGTCCAGCATCGAGCCCTGCGCGCCTTCGAACAGGATGCGCTTACCAGCCTTATGGGCCTCGGCAAGGGTGCGCCAGACCGGCTTGGCAAACGGCAGCAGCTTGGGTGCCAGTTCGGTGAGTTGGGCCATGACTTCTTCGGCCTTGATCAACTCGGCGCCCAGGCCCTTCAGCAGGGCATTGTGGTGGGCCAGCAGACGCTCGATCTTGCCCGGCAGAGTGTCGGGTTCGGCCAGATCGCAGACGCGGATGGCGCGGCGGGCAACCTTGTCTTCATAGGCCGGGCCGATGCCGCGACCGGTGGTGCCGATCTTATTGGCGCCCGAGGCCTCTTCACGCGCACGGTCGATGGCGCCATGGAGCGGCAGGATCAGCGCGGCATTGTCGGCGAGCTGCAGATTGTCGGCGGTGATGGACACGCCCTGACCGGCGATCTTCTCGATTTCGGCCAGCAGAGCCCAGGGATCGACCACGACGCCATTGCCGATGATGGACAGTTTGTTCTGACGCACCACGCCCGAGGGTAGCAGGGCCAGCTTGTAGGTCACACCATCGATGACGAGCGTATGGCCCGCGTTATGACCGCCCTGGAAACGCACAACGATATCCGCGCGCTCCGACAGCCAATCGACGATCTTGCCTTTACCTTCATCGCCCCACTGCGAGCCGACAACGACGACATTGCTCATGGTAAATCCGTTTCTTAACTAGAGCGCGACGATGGCGTCGCTTATCCACACATGACGGCAATTGAGGCGCTTTGCCTCCGCCGCCGGATCGTGATCGATTTGGAGCCCTGCAACTGTCACCCAGCCCTCCGACCGATGCCATTGGGCAATGGTCGCAGGCGTGCCGAGAGGCAGATAGAGGCGCTTGCGCGGCTTTGCCGAAGGGGCGGCCTGCATGACGGCATCAAGATAGAGCGTGACGCCCGTAGCGGGTTGGCCTGGCTCGTCATCCATCGGGGTGACGCCATAGCGACCGCCGCGACCCAGCTCGCCCCGCACACCGGTCGCGAACAGCGAGAAGCCGACGCCGGTATAATATTCGAAGCCGCGATGCTCGACGGGGTCGAGGGTCAGGCCGATGTCCGGCACCTCGTCCAGGATCGCTTGTACGATGGCTTTGAGCTTCTCGCGATAAGGCGCGACGGCGGCGGGCAGTTCCAGGCTGGTCAGCAGCATCAGCGCGGCACGGGCCGGGCCGGTGGCGGCCAGAAGGCCCGCCAGCGTTTCACCTGCAGGACCGGCCAGGGCGGCAACGGCAGCAGCATCTTTGCGATCCAAGGCAGCGCGCAGCTCGGAGCGGGCGTCGCCATGGATGCCATATTGATCCAGCACGGCCGGAACCAGCGGCGCCAGATTGAGGTCCACCGACAGGCCCTTGAGGCCCAGGGCGCGCAAGGCCTCGATAGCGATGCGGATGACTTCTACGTCAGCGGTGACCAGATCCGGGCCGATCAGCTCGGCGCCGACCTGGGTCAGCTGACGCTCAGGATTGAGCTGATCGCCGCGCACCCGCAGCACCGATCCGGCATAGGCCAGACGCAAGGGGCGCGGGCGGCCGCCAAGTCGTGTCGTCGCAATGCGGGCGATCTGCACGGTAACGTCCGGGCGCACGGCCAGCATGCGCTGAGACACCGGGTCCATCAGGCGGAATGTCTGGGCCGCGACCGAGGCGTCGGCGCCATTGAGCAGGCTATCCTCGAATTCGACGAGGGGCGGATCGACACGCTCGTAGCCTTCGCCCGCAAAGGAGCGCAGGAGGGTGTCGATGCAATGCGCCCTATGCTCTGCCTCGGGGGGCAGTTCATCGCGTAAACCGGCAGGCAGCAAGGCCCGGCGGGCGTAATCCGTGTCGGCAGGTAGGGCCACGGTGGCCTGATCCTTCAGGGCTGAAAACACGACAACGCCGGTGCGGACTTTCGTCCGACCGGCGTTGCAGGACCAAACCACAGTGGAGGCCTTAGGGCAATCCTAAAGCGCCGTCTGCGGGGCTATTATGACGATATGTCTACCCTCGTCGCACGAGCCCGCCGATGAGCGAGACGCCGAACAGCACCAGGAAGACAATGAACAGCACCTTGGCGAAATCGGTTGCCAGTGCCGCTACGCCACCAAAGCCGAGGAAGCCTGCCACGATGGCGATCAGCAGAAAGACTAGGGCCCAGCGGAGCATGATTCTCTCCCTTCAACTCTCTTGAATTGAATAATCGTGGAAGAGAAACGCAGCGCAGGGCAGGAAGTGGCAGGCAGTCACGATTTTGTTGCTGGGGGGATGAAGGGAGTATCTCCCCTTTCTTTCCGCCGTCATCCCCCGCTTCATGCGGGGGATCTCCTCCGGGAGCTTGTCCAAATCGGGCCGAGTACTGTGTGGAATCGCACCCGGAGGAGATGCCCCGGACAAGCCGGGGCATGACGAGATTTTTAGCAAATAACAAAAAGGGCCGGAGGTTTCCCTCCGGCCCAAATCACGCCCCGACCGTGTCGGTTAGAACTGCAGAGCCTTGGCTTCGACGACCTGCGGCAGGCGGCGGACCTTGTCGATGAGGACGGCGCTGATCGGCGCATCGACTTCGGTCAGAAGGATCGCTTCCTGCTGGGCGCCGGTGCGGCCCAGATGGAAGGTTGCGATATTGACGCCCGCATCGCCCAGCAGGGTGCCGAGCGCGCCGATGAAGCCCGGCTTGTCGAGGTTGCGGATATAGAGCATGTGCTTGCCCAGTTCCGCTTCCAGCGCCACGCCGCCTAGCTTGGTGATGCGCGGCAGCTTACCGGCGACCAGGGTGCCTTCCAGATGCAGGGTGCCTGCATCGGTGGTCACGGTCAGGGTCACGAGGGTGTGGTAGTCAACGGCGCTGTCACGCTTCACTTCGGCAATCGCGATGTTGCGTTCCTTGGCGACGACCGGGGCCGAGACCATGTTGACCTCTTCCAGCGCATGGGCCAGCAGACCCGAGAGCGCGGAAGCCGTCACCGGCTTGGCATTGATGGTTGCCGCTTCGCCGTGGAATTCGACCGTGACGCCGGTGATGCCATCGGTGATCAGCTGCCCCGCCAGGCTGCCGAGCTGACCCGCCAGTTCCATGTAGGGGGTCAGGCGCGGGGCTTCATCGGCAGAGACCGACGGCATGTTGACGGCGTTGGTGACGGCGCCATCCAGCAGGAAGTCCGACATCTGTTCGGCGATCTGCAGGGCAACGTTTTCCTGGGCTTCCGAGGTGGAGGCGCCCAGATGCGGGGTCACGACGACGTTTTCCAGGCCGAAGAGCACATTTTCCTTGGCGGGTTCGGTGACGAACACGTCGAAGGCGGCACCGGCGACATGGCCGCTGTCGAGGGCGGCGCGCAGGTCGGCTTCGACGACCAGACCGCCACGGGCGCAGTTCACAATCCGCACGCCCTTCTTCATCTTGGCCAGTGAGGCGGCATTGATGATGTCGCGGGTGTCGTTGGTCAACGGGGTGTGCAGGGTGATGAAGTCGGCGCGGGCGAACAGTTCGTCCAGTTCGACCTTTTCAACACCCAGAACCTTGGCGCGTTCAACCGACAGGAACGGATCGAAGGCCACGACCTTCATGCGCAGGCCGACGGCACGCTCGGCGACGATGGAGCCGATGTTGCCGCAGCCGATGATGCCCAGGGTCTTGGCCGTCAGCTCGACGCCCATGAACTTGGTCTTTTCCCACTTGCCCGCATGGGTCGAGGTATTGGCCTGCGGGATCTGGCGGGCGAGGGCGAACATCATCGCGATGGCATGTTCTGCCGTGGTGATGGAGTTGCCGAACGGGGTGTTCATGACGACGATGCCGCGCGCGGTGGCGGCCGGAACGTCAACGGTATCGACACCGATACCGGCACGGCCAATGACCCTCAGGTTCTTGGCGGCGGCGATGATCGGGGCAGTGACCTTGGTGGCCGAACGGACTGCAAGACCGTCGAAATCGCCGACGATTTCAGCCAGTTCCTCGGGCTTCAGACCGGTCTTGACGGTGACGTCGAGGCCGCGTTCGCGGAAAATCTCGACGGCGCGGGGGGACATGCTGTCGGCAATAAGAACCTTGGGCATCGGATGGACCTCTGGCGGTGGCCCCGCCGCCTCGAAGGCTGACGGGGCATCATTTCAGGAAAACTGACTAATGGTCTAAAGCGTTAGGCCGAAGCGGCCGCTTTGACTTGCGCGTAGGCCCATTCGATCCAGGGCAGCAGGGCTTCCAGATCGCTGGTTTCGACGGTCGCGCCACCCCAGATCCGCAGACCCGGAGGCGCATCGCGATAGGCGCCGATATCGTAGGCGACCTTTTCCTTTTCCAGCAGGCCGGGGATCTTCTTGGCGACATCGGCCTGGGCTTCGGGCGAGAGCGCCGTGAACCAGGGGTCGACGATCTTCAGGCAGATCGAGGTGCAGGATCGGGTTTCCGGCTTCACGGCCAGGAAATCGAAATTGGCGCTGGCATCGACCCATTTGGCGACGGCGGCGAGGTTGGCTTCCGAACGGCCGATCAGACCCTTCAGACCACCAACCGACTTCGCCCACAACAGGCTGTCGCGATAGTCTTCGACGCAGAGCATCGAGGGGGTATTGATGGTTTCACCCTTGAAGATGCCGTCGATCAGCTTGCCGCCCTTGGTCAGGCGGAAGATCTTGGGCAGCGGCCATGCCGGGGTATAGGTTTCAAGCCGTTCAACAGCGCGGGGGCTGAGGATCAGCATGCCGTGGGCGCCTTCGCCGCCCAGCACCTTCTGCCAGGAGAAGGTGACGACATCGAGCTTGTCCCAGGGCAGATCCATGGCGAAAGCGGCCGAGGTTGCGTCGCAGATCGTCAGGCCCTTGCGGTCGGCGGCGATCCAGTCGGCATTGGGAACGCGAACGCCCGAGGTGGTGCCGTTCCAGGTGAAGACGACGTCATGGTCCGGATTGACCTGGGCCAGATCGACGATCTCGCCATAACCGGCCTTGAGGGTGCGGGCTTCGATCTTCAGCTGCTTGACCACATCGGTCACCCATTCGGAGCCGAAGCTTTCCCAGGCGACCATATCGACCGGGCGGGCGCCCAGCGCCGACCAGAGGATCATTTCGACCGCGCCGGTATCCGAGGCGGGAACGATGCCGATCTTATAGTCGGCGGGAACGTTCAGAACTTCGCGCGTCAGGTCGATGACTTCTGCGAGGCGAGCCTTACCGGGCTTGCCGCGATGCGATTGACCAAGGACTGCGTCTTTGAGGGCCTCGACAGTCCAACCAGGGCGCTTTGCGCAGGGACCGGAGGAAAAATAGGGGACGTTTGGACGGACTACGGGCGTCGTCGTCATCGTAACTACTCCATCTGGCCGGTGACGCGCTGTCCGGCCGCTGCTTCGCGTCGAAACCGACAGTGCAGACGACTGGGTCGTTTGTCAATTCCAAGGACGCGCAGCTGTCCCCCGCTTTTCGAATGCGTGACAATCATCATCGCACCGCTCGGAATGGAGTGGAATTTTCGTGCCAGCAAAGCTGCGCGGGAATAAGATGGACGCAGAGCACGGTGGGGCACAACCGGGCGACGATAAAAGCCGACCTAGGGGGGACTCATGGCTCAATCGGATTCACTGCAGGGCGCGGATAGCGCCGTGCGGGTGCGCTTTGGCATCGGTGGCAAACTGCTGACCGCCTTTGCCGTCATCATCTTGACAACGATTGTCTCGGCTGGCGTGGGCTGGTGGGCTAATCAGCGTCAGGGTGCCCGGATGGCGGAACTCGCCGATCAGCAGGTCCCAATTGCTCTGACGACCGCCCGGCTGGCCGAAAGCTCGGCTGCTATAGTAGCCGGTGCGACGGGCCTTGGCGGCGCCACCAGCTATGATTCCCGCGATGCGGCTGAAAAAGCCCTGGAATCCGCCTTCGGTGACTTCAAGAGCGCCCTGACTGAGCTGGAGGCCTTGGGGGTCGGGACAGAGCGTCTGGCGCCGCTGACGGCGCAGGTCGCGGGTATGCGCACTCAGACCGATCACCTCAATAAGCTGGTCAACGAGCGGCTGACGATCAGCGCAGCTCAGGAAGACCGCGTCAATGGCATCCGCCGTCGCCAGGAAACCATGCTGCAGCGGATCGCCGCCCCGACCGCCCGCCGTCTGCGCGTGGCGAACGAGGTGCTGGACAAGGTGCAGGCTGCCGTCCTGGAAGCCTCTGCCGATGCTGCCAAGGTTTCCGATCTGCCGGTGGCAGTGGCCCAGGTGGTCGACCGCGACTATTCCCCGGCGATGGCGATCTATCGCCAATATATGAACCTGACCTCCCAGACCAATTTCATGGTCGGCCTGCTGTCGGAAGCGGCCAATACCCCCGACGGCGGGCGTCTGTCCCAGATCCAGCGGCGGTTCGATCCGCTCAAGTCCGAACTCAATGCGCTGACCACGGCGGTTGCCAAGGACGAGGACGGGATCGCGCTCGCCAAATTCGTGAAGGAAATCCTGGATATCGGCGCGGGTGAAGAGGGTATCTTGCGTCAGCGCGCCCGCCAGCTCGACCTTCTGAACGAGGTGGATGTGGCGCTGCTCGATACCGCGAAAGCGGCCGAGGAACAGCGCAAACAGGTTGCCGATTTCCTGTCGGGTATCCGGACCAGCGTCTCCGCAGCAGGCGTCCAGGCGGGCGAAGAGTCGGAAGCAGCGGCAACGGCCCTGATCGTGACCGTGGTGATCGGCGTACTGATCGCAGCGGGGATCGCGCTTTTCTATGTGAAGGGCCGGTTGGTGAAGCGGATGCTACGCCTGTCGGATGCCATGCGCGCCCTGGCCGATGGTCAGCTCAACGTTGCCTGTGATGTGCGGGGCAATGACGAGGTCGGCGCCATGGGCGAGGCGCTGGAAGTCTTCCGCGCCAATGCCGAGGCGGTCCGTGAGGCGGAAGTCCGTCAGCGGGAAGAAGAAGAACGCCAAGGGCAGGAGCGCCGCCGGGTTCGTCTGGATCTCGCCGACAGCTTCGAGCGTGAAGTGAAGTCGGTGGTGGATCAGGTGTCGATGGCCACTGCGTCTTTGAGCGATACCGCCGATGGCGTGTCGCGCAATGCCGAGGAAACCCGCCGCGAGGCCGGGGCTGCCGCGACCATGTCGCAGTCGGCAACCCATAGCGTCGAGACGGTGGCGGCGGCGGCAGAGGAACTGCTGGCGTCCTTCCGCGAGATCGGCACCCAGGTTCAGCGCTCCTCCGAAGTCACTCGGGCTGCGGTGCAGGATGCGGAGAATACCAACGCGACGGTCGAAAGCCTGAATGCCGCCGCCTCCCGTATCGATGAGGTCGTGCGCCTTATCACCGATATCGCCGGGCAGACCAACCTGCTGGCCCTGAATGCCACCATCGAGGCGGCGCGGGCAGGCGAGGCGGGTAAGGGCTTTGCTGTCGTCGCGGGCGAAGTCAAAAACCTTGCCAGCCAGACGGCCAAGGCGACCGAGGATATCTCGGCCCAGGTTGGCGCGGTGCAGCAGATCAGCCGCGATGTGGTCGGGGCTATCCGCCATATCGCCGGTCGCATCGGTCAACTCGATGAGATTTCGAGTGTGATTGCGGCTGCGGTCGAGGAACAAGGCGCGGCGACCCAGGAAATCGCCCGCAATGTTTCTGAAGCTGCCGGTTCGACGGCCGATGCGCTGGCCCGCATCAATACGGTCGCCGAGGCGGCTGTGACAGCGGGCGAATCTGCTGGGATCGTGCAGGCGGCGGTGCGGGAGATGTCGCAGCATGCGGCGCAGTTGAACAACCAAGTCGGCGGGTTCCTGACCCAGATCCGCGCCTAGCGTCGCTCGGCGGGAGGGCCATCTGCGTCGTTGCCGGCAAAAGAACTCCGTCATCCCGGTGCTTGACACCGGGATCTCCTCCGGGAGCGCGTCCGATCTTGGCTGAGCTCGCGGGGGTAAGCCTTCAACGGAGATCCCGGGATCAAGTCCCGGGATGACGATTTCGGAAGGTTCTGGCTAAAACAAAAAGGCCCGGCATCGCTGCCGGGGCTTTTTGTATTATCGACGGACAATCGCGGCTAGGACAGGAGCGCTACCACCATCAGGGCGGCGATGCAGCCGGCCATGACGACATAGGCCAGACGCCCGCCGTTGCTCCGCAACCACTTGCCTGCGGACTGCCGGTTGGAATTGGCAGGGGCGGGCTGGTTCAGGCGACGCAGGGTGACGACGCGTGCGACGACAGGCGCGGAGGATGTCCGCGCCTGTCCGTTGCTAAGCCGCGATTTGTCCCGATTAGCCACGCTTCGCCAGCGGGACAAACGGGCGTTCGGTTTCGCCGGTATAGAGCTGACGCGGACGGCCGATCTTCTGGCTGGGATCCTCGATCATTTCCTTCCACTGGCTGATCCAGCCAACGGTACGGGCAACGGCGAACAGCACGGTGAACATCGAGGTCGGGAAGCCCATCGCACGCAGGATGATGCCCGAGTAGAAATCGACGTTCGGGTAGAGCTTGCGTTCGACGAAGTACGGATCTTCCAGGGCGATGCGCTCCAGTTCCATCGCGAGGTCGAGGAGCGGATCCTTGACGCCGAGCTGGGAGAGCACTTCGTGGCAGGTCTTCTGCATCACGGTCGCGCGCGGATCGTAGTTCTTATAGACGCGATGGCCAAAGCCCATGAGGCGGAAGCTGTCGTTCTTGTCCTTGGCGCGCTTCACGAACTCAGGAATACGGTCCTTGTGGCCGATCTGCTGCAGCATCGACAGCACGGCTTCGTTCGCGCCGCCATGGGCTGGGCCCCAGAGCGAAGCGATACCGGCGGCGATACAGGCGAACGGGTTTGCACCCGACGAACCGGCCAGACGCACGGTCGAGGTCGAGGCATTCTGTTCGTGATCGGCATGGAGGATCAGGATCCGGTCCATCGCCTTGGTGATGACCGGGTTGCTCTTCCAATCCTCACACGGGACGCCGAACATCATATGCAGGAAGTTTTCCGAATATGACATTTCGTTGCGCGGATACACGACCGGCTGACCGATCGAATATTTGTACGCCATGGCGGCCAGGGTCGGCATCTTGGCGATCAGGCGATGGGCCGAAACCATGCGCTGATGCGGATCATGAATGTCGAGGCTGTCGTGATAGAAGGCCGACATGCCGCCGACCATGCCGGTCATGACGGCCATCGGATGGGCGTCACGGCGGAAGCCGCGCAGGAAGAACTGCATCTGCTCATGCACCATCGTATGATACGTGATGCCTTGATCGAATTCCTGCTTCTGGCCCGCGTTGGGCAGTTCGCCATTCAGCAGCAGATAGCAGACTTCCAGGAAGTCAGACTGCTCGGCCAGTTCGGCGATCTTGTAACCGCGATGCAGCAGAATACCTTCATCGCCATCGATGAAGGTGATGCCGCTTTCGCACGAACCGGTGGCCATGAAGCCCGGATCATAGGTGAAATAGCCGAGCTGGCTGCCCAGCGCCCGGATGTCGATGACCTTGGGGCCAATCGAGCCCGACAGTACGGGCAGGTCGACGCGCTTGCCGGTCGCATTGTCGATCACGGTGACGGTATTCGGGTTAGTGCCTGTGGTCTCGGTCATCGAAACTCCCCAATTTTTGCCCGCCTAGTGCGGGGGGTCCCCTTTTTTCGGTCGTTGCCGGCCCCTGGCGCTTAAGCTCGAGGTCGTCGATAGGCAGAACCGTTCGAAGGTATGCGTCGACTGACAAATCTGTCAGCTGGCGTCAGATAGGTCGCCTATCCTGCCACAAATTTCATCCCTGCCAAGTAGCTCCATCACCTCGAAGATCGGAGGCGAGACGGTGGAGCCGGTGGTGGCAGCCCGCAGGGGCTGCGCGATATCGCCCAGTTTGATCCCCGCTTCTTCCGAGAGGGCGCGGGCGGCGGCCTCCAGATCTGCGGCGGTCCAGGACGGTAGTTCCTTCAGGCGGGTCTGCATCTGCGACAGAATCGCGCTGCCCTTCTCGACCATGGCCTTGGCCTTATCGTCGAGGCTGAGCGGACGCGACTTGAAATAGAACAACACACCGTCGGCAATTTCGACCAGTGTTTTCGCACGCGGCTTCAGGCCGGGCATCGCACGGGTGAGCAGATCGACCTCGCCAGTGGCAAGCGCACGGGCTAGTTTCGCCTCGACCAGCGGGCGGACCGCAGCGGCCAGGTCGGCGTCTGCGCTTTCCTTGATGTAGTGCTGATTGACGCTGGCGAGCTTCAGGAAATCCAGGCGCGAGGGCGAACGGCCCACGTCCTTGATGTCGAACCATTCGCGGGCCTGGGCATCGCTGAAATATTCATCGTCGCCATGGGCCCAGCCCAGGCGAACGAGATAATTGCGCATGGCGGCGGGCAGATAGCCCATCTCCTCATAGGCCTCAACCCCTAGGGCGCCGTGGCGCTTGGAGAGTTTGGCGCCGTCCGGACCATGGATCAGCGGGATATGGCTGAAGGTCGGCACGGCCCAGTCGTTGGCCTTGAAGATCTGAACCTGACGGAAGGTGTTGGTCAGGTGATCGTCGCCACGGATGACGTGGGTGATGCCCATGTCGTGATCATCGACCACGACGGCCAGCATGTAGGTCGGGGTGCCGTCGGCGCGCAGCATGACGAGATCGTCGAGCTGGGAATTCTGAACCGTCACTTCACCCTGGACGAGGTCATTGACCGTGGTGGCGCCATCCTGCGGGGCCTTCAGACGGACAACAAACGGCGCCCCGGCAGGTGCTTCGGACGGATCGCGGTCGCGCCAGCGGCCATCATAGCGCTGCGGCAGACCCTTTTCCTTCTGCTCGGCCCGCATGGCATCAAGTTCTTCGGTCGTCGCGAAGCACTTATAGGCGCGACCGGCGGCCAGCATCTGGTGCGCGACCTCGGCATGGCGAGCGGCGCGGGCGAACTGATAGGTGATGTCGTCATCCCAATCGATCCCAAGCCACTTCAGGCCGTCGATGATCGCCTGGGTCGCCTCGGGCGTGGAGCGAGCGCGGTCGGTATCCTCGATACGCAGCAGGAACTTGCCGCCCATGTGACGGCTGTAGAGCCAGTTAAAAAGGGCCGTACGGGCGCCACCGATATGCAGGAAGCCGGTGGGCGAGGGCGCGAAGCGCGTGACGATGCTCATGTGAACCTGAAAACACGGGATATGAAAATGAGGCTCCGAACATAGACCCGGGGAGGGCGGCGACTCAAGGCACAGTTCGGTTACGAGATAGGTGGAGAGGAATCGCCAAGCCCCACAAAAGAGTGTCATCCCGGGCTTGACCCGGGATCCGGCCGCCGAATGTTGCTGTCCGGCGCCGTTTTACCTCGGCCACATCCTACGGTCGGATCCCGGCTCCGGGGGCCGGGATGACAGTATTATTGAGTAATGGTTTGCGAGCGCTCTTGCTGGATCACTCAATCTATGAGTGTATTTCTCCTTCATGCATGAAACCTTCCGCCTCGCACCGCGGTCCTTTGCCGCCAAGCCCCGCCTGATCGGCCGCCTTCAGGATTGGTTGACGGCAGAAGCGGTTCGTCTGCCGCTGCTGGGGCCGTTGTGGCTGGCGGCGGGAATTGGTGGCTATTTCGCCCTGGCATGGGAGCCGGAACCCTGGGTGTCGGTCGTCTGCGGTGGTCTGGGGCTTTGTCTGCTCGCTGCGCGGGGACGCTTGATGGGAGTGACGGCGCTGGCGCTCATGCTGCTGGGGTTCGCCTTGGCAGCCGGGCGCAGTCATTGGCTGGCAACGCCGATGCTGTCTCGGACGCTGGCCGCTGAAAGCCGGATCATGGAGGTGGTCCAGATCGACCGGCTGTCCTATGGCACGCGCCTTGTCGTGCGGCTGGCCGATGGGATGCAGGCGCGGGTGACGGCACCAATAGAAGCAGTACCCCCTGTGGTCACGGTGGGGGACAGGTTGAGCGCGCGGCTGAGGTTGTCGCCGGTAGCTGCGCCCTTTGCTCCCGGCGGTTACGACCTGCAACGGCATCTCTATTTCCAGGGGATTGGTGCCACCGGCTGGATCGAAGGGACGATCTCCCATGATCCGCAACCGGTAACGGGCTGGCGAGTGGGGTTGGAGCGTTTCCGGGCGAGGCTGCAGCAGGCGGTCCATGGGGCGCTGCCGGAGCGGGAGGCCGCGATTGCCGCAGCCCTGATCGTCGGAGAGCAGGGAGCGATTGCGGACAGCGATGCACGGGCGATGCGGGTATCCGGCCTGTCGCATCTGCTGTCCATCTCCGGCCTTCATATCGGGTTGGTGGCTTGGATCTTCTTGGGCGGGCTATCACTGGTGCTGTCGGCGATCCCGGCGCTGGTGCTGCGCTGGCCTGCCCGCAAGCTCGCGGCGTATCCGGCCTTGCTGGCGATCCTGGGCTATTCCCTGCTGGCTGGATGGGACATTCCGGTGCAGCGATCTTTTCTAATGTATGCGCTCGTGCTGCTGGCCCTGATGGTGAACCGGGATCCCTGGTCGCTGCGGTCAGTCGCTCTGGCAGCCTTCGCGGTGCTGATCCTAACGCCGGAGGCCCTGTTGTCTCCTGGCTTCCAGATGTCCTTTGCCGCTGTGCTGGTCCTTATCGCCGGATGGGAGCGGGTGCAGCCGCGCCTATTGGCGCTACGAGAAGCGGGAGGTTGGCCGTTTATGGTGGCGTCCTGGCTGGTCGGGATGGTGGCGAGTTCGCTGCTGGCCACCCTGGCGACCACGCCGTTTGCCGTGCACCATTTTCAGCAACCCGCGCCCTACGGGATCCTTGCCAATATGATCGCTATTCCCTTGTCGGGGATCGTGATCATGCCCGCCGCTGTCTTGGCCGTGCTGGGAATGGCGGCGGGATGGCCGGAGCCGGGGTTTGCCCTGCTGGGTTGGGGGATCGACCTGCTGCTGAGCCTTGCGGACGGGGTGGCGGAACTGCCGGGGGCCAATCTGCTTGTCCCGGCCTTGCCCACCGGCGCGCTGCTGCTGATTGCCCTGGGCGGGATCTGGCTGGTGCTGTCGGCAAGCGTGCTGCGCTGGATTGGCCTTGCCGCCGCAGTTGTGGGGTTGATCCTATCTTTTTGGACGCCAGTCCCTGTTGCCATGGTCAGTGCTGGCGGCCGCGCGGTGGGATTGGCTGCCGAGGGACGACTACTAGTGGCGGGATTGGGGGGCGGCAGCATCCAGGCTCGGGCCTGGGGGGAGCGGGTGCTAACGCGGGATATCGGGGCGATGAATTGCGGTGCGCTCTGCTTGTTGAAGACGGACGGGCTGACCGTCGCGTTGGTCCGGGAGGCGCGTGGCGTGGCGGAGGCCTGTCGGAGCGCGGATATCCTGCTAACGCTGGTTCCGTTACGACTCCCCTGTCCTGGGCCTGCGATTGTGCGCGATGTCTATGACGCTGAACGGGAGGGGGCGGTTGCGATCTATCGGTCGGCTGACGGGCTGCGTATCGATAGCGACCGGGATCATCGGGGGCAGCGGCCCTGGGTGGTGCGGTAGTTACACCCGCTCGAAATGTATATAGCCCATGACCATCGCGACCTTGTTGTCGGCGTCACGGCTCAGCGGCATCAGCAGGGCGCCCAGATCGCGCAGGCGGGGATCGGGGACTGTGACGCTGTCCCAGGCGAAAACCGGCTGGCATGTGTCGCGCACCAGTCGGTAAAGGGTCTGGATCTCTGACCTTTCGCGGCCAATACCCTTGCCAAAGAATGTTTCAAAGACCGGCTTCCCGGTCGGGTCATAGCCGCGTGCCCGACATAGCAGGGTCCCGACAAGCCGGTAGCGGAACTCGTCCGGCGGGTCCACGACGTCCACCAGCATCAGTGATGGCAGGTAGGTTTTGAGGGCCATCGGATCAATATCGGCGCGGCGCGGCATCAGCTTTCCTGCGCGCTTGGCAGCCCAATAGCGGTAAACCTCGGCCGTGGCTGGCGGGCAGCGGTCGAGAAATTCCAGGGATTGAGTATAGGTGCGCATGTTGAATTGTACTCTGACCCCAGTTGAGAAATCAGGACAAGTGTAGGATTGCGCCCTTGGTCCACCGCTTTTAAGGTGCGCGGCAGCTTTTTCGTCTTGCTTCTGGGAACCCTCCGATGCCGTTTCTTGCCGACCGCCTCGATGCCATCAAGCCGTCCCCGACGATTGCCGTTACCGGCCGCGCCCGCGCCCTGAAAGCCGAAGGCCGCGACATCATCTCGATGTCTGTCGGCGAGCCGGACTTCGACACCCCGGAACACATCAAAGCCGCTGCCATTGCGGCGATCCAGGGCGGCGATACCAAATATACCGACGTCGACGGCACGGTCGCGCTGAAGAAGGCGATCTGCGAGAAGTTCAAGCGCGAGAATAACCTCGACTATAAGGTCGAAAACATCACGGTCGGTACCGGCGGCAAGCAGGTGCTCTATAACGCCCTGATGGCGACCCTGAATGTCGGGGACGAAGTCATCATCCCAGCCCCTTACTGGGTCTCCTATCCGGACATGGTGCTGCTGGCCGAGGGCACCCCGGTCTTCGTCACCTGCGGCGAAAACGCCAGCTTCAAGCTGCGCCCGGAAGCCCTGGAACAGGCGATCACCGCCAAGACCAAATGGCTGATCCTGAACTCGCCGTCGAACCCGACCGGCGCGGGCTATACCAAGGACGAACTGCTGGCCCTGGCCGAAGTGCTGCGCCGCCATCCGAACGTCTATGTCATGACCGACGATATGTACGAACATCTCGGCTATGACGGCTGGAAGTTCGCGACCATCGCTGAAGTGGCACCGGATCTGATCGACCGCGTGCTGACGGTCAATGGCGTATCCAAGGCCTATGCCATGACCGGCTGGCGCATCGGTTATGCCGGTGGCCCGGTCAATCTGATCAAGGCGATCTCCAAGCTGCAGTCGCAGTCGACGTCGAACCCATCGTCGATCAGCCAGGCTGCTGCCCTGGCGGCCCTGACCGGCCCGATGGACTTCCTGGGTGAGCGCAACGACAAGTTCCGCGAACGCCGCGACCTCTGCGTCGATCTGCTGAACAAGGCCCCCGGCATCACCTGCCTGAAGCCCGAAGGCGCTTTCTATGTCTATCCGTCCTGCGCGGGCGTGATTGGCAAGAAGACCAAGGACGGCAAGGTCATTAATAACGACAGCGACTTCGTGCTCTTCTTGCTGGAATCTGAGGGCGTCGCGGCTGTGCAGGGCTCGGCTTTCGGGCTGGAGCCATACTTCCGCCTGTCCTATGCGACCTCGACGGAGAACGTCATTGAGGCGTGTCATCGCATTCAGCGCTTCTGCGCTTCCCTGACCTAAGTCCTTCGTCTGGCGGCGATCTGCGTCACTGCCGGAAATGCTCGGATCCTCGCGTACAGGGAGTACGCTCCGGTCCTGTGCTCCCCGGCAGCTAGCAGATCATCCACCAGCCTTCAGGATGCGGCTGAGACAAAAGAAAAGCCCCGCTCGAAAGAGCGGGGCTATTTTTTGTTGAGGATCACCTCAACCTCCGCATCGCTAGCCAAGCGGCTATGTCCAGCGGATAAATCTGAAGCGGTGCGCACCAGCTTCTGATGCCGTGGGTCGCCTTTGGCAATCTTCACACTCATATGGGCTATGGGTGCCTTTTCATCATCAGGATGGTTGGAGAGCAGAACGAGAAAGTCGCCGTTATGATCCATCCTGATGATTGCTGCCATCCCGCCCGCCTGCCCGAGTGATGGGGCTACGGATAGGCTGGCCGTAACCGCCGCGATGGCAAGGTGCAGAGATAGCCGCATATCGTTCCTATGACCCCGAATGGCCGCTGGCGTAGATCAGCACCAGCACGGCCAGCATGATGAAGATCGTCTCGGCGACCATCATCAGGGCCGCACGTGGGCCGACCTTGGCGATATCCTGCATCGAGGTCTTGATGCCAAGAGCGCTGATCGAAATCAGGATGCACCAGCGCGAGGCATCGGACAGACCGGCGGCGACGGGCTTGGGAACCCAACCCAGGCTGTTCGCAGCGACCAGCAGAATGAAGGCGATCAGGAACGACGGGAAAAGCGGGGCCTTGCCTGCGGCCTCGTCCCCCGGCACCAGACGGCGACCCAGGATGGCGATGGTCAGCACCACCGGCACCAGCAGGGCGACGCGCCAGAGCTTGATGATCGTCGCGGTATCGCCGGTTTCGACAGAGACGGCATAACCGGCGCCGACGACCTGGGCGACGTCATGAATGGTGCCACCCAGGAAAATGCCGCTCGCCACTGCATCGAACCCCAGCAGCTTGGCGAGGATCGGATAGAGCACCATGGCGATGGTCGACAGCGAGGTCACGGCGACGATGGCGAAGGCCGTATCGCGCTCCTGATCCGGATAGCGCGGCAGCACGGCAGACACGGCTGCAGCGGCCGACGCACCGCAGATTGCCACCGCACCGCCGGTCAGGATGCCGACCCGGCGCTTCATGCCGAGCATCTTTGCCAGCGCGGCGCCGAAGAAAATCGTTGCCACCACCGCCAGCGCGACGCCGACCAGCGACTGCCAACCAAGAGCGGCCACCTGATCCGCGGTGATGCGGGCGCCCAGCAAGGCAACGCCCAGACGCAGCACCGTGCGGGCAGAGCGGGCAATGCCGGGGGCAAAGCGGCTATCACTGGAGAGGAAGTGGAAGGCCATGCCCAGCAGCAGCGCAAAAAGGACCGTCGGCCCGCCGTAGTGATCGGTGATGAAACTGGCAGCCATCGCAATGATGACGGCGAGGGCGAAACCGGGAAGCGCGGTCTTTACTTCGCTGATAACGACGGACATCGGAACCTGGAGGGTTGTCTATACAAGTAAGAGAGCTCCAGTCTGGAACCGCTTCTGCTTCTCCGCAAGGCAAAAGAACAGCTCTCGCCTGGGATTTACGATTTACGCGGCCAGGTGATGGCCATGACGCCCAGAATGACGCAGACAAGGCCGATCCAGGCGGTGGAGGTCAGGCTTTCACCCAGGAACAGCGCGCCGATACCGACGGCAATCGGGGTACGAAGGTAACCTTGCGCCGTGGTGCCGACCGATCCCAGCGTGTGGATCAGGCGGAAATAGAGGGTGAAGGCCCCGGCGGTTGAGAAAACGGCCAGGATCAGCAGGGCCGTGAGCGATTGGTTCGAAGGCGTAAGGGTCCAGGGTCTGTCAATGATCAGACTCAAGGGAATGAGGATGATCGCCCCACAGATCAGCGATCCGGCGGCGGGGGCTATAGGATCGAGCCCCTTGAAGTTCTTGCCGAAGATCGCTGCCCCCGCATAACAGGCGGTTGCCAGCACCACCGCCAACTGACCCCAGAGCTGATCCCCGATACCCTGCAGGGCCTGGACGCCGACGATCAGGCAGACGCCGCCGAGGCCGAGGGCGACGCCCAGAAGCTTGGTACCGCTCAGGGCTTCATGACGGCTCCAGGCAAGGGTCAGCAGGACGGTCATCACGGGCGTCAGGCTGTTGAGGATCCCGGCCAGCCCGGCATCGACCGACAGTTCGGCCCAGGCGATCAAGGTGAAGGGTAGGGCAGAGTTCAGGCAGGCCTGGATGAAGAACTTCCCCCAGGTGCCGCGGTCCATCGGCAGAGCGATACCCCGCATCCGCAGAACCGCCAGCAGGAGTAGGCCCGCGATCAAGGTGCGGGCGGCAATCAGGGTGATTGGCGGGATCGTTTCGATGCCGAACTTAATCAATGTATAGGAGGCACCCCAAAGGGTTGCGAGCAGGAGCAGCAGGGTAAGCTCGCGGTAGGGTGGGGAGGCGGTAGCGGTGGCGGCGGTCATACTGGTCTCCTTTTGGAGGAGAGTGCCAGCACGGAGCCGGAAAGGCGCTCAGGAATGGTTCGGTCCACGCCGAACTATTCCTCACTGACCGGCGGTGCCGTCGGGGGTAAGATCGCTGCCATGACAAATCTCGTATCCGGCATCACGCTCGCAGAAGTCGCCTCCGTTATCGGGGATGTGGCACGGGCCAATATCCTCTCCGCCCTCATGGATGGGCGGGCGTTGACGGCGGGGGAGTTGGCCTGGTACGCCGGGGTCGGCGCGCCCACCACCAGCGGGCATCTGGCCAAACTGGCCGAAGCCAATCTGGTGACGGTCGAGAAGCAAGGGCGGCACCGCTATTACCGTCTTGCCTCGGCCCAGGTGGCGGAAGTTCTTGAAGCGCTGATGACCCTGTCTGCCTCCGGTCCGAAACGCCATCGCCCCACCGGCCCGAAGGACGAGGCGATGCGGACCGCCCGTACCTGCTACGACCATCTGGCCGGGCGATTGGGTATCGCGGTCGCCGATGCCATGACCGGACGCGGGCTGATCGTTCTTGGGGAGGGGGCTGGGACGGTGACGGACGAGGGGCGTGGCTTTCTTCAAGCCTTCGGGGTCGATCCGGGTGCTGGCCCCAGGAGCCGCCCGGTCTGCAAGACCTGCCTCGACTGGAGCGAGCGGCGCCCGCATCTGGCAGGCAAGGTCGGGGTCGGACTGTGCAACCGCGCGTTCGAACTGGGTTGGATCGAGCGCACCCGCGACAGCCGGGCACTGAAGATCACGGGGGCGGGAGAAGCAGGTTTCCTGGAAGTGTTCGGGTTCATGCTTGACGCCTGATCCTGCCCACCCATAGGTTGGAGGCCATGGGGTAGGCGACACCCCACGAGGCGCCCTGCCGAAGCATCGCATCCCACATCTTCTGGAGGATGACGCATGCCTGCTTTCGGGACGATTTCCCCTGACAAACTGATGCGCCTGATTGGCTTGCCGAACGCACCGACCTTGATCGATGTGCGGATGGAAGAAGACTTTGCCGCCGACCCGCGCCTTTTGCCCGCCAGCCAACGCCGGTCGCACAAGAATGCTGCCGATTGGTGCGATAAACTCGGCGACGGTCCCTTTGTGGTGATTTGTCAGAAGGGGCTGAAACTCTCCCACGGAGTTGCCGCCTGGCTACGTCAGGCCGGGTGTGATGCCGAGGTGCTCGAGGGTGGTTTCGAGGCTTGGCACAAGGCTGGATTGCCGGTGATCCCATTGGGCGAAATCGCCCCACGTGACGGGCGAGGCCGCTCTGTCTGGGTCACCCGCGCACGTCCCAAGATCGATCGTATCGCCTGCCCCTGGCTCATTCGCCGTTTCATCGACCCGGACGCCGTATTTCTGTTTGTCGCCCCATCCGAAGTTGAGGCCGTCGCAGATCGCTTTGGAGGGGTTCCTTTCGATGTGGATGGCGTGCGGTGGAGCCACCGGGGCGAGTTCTGCACTTTCGATGTAATGGTGGAGGCTTTCGGGCTGGGCTTCGAGGCGATGTCTCGCCTTGCGGTCATTGTGCGCGGAGCCGATACGGCCCGACCGGATCTGGCGCCGGAGGTTTCGGGCCTATTGGCGGCCTCTCTTGGGTTTTCCCGCATGTATGCCGATGACCTGGAGCAGATGGCTGCAACATTCCCGCTCTATGATGCCCTTTACCGGTGGTGCCGGGATGCCACCGATGAAACCCATAATTGGCCGCATAAGAAGCCGGGAGCCAAAGCATGACCGCCGCTACTGTCCAAGACGCCCAAGTCGGCAAGGCCCCTTCCTTCGCCGACCTGCTGAAAACCTTCCTGCGCATCGGCCTGCTGTCCTTCGGAGGACCCGCGGGTCAGATCGCGCTGATGCATAAGACGTTGGTCGACGACAAAAAATGGGTCGATGAGGCGACGTTCCTGCATGCGCTCAATTTCTGCATGCTGCTGCCGGGACCGGAGGCGATGCAGCTGGCGACCTATGTCGGCTGGAAGCTGCATGGGGTGAAAGGCGGGGTCGCATCGGGGCTGCTGTTCGTGCTGCCGGGACTGGCCGTGGTGCTGGGGCTGTCGGTGCTCTATGTCAGTTTCCTCGATACTTCCTGGCTGGCTGGGGTGTTCTTCGGATTGAAGGCGGCCGTGTTGGCCATCGTTCTGGAGGCACTGATTCGTATTGCCAAGCGGGCGTTGAAAGATCCCTTTGCCTGGGCGCTGGCCGCTACCGCCTTCGCAGCGCTGTTCGCGCTCGCCATTCCGTTTCCGCTGGTGGTCATCGGCGCCGGAATTCTCGGCTTTATCCGGGCGAGGGGGACGGCGACAGCGGGAGAGCCGGTGGTGGTCAAGTCGCTGTCCACGCTTCTCATCTGGGGGGCGCTCTGGATTGCGCCCTTCGTGGCGATCCTGGCCGTGGGCAGCCCGACCTTCCTAGATATCGGTGTCTTTTTCTCCAAGATGGCGGTGGTCACCTTTGGCGGTGCCTATGCGGTCCTGTCCTATGTCGCCGAACAGGCGGTGGAGGTTTATGGCTGGCTGAGCCCCGGCGAGATGATCGACGGTTTGGCGTTGGCAGAAACCACGCCCGGTCCGCTTATCCTGGTGTTGAGCTTCGTCGGCTTTCTGGCGGGCTTCCGGGAAGGCGGGGTCGCGAGTGGTTTGGCGGGCGGACTACTGACGGCCTGGGTGACCTTCGTACCCTGTTTCCTATGGATCTTCCTGGGCGCACCCTACCTCGACCGCATCCGGGCTAATCCCAGGCTGGCAGGAGCCCTGGCGGCTATCACGGCGGCGGTGGTCGGGGTTATCCTGAACCTCACCGTCTGGTTCGGGCTGCATGTCCTGTTTGGCAAGGTAGGGGAAATCGATCTGGGGCTTATCCGTTTCGCGGCCCCGGAAGTTGCCAGTTTCTCGCCCCAGGCTCTCGGACTTAGTGTGCTGGCGGCGGTGATGCTGCTGCGCCTCAAGGCCGGTGTCCCGCTGACGTTGACACTGTCGGCCGTTCTGGCGGTGGGGTGGGGACAATGGGGAAACGGATTTTAGCGGTGGCGCTTCTCGCGCTGACGGGGGGAGGGGCATCGGCAAATCCATTGGATGAGCTGCCTGTCGACGTGCAGGTCTTTGTCGAGCGTGCGGATGAATGCCTGCGCTGGCGGGGTGAAGATTCCAGCGACGAAGCCCGTCGTGCCGATATCACCAAGGCGGTCCGGGAACTGCGTTGCGCCGAACTGAAGGCCGATTTCATCGCGCTGAAAGCCGATTATCCCGATCAGCCGGATCTGATGAAGGCGCTGGGCGAGGTTTTCAGCCTGGAGTAGGGAGCGACAAAAAGGCGGGGATTGCTCCCCGCCTTTTGCTTTACGCGATCACCAGGCCTTCGTCGCCTGCGTTGACCCGGACGGTCTGGCCGTCCTGGATCTTGCCGGCCAGCAGTTCCTCCGCCAGCCGGTTCTGCAGACTGCGCTGTACGACGCGCTTCAGAGGGCGCGCGCCATAGACGGGGTCGTAACCCGCATCGGCCAGCCATTGTTTGGCATCCTCCGACACCTCCAGCGTGATCTTGCGATCCGCCAGCAGACGCTTCAGCGTGCCGAGCTGAATATCAACGATGCCGCCCATCTGGTTCCGGGTCAGGCGGTGGAACATCAGGATCTCGTCCAGTCGATTGAGGAATTCGGGACGGAAGGCGGAGCGCACCGCCTCCATCACCCGGTCCCGGATGAAACCGGGAATTTCCTCGCTCTCTCCTGCCTCGGCCAGGAATTCCGAACCGAGGTTGGAGGTCAGCACGATGAGGGTGTTGCGGAAGTCGACCGTGCGCCCCTGACCATCGGTCAGGCGGCCATCGTCCAGAACCTGGAGCAGGATGTTGAAGACGTCCGGGTGCGCCTTTTCCACCTCGTCGAACAGGATCACCTGATAGGGGCGACGGCGCACGGCTTCGGTGATCACGCCGCCTTCCTCGTATCCGACGTAGCCCGGAGGGGCGCCGATCAGGCGGGAAACCGCGTGCTTCTCCATATATTCCGACATATCGATGCGCAGCAGCGCCTTGTCGTCGTCGAAGAGGAAATGCGCTAACGCCTTGGTCAGCTCGGTCTTGCCGACGCCGGTCGGACCAAGGAAGAGGAAGGAGCCTATGGGGCGGCTCTGATCCTGCAACCCGGCACGGGCACGGCGCACGGCCTGGGAGACAGCCTTGATCGCCTCGTCCTGGCCGACCACACGGCCATGGAGTGCGCTTTCCATCGCGAGCAGCTTCTCCCGCTCGCCTTCCAGCATCTTGTCGACAGGGACGCCGGTCCAGCGGGATACGACGCTGGCGATATCCTGGTCCGTCACGGCCTCGCGCACGATGTTGGCGCCGCCGCTCTCGGACTCGGCCAGCTTCTTCTCAAGTTCCGGGATCACGCCATAGGTTAGTTCACCCGCTTTGGCCCAATCGCCGCCGCGCTGCGCCTGTTCCAGCGTGGCGCGGGCATGGTCGAGCTGTTCCTTGATCTTCTGACCGGAGGCAAGCTGATCCTTCTCTGCCGCCCAGGCAGCCGTCATCTCGGCCGACTTGGCCTCCAGGCTGCCCAGTTCGACATCGAGTCTTTCGAGACGGTCGCGCGACCCGCTGTCGGTTTCCTTTTTCAGGGCTTCGCGTTCGATCTTCAGCTGGATGATGCGGCGGTCGAGCTCGTCGATCTCTTCGGGTTTGCTGTCCACTTCCATGCGCAGACGCGATGCCGCCTCGTCCACCAGATCGATGGCCTTATCGGGCAGGAAGCGGTCTGCGATATAGCGGTTGGACAAAGTCGCGGCGGCCACGATGGCGGCGTCCGTAATGCGGATGCCGTGGTGAACCTCGTATTTCTCCTTCAGGCCGCGCAGGATGGAAATGGTGTCTTCCACGGTGGGTTCCGACACGAAGACCGGCTGGAAGCGACGGGCGAGCGCTGCGTCCTTCTCGATATACTTCCGATACTCATCCAGGGTCGTTGCGCCAACGCAATGAAGATCGCCGCGCGCCAACGCGGGCTTCAGCATGTTGGAGGCATCCATGGCGCCATCGGCCTTGCCCGCCCCGACCAGGGTGTGCAGTTCGTCGATGAACAGGACGACATCGCCTTCCATCGACTGCACTTCGGACAGCACGGCCTTCAGGCGTTCTTCGAACTCGCCGCGGAACTTGGCGCCAGCGATCAGGGCGCCAAGGTCGAGCGACATCAGCTTCTTGTTCTTCAGGCTTTCCGGCACGTCACCCTTGACGATGCGCAGGGCGAGGCCTTCGACGATGGCGGTCTTGCCGACGCCGGGTTCGCCGATCAGGACGGGGTTGTTCTTGGTGCGGCGGGCCAGAACCTGGATCGCGCGGCGGATTTCCTCGTCGCGGCCGATCACGGGGTCGAGCTTGCCGGTCGCCGCCGCTTCGGTCAGGTCGCGGGCGTATTTCTTGAGGGCGTCATATTGATTCTCGGCGGTTGCGCTGTCGGCGGTGCGCCCCTTACGCAGCTCGTCGATGGCCTTGTTCAGACCTTGCGGCGTAGCTCCGGCATTGGCCAGGGCCTTGGCGGCCGAGGTGCCGGAGGCCAGCGCGATGGCGAGCAGCAGGCGCTCGGCGGTGACGAAACTGTCGCCGGCTTTCTGGGAGATCTGCTGGGCCTGTTCGAACAGCCGGGCGGTTTCCGGGGTCAGCATCAACCCGCCAGCGCCCGAGCCTTCCACCTTGGGCTGGCGGGCGAGTTCCGCTTCTACCTGCTCCAGGGCGCGCTTGGGGTCGCCGCCTGCCGATTTGATCAGCTTGGCCGCCAGACCTTCGGTATCGTCCAGCAGCACCTTCAAAATATGATCGGGAAGCCACCGCTGATGCCCCGACCGTACCGCGAGGCCTTGGGCGCTTTGCAGAAAACCGCGCGCCCGTTCGGTGTAACGCTCGAAATCCATATGTCACCTCTGTCTCATCCGCCCCGGTAACCGGCGACGGTTGCGTAGGCCTAACGGGCATTGCCCTGCATGAGGCCATTCAGCGCCGCGACAATCGCCAACGCTCCTGACACAGCATATGGGAAAGGCTACGGGGGTCGTAAAGATCTGTTTTAGCGGCAGGATTGCAAAATTTTATAGGCGAGCGCCTACTGCAACCGAAGCGGGATTTGAGGTGGCAAGCAAAATGCGGATCGGGCTGATTGCCGGGGCTTGGATGGCGCTGGCGAGCTTTAGCGTGGCTGCTAAGGAATGCGTAATCGTCCCGGTCAGTTTCGAATTCGACGAAAGGTGGGAGTGTTTCGTCGACGAGCCGGAAGTCAGCGAATTCTTCGAACGCGACGGCCGGATCTTTGTGAAGGTCGAGGGCCGCGATGTCGCCTTGACGCAGGGACCGCGCGATAATCAGCCGATCCTGTGGCCGGACGGGCAGGGGCTCTATTTCTTCCGGGATGAAGAAGGTGGCGATGAATATAACACCTTCCGCCAGCTCTGGTCCCAACGGCTTGATGGGAGCCAAGCCCAGCCGGTGGGTAAGCCGGATAGAAACTCAGGTGCTTTGGCCTTTTCCCGTAATGGTAAGTCGCTCTATTTCTGGTCCTATACCAACGGCAATCATGGGTCGGTCTTCCGGGTCGACCATGAGACAAAGCAGGTCGGCTTCTTCGCCTATGCCACCAGCTATTACCTGCCGATAAATTGCAGTGGGGCGTTTGAGGAAGAGTTAATCGACACGATCCTCGTCACAGTGCCGCAGTATGGCGTTTTTCGCTCGGGGGCAGAGAGAAGGATCTTAAGGTCTTTGCCCCGGATGGAAAGCTGTTGGGGGACGATACCTTCAGAAACATCGCCGAAATATGTGGCCGACATTAGCCATTCGACGCGTCCTGTAGCCTGTCTTGGCCTTGCCGTCCGACCTGCCCGCGCGAGATTCCGGATCAACTCCGGGATGACGGCGTTTATAGGGGCGAGGCAATCGAGGATAGGGAGAAACTCATGGAGTTCCACACCGGACGCCTGATCGATCACGTGCATCTGCGCGTGAAGGATCTGGAGGCGAGCCACACGTTCTATGCAGCGGTCCTGACGGCGTTGGGCAAGGGTGGGCAACTGCTGAAGACCGAGGATCATTTCAATATCGACGAGCTTTGGGTCGATAGGGCAGATGGCTATACCAGCAAAGTCCATCTGGCCTTCCAGGCCGCCGACCGGGTGGCGGTGGAGCGGTTCCATCGTGCAGGGCTGGCTGCGGGGGGCAAAGATAACGGAGCACCGGGCGAGCGGCCGTATCATCCCGGATATTATGGCGCCTTCCTGATCGATCCCGATGGCAACAATATCGAAGCGGTGTTCCACGGCCCCTCGACCCGCACGGCGGAATCGGTCGTGGTGACGCCGAAGTAGTGGCATCCCGCGTCGCCGTATTGTCAGGGTGGCATTATTGGGCTAGCGGGCACACGCATGACCTCCTATAAGAACGTCGCAAGAACAAGACGGCGGGGGGATGTGAAATGCGGTTGCAGGATTGGGGCCTTCTGGCAGGGCAATCGCTGATCTGGGGCGCAAGCTTCCTTTTCGCCAAGGTTGCCGTCGGTTACGTGCCGCCGCTGACATTGGTGCTGGCCCGTGTGAGCATCGCTGCCTTTGCCCTTTGGATCGCCTGCCGGATGGCGGGGAAGCCGGGGCTGCAGGGATTTGTCGAGAACTGGCAGAAGTTTCTGCTGCTGGGCTTCATCGCGTCGGCGCTGCCGTTCGCCTTGCTGTTCTGGGCGCAGACGCGCATCGGTGCCGGTCTCTCCTCCATCCTCAATGCCACGACGCCGGTCTTCACCGCGCTGCTGGCGGTCTTCGTCTTCCGGGCGGAGAAGGCCGAGGCGCGGATCTTCGGAGGGATCGCCCTGGGGATCGCCGGGGTGGTGTCGGTGGTCGGGCCGTCGGCGCTGATCGGTGCGGGCGCAGATCCGGTGGCGCAGCTCGCGGTGCTGGGGACCGCCTGCTCCTATGGCATCGCCGGGAACTACGCCCAGAAATTCCGCCACCTCCCCAGCCTGACGGTTGCTGGAGGACAGATGGCGGGGGCCGCCGTCGTGATTGCGCCCTTCGCGCTGTTCCTTGATCGGCCCTGGGAAATGGCGATGCCGCCGATCCATGCCGTGGGGGCTGTGCTGGCGCTGGCCTTGATCTGCACCGCCTATGCCTACGCGCTGTTCTATAAATTGATCCAGCGGGCAGGGGCGATTTCAGCGTCGCTGGTCACGATCCTGGTGCCGCCGGTGGCCGCCTTCCTGTCGGCAATCTTCCTGGGCGAGCGCCTGGGCGTTCAGCATGCGGTGGGGCTGCTGCTGATCTTCGCAGGTCTGCTGGTGATGGACCGGACGCTGCGAGGCTTTGTTGTGAAGCCGTTCAAGCGTGGAACCTGACGGCTTTCATAAGCGCTGAAACAATCCTGGCACCCAAGGTTCACGCCAGCGTTATCGGGCGGTCATAGGATACCGCTATCCGGTGAGACAGTTCCCGTCCCACCGGAGGCTTCAGCCATGATCCGTATTCTTCTGACATTCGTTGCCCTGGCGGCGCTGGTCGCCTCCCCGGCCAGTGCCCAGGAAAAAGTCTTTCCAGCCAAGCTGATTTCCCAGGCGGTCCTGCCGGGCAATACGATCATTCCGGCCCCGGCCGATGCGCCGGATCATCTGAAAGTGTCCGGTAAATTCACGACGGCTGACCGTAAGCGCACCGAGGCGTTGGGCACGGTGATGGGCAAGGACGGCCATCGCGAGACGGGCCTCGCCGTTCCCTTCGCTGGGCAAGCTGTGCAGGGTTTCTCCGGCATCAAGACCATGGCCGATGGCACATTCTGGAGCCTGTCGGATAATGGCTTCGGGTCGAAGATCAATTCGTCGGACAGCGCGCTGATGCTGCATCAGATCAAATTCGACTGGCAGGGTGGCAAGGTCGAGCGGCAGAAGACGATCTTCCTGTCGGATCCGAACAAGGTCGCGCCCTTTCCAATTACTCTGGAAGGGACGGCCATGCGCTATCTGACCGGGGCTGATTTCGATATCGAATCGATCCAGCCGGTTGCCGATGGCTTCTGGGTCGGTGATGAGTTTGGCCCCTATCTGCTGAAGGTGGATCTGGAAGGCCGGTTGACGGAGGTCATTCCGACCCTGATCGATGGCAAGCCTGTGCTGTCGCCCGATAATCCGACGCTGGTCACCCCGGCAAATCCCTTGTTGAAGATGGCGGCTTTCAATCTGAAACGGTCGGGCGGCTACGAAGGCCTGGCGTTGTCGAAGGATGGCAGCAAGGCTTATGGCCTGCTGGAAGGTCCGCTGTATCAGGAAGACGGGTCGGTGGAGAAGGTCGACGGCCAACCTGCGCTGCGGATCGTTGAACTGGATACGGCGGCGAAGAAATGGACCGGCCGCTCCTGGCTCTATCCGCTGAGCGCGGGCGGCGAGGCCATTGGCGACTTCAATATGATCGATGCCACCACGGCCCTGGTGATTGAGCGTGACAATGGCGTCGGTTCGCCTGACAAAGCTTGCGCGGATGCCAAGAACCCCCAGTCGACCTGCTTTACCGCGCCGGCCAAACATAAGCGCATCTATAAGATCGAAATGACCGACGCCATGGTCGGCAAGCCCGTGCGCAAGATCGGCTATATCGATCTGATGAATGTCGCCGATCCCGATGGCAAGGCGCGCCAGGGGACGGAAAAGGGCATCTACACCATGCCGTTCCTGACCATCGAGGATGTGGATGTCGTCGATGCCACCCATATCGTGGTCGGCAATGACAACAACCTGCCATTCTCGGCCGGTCGTGCCCTCGACAAGGTGGACGATAATGAGTTCGTGCTGCTGGAAGTGGGCGACTTCCTGGCGGCGAAGTAGGGGTTAAACATAAGCTTGTCATCCCGGGCTTGACCCGGGATCCGGCCAAAGTTGGTCGCTGGGCGAAAACGCCTGAGATCGACCAATTAGAACGGTCGGATCCCGGCTCGGGGGCCGGGATGACAAGTTCCATATTGGAAGACTAAACCCCGACCACAGTCTCGGCGATCAGATGGTCGACGACGCTTTCCAGGGCTTCCTGCTTGCTTTTGCCTGCCGCCAGAGCTTCCTCGTAGACGCGGATCTGATTGTCGGCGCTGGTGCCGCGCGTCAGGATCAGGCGGGCGCTTTCCAGTTCTGTTACGCAGCCGAAATGTTCGGCATCCGGGCGGCACAGCTCGATCATCTCGTTGATGAGGTCAGCGAACGGAACAAGGGTGCCCTTGCCGAAATCGACCAAGCCTTCGCTCATGCCATAACGCTGGGCGCGCCAGCGGTTTTCCGAGAGCAGCATACGGGCATAGAGGCGCCAGCGCTGATTATTGCGGCGCAGGCGCCAGAGCATGCGCAGCAGGCAGCGATAAAGAGTCGCGAGCGCGATGGTATCATCCAGGCGCGTGCAGATATCGGTGATGCGCATCTCCAGGGTGGGGAAGCGCGCCGACGGGCGGATATCCCACCAGAGCTTGCTGGCATCCTCCATCACGCCTGCGGCCTTCAGGCCCTGGACGTGACGCTGATATTCGCCCCAGCTGTCGAAAACTTCCGGCAGGCCGGTGCGCGGCAGGCCGTTGAAGACCGACAGGCGGAAGCTCTTCAGGCCCGAAGGCTCGCCCCGCCAGAAGGGGGAGGAGGTCGAGAGCGCCAGCATATGCGGCAGGAAATAGGCGACCTGATTCATGAGGTCGATGCGCAGTTGCTCGTCCTCGATCCCCACATGCACGTGCATGCCGCAGATGACGAGGCGGCGGCCGACCATCTGAAGATCGCGCGCCAGGATCGTATAGCGCTCGGCATCCGTCGGCCGCTGGCGGCCCCAGTCGGTGAAGGGGTGGGTGGCTGAAGCAATCGGCGCCAGACCGTAACGGTCCGCCACATCGGCAATACCCCGACGCAGGCGGGCGAGATCGGCACGGGCATCGGCGATGGTTTCGCGCGGGCGGGTGCCGACTTCGATCTGAGCCTTCAGGAATTCCGGGCTGACCTGATCGGGCAGGGCCTGCTTACAGGCTTCCAACAGTTCGGGCGGGGGCTCGGCGGCAACATCGCGGGTCTTGCGGTCGACGAGGAAATATTCCTCCTCGATCCCCAGAGTGAAGGCGGGTTCGCTCACGCGGTCTCTCCCAAGGCAGCCAAAACCGGCACAAAGGCGTTATAGAGGCGTTCGGCCCAGGCGCGCTGGCCGCCCGGTGTTTCGATCAGGTCCTGGCGCACTTCGATCAACACATGGGGCAAGCCAGCCGGCTCGGCATGGAAATCGAGCGTGTGGCCGTGATGGTCGCGCCCGGAATAGGGCTGATTGTCGCCGACATTGATATCGCCGGGACGGGCGAGTTCCGCCATCAGCGGTTCGGCGATACGGCCGTCCTGGTTCCAGAGCACGCCGATCTCCCATGGACGGTGGAAGCCTGCCATCACGGCGGTGCAGGAATGAATCGAGAGCACGGCCGGTTTGATGCCGCGCCCAGCAAATCCGGCCAGTTGATCGGCAACTGCATTGTGATAGGGCGTGAAGAGCGCATCGATACGCGCCTGCCGGTCGGCAGGACTGAGGTCTCGGTTGCCGGGGACAAAGGTCCCATCGCTGACGGGCGGCATGGAGGTCGGGTCGTCGATCCGGCGATTGAGGTCGACCACCAGGCGGGAAAAGCAGGAAAGCAAAGCCGGAGCATCCAACCATTCCGCCAAATAACGCGTAATCGCCGCTGCCCCAATGTCATAGCCGATGTGACGCCCGCGTTCGGCCTCAGAGACACCAAGATCGCCCAGGCTCAAAGGGATGCGGTTGGAGGCATGGTCGCAGAGCAGAAGGATCGGGGCGGGGCCGGTCAGATTGACATATTCGACCGGCTGCGGATCGCCGGATTGCAGGAGCGACATGGCGGAAACTTCAATGTTGGATGTCAAAGACCAATGCGGTCTCGATGATGGGGGCGAGGAACGTCTCGATCACCGCCTTATGGGCTGGATGAGGCAGGTAGGCGTCCCGCGCGGCGATGTCGGTAAACGTCATGCGGAAGGCGAAATCGAACCCCTGACCCAGTCCTTCGGGGCTGGCTTGCGGCCCACCGACATAAGCGGTTATGCCGCTGATCTGGCTTGGTAATTGCGCAAGGGCTTCGGTCGCGCGCGCTATGGCCGCAAGGTCCGCGCCCTGCTTCCAGCGAAATAAGACAAGATGATCGATCTGTGTCATTCCTACCTCTTGCCCGAGGTGCGATGTCTGCGCAAGCTCCCATCGCTGATTATTTCTAATGCAACGGCTGATTTATATTTGCCGAGGGAGTGTGTGATGCGTGGTTGGGGATTGGTTGCGGTGGCCGGGTGTGCTCTTGCCGCGGGCGTAGCGGTGGCGGCCGGGGTGCACGATCCGATCTACTGGAAGCAGGCGGTCAAGGTGATCGCCGATGCCCAGGCGCGCGGCGACGAGCAGACGGCTTACAACGAAGCGATCATCCTGGCACTGGCGGGCGAGACCACCGGGTATGACGTGCTAGTCCAGGCCTATTCGGAAGGCAAGGGCGTGCCGGTGGATGCGTCCATGGCGGCGCGCATCGCCTGTATCGGGGCCGAACGCGGCCAGCGCACCAGCCAGATGCGGCTTGCGAAATTCTATGTGGAAGGCAAGGGCGTGCCTGCCGATGCCGGTAAGGCGGTGCTATGGGCGGAGATCGCCGGTCGCAATCTCGCCGAAGCCCTGCGCGAACAGATGGGCGTGAATAATGTCCGCCAATTGGCCGAGAGCGGATTGCCGATGGCGCAGGTGGATAGAATCCGCGCTGTGGCCAAAGCCTGGACACCGGCACCGACGACACCCGCCGACCGCTACGGCCGCTACTGCCCCTGAGGGCGCTAGCCCGAAGGAGCCATCTGCGTCGTTGCTTCCCGTGCTCGGTGCTCACGGACCCTAAGTCCGCTCCGCGCGTTGCCCGCTGGGTCTATGATCGGCGGCAAGGCCGCCGGGGCCTGCGCTGGAAAGCGCCTAGCATCTGACCCCTTCGGCCGTCGCTTCTAAAGCGAATCTACGCGGTTCGGCCACACGAGATCCCGGCCCGGCGGCGTTGCCGCCTAACGTAAAGCCAGCGCGCAACGCGCGCGGGGTCCGGGATGACAGTTCTTGTTTGATAGGTTTGGCTTTAGAAGCGAAGGCCAAAGTTATGGAATGCTAGGCGCGCGGAGCACAGGGGCGGAGCGTACTTCCTGTACGCGAGCATCCGAGCACCGTAAGCAACGACGCAGGCCGTAACTTTGGGCGAGCGTCACCCCCGCCAGGAGGGGCCGGACTTGCGGTTCAGCGGCGTCGCCTGCGGGCGGCCGTAGAGGAAGCCTTGGCCGTAGGTGATGCCCAGACGGTTCAGGATCTGCGCCTGCTCGTGGGTTTCGACCATTTCGGCGATCAGGCCGACGCCGATGGTGCGGCAGAGGTCGACCATGGATTTCACCAGCGCGCGGTCGCGAGTGTCGCTGGTGATATTCCGGACATAGCCACCGTCAATCTTCACGATATCGACCGGCATCTGACGCACATAATGCAGGCCAGCGGCCCCGGCGCCGAAATCGTCGATGCAGATCTGATGGCCGTGGGCCTTGAGGCGCGATAGGGCGTTTGCTACCCGCTCCACATTGTCGACACGGGCGCTTTCCGTCAGCTCAAATAACAGACGCTGGCGCTTGGTTTGCATGTTGGTGAGCAGATTGTCGAGGCTGGCCAGGAAGGCGTCGCTTTCGAGCGAACGCGCCGAAAGATTGACTGCGATGTCATGGGCCGCCGGATTGCTCTCCAGCACATCGATGACACGCTTGCAGACCGAAATGTCCAGTTCGGCGATAAAGCCGGTTTCTTCGGCAAAGGTCACCATGGAGAAGGGCGATTCGCCGCTCTTGAGGCGGGTCAGCGCTTCCTGATGGTGAGTGTTCTGATCAAGCATCCAGACAATGGGCTGGAACGCCAGGATCAGATCGTTCGAGCGCAGGAAATCCTGGATCCCCGACATGCGCGAGACGGTGGACTGCAGCATTTCCTGGAAGCTGCCGGACAGGCTGGTATGGGTCAGTCGCCCGCCGTTCGAGACATAGCGGTTAATGGTATAGGCAAAGGCCCGAGCCAGCTGTTCGGGCGGAATGGTGACCGCGTCGAGGGCCACTTCGGCACTGTTGATGGCAGCGGGGGACTGGCCAGGCGGCGTGACCTTGGACAGCAGGACGCGGATAAGTTCGGTCACGGCTTCGGGTGTGGTGGCCGAATCATGGACCAGGGCGAACATGTTGCCCGCGAGGCGCGCAGCATTGTCGTTCTTGGCCGAGGCGGTGAGAATCTGCCCCAGGCGCAGCATGACGGCGCTGCGACGCTTGGCATCCAGAGGGGCCAGAGTCGCTTCAAGCTGAGGAAGCGTCACCAGCGTCAGCGATAGATCGCCATTGATATCGGCCCGCATCATCGCGGTCGAACGGTCGGCGAAATCATGTTCGTTCAGAAGTGCGGTCTCCGCATCCCGATGGCTGAGCGCATCGGGGGGCGAACCGGCTTGCGGCTTCTCTTCCATGATCGGCGCAATGGCGCGCGAGGGCGCCGCCTGGACCGGCGCGCGGACGATCACTTCAAGCGTCAGGCACAGGGTCTCGTAACCACCCGCCCGTACGATCCGGCCGCCAATCAGAACAGGAATAGGGTCGGACGCGGTGCCGACCTGAATTTCCTTGGGTGGCGTTACGGCAGAGGATCGCAGTTCTTCCAGCAGCTGCATCAAGCCCCGGCGCGCAGGCGCGTTCAAAAGGGCAGGCAGCGACGCGCCGATCAGGCCCTGGGGCGACTGATTGAGCAAACGTTCGGTTTCGCCATAAGCAAAGATGGTGGTGCCGGTCGCATCGATCACAAGGAGAACGGCCGCACGGGTCATAGCAAGGGCGATCAGATGCTCATGCGAAATGCCGGCTTCGGCCAAGGCAGGGGAACGGGGCATGAGCTAGGGAACGGTCCGCATACTAGGGTGTCGCAACATTCTGTCGACTTCTAGAATAAGCAAAAAAACGCCTCTTGCATATAGCTTTGCTCGCAATGCTGTTCTTTATTCTGCAAGGAGACCGGCAATAACACAGTATCTCAGGGCTCTACCTGTCGCTGTTAAAAACAAGAAAGCATATAAGTTAACTTTTAGTATTCCTGCTATTACGGTTAATGGATCGCCCACGATTGGTATCCATGAGAATAATAACGATGTTAATCCCCATCGATTAAACCATGTTCTTGCACGCTGCAGTGCAGCATCGGATACCGGAAACCAGCGACGATCGCGATATTGATACAGGAAACGGCCGGTCAGCCAATTAAGCCAGCACCCAACTGTATTACCGATCGTTGCGATCAAAACCAGTTCGACTGTGCCGCCGAGCTTCTGGTGGATGGCGGCGGCCAACATCGCTTCGGAAGAAACGGGGAAGATTGTCGCCGCCAGCATCGTGCCGAAAAACAGCGCGATGCCGCCGACTTCCGGCGTCATGAAGCTGTCGAACATCCAGCCCCTCCGGTCAGTCGGCGCGGGTCAGATGGACGGTATTGCGGCCCGCCGCTTTGGCTTTGTAGAGCGACTGATCGGCGAGGTCGATCAGAGCGGGCAGATTATCGGCGCTGCCGATATGAACCCCGATGCTGACCGTCGCGCCGATGCTCTTACCGCCATGGACAATGCGGATTTCGGAAATGGCTTGGCGCAGTTCCTCGAAATAATCCGAGGCGCTGTCAGGGGCCATATTGACGGTCAGCAGGGCAAATTCCTCGCCCCCGATCCGGGCGACCATGTCGCTTTCGCGTAGGTGCCGGGTCAAGCATTCCGCGACCTTGCGCAGAATAAGGTCGCCTGCCTCATGTCCGTAGGTGTCGTTGGTCTGTTTGAAGAAATCGACATCGACAATGGCAGCGGTCAGGGAGATCTGGCCCCGCTTGGCCGTGGCCATCAGCGAAGCCCCGCTCTCATAGAAGAAGCGGCGGTTGTGAAGCCCGGTCAGGAAGTCGCGGCTCGCGCTTTCGCGTAGGTGGTCGAGCAGGTCGAGCATGCGGAGGTTCTGCACGACACGGCAGAAAAACTCCTCGCGCAGGAAGGGCTTGTTCAGGAAGTCATTGGCGCCGTGTTTGATGAACTGGGCGGAGAGCGTGTGGCTGCCGACCGAGGAAACCCCGATGAGCGCAAGCCGATCAGGCGGATGCTGGGCGCGGATGCGGCGGGTCATCTCGATCCCATCCATATCCGGCATATGATAGTCCATGAGAACGAGCCGGATCGACGTGTCGGTCTTGAGACGGTCGAGCGCCTCGTTCCCATTAGCGGCTTCCACGACCTGGAAATGATATGAGCGCAGCAGATCGCGCAGGTAATGGCGGGCCGTCCGCGAGTCATCGACCACCATGATCTTGGTGGTCCGATTCCGGTGGAGCTGTTCCACAAGGCTCAGGAGATGGTCGAGACTCGACGGGGTGTCTTTCAGCACATAATCGATGACCTGATCGGCGAACAGGCGCTCGCGCAGGTCGGCCGAAAAGACTGAGGTAAAGACGATGCAGGGGATGGAGTGAGATTGAACGAAGTCCAGCGCCTCACCTTCCTTGCTGTCTGGAAGAACAAGATCGACCAGGGCCAGATGGAACGGCTGGGCTGCCGCTGCCACAATCGCCTGAGTTTCAGCAAGCGAAGCAGCCACGGTTACCTCGGCCTGCGGCATACGGTCGGTTATGCCCTTCGAAACCAACTGGCTGAAGAAACGGGAATCTTCGACGACGAGTATACGAGACGCTTCCGACATCTGTCCCCCTTTGGGGCGTCCTCCAATTCGCTTGCGGCTGTTTTAGGAAGAACACTTCAATGAAATTTGCAAGAATTTGTTCGTATGTAGACGTTAGGAGCCTTTTTGACTCCAGCCAGGACTTTGTTGGTTGAAGTCGGGGACGGTGTCTCGGATGGCGTTTGCAGTCTCTACCGAGAAATCAGCGCATGTAAGCAAATAATTTATGCTCGCGCCATCTTCGGAAAAGGGAACGGCCAACCGGTCGTAAAAAACCGTTGGATGCCCCTCGCGCTCCAGGTGAATACGGGTGGCCAGCGGCACCCGCTGTTCGCAGACATGACCAAAATGCGCCATCATCAATTCGCGATAGCCATCGTTCGACAGGTTGCCGACCGTGATCCGCCCAGGCTGCAGGCGATAGAGCATCATGGTCCGGCTGGATTGGACGATCATCTCGAAATCCAACCCCTTGCCATCCTCGGGGGCGATGACCATCCAGAGCGAAAGCCGCCCGCGGGCGCCGGGGACGGTCTCAGGAAAAAACTGCTTGCGCGAGGGGACAGCGCGGCCCGTGGCTTTTTGCAGGTTTTGCCAAGCCGCCAAAGTATCCACGAGCGAACGATCGACGACCGAGTCAAGGGTCGTCAAAGAAAGCTCTTCATCCCAAAAAAAGGAACCACCGCCTGCCGCTACCCGCATGCCCGTTTCGCTTTCCTAGAACAATTGTCCCATCACCCGAGTGCTGATATGGCGGAGGCCTATCCTGCATGGTTAACGGCCTTCTTCTGGGTGTGCAAGCCCCTAAAAGGACCGTCGTATTTACGCTGGTTTTCAGGCCGTCTCCTGTGCGACACCGATGTCAGAGGATCTTATCCACGAGGATATGAAGATGGCGTTGCCAGCTTTGAATTTTGATCATGCGATCTATGGGACAGGCGATCTGGAGGCGACCCGCAAGGCAGCCCAGAAACTCGGCTTTGTCGTTACTCCGCGCGGGCGCCATAAAGGCTGGGGAACTGGCAATTATTGCGTGATGTTCGAGCAGGACTACCTGGAGTTTCTGGGCATGGTGGACCCGGCGGGTGAATCGAACGGGCTCGATAAATTCCTGGCAAGTGGCGGCGACGGGCTGCTGGCGATCACTTTTGGAATCACGGATTCCGCTTTGGTGGCGGAGCAGTTGCGTGGCCGTGGACTGAACCCACATGGGCCGCACGCCTTATCGCGCCTTCTGGAACTGCCGGAAGGAGACATCGAGCCGCGCTTTGCCCTGACGCGCTTGCCACCCGAGGAAATGCCCGCGATCAATGGCTTTCTGGTCGAGCATCTGACGCCGGAGCTGTTGCGCCGCCCGACCTGGGTCAGGCACCCCAACGCTGCTGTCGGTATTCAGAGCGTCACGGTCGCGGTCGAAAATCCCGAAGAAACCGCCCGCGCCTATGAAAAGCTGGTGGGGATAAGCGCCGTCACACCGACCGACGACACTTGGGCGGTGCATGTGGGCAAACAGGTGATCCTGTTTGTGACAGCCGACGATGCTGCGGGGCTTTATTCGGACGATGGTACTGCGCGGGGCCTGCCGACGATCTGCGGCATCACGCTGAAGTCCAGCGACCTCGATCAGACTTATGCCGCCCTGAAAGCCAATAAAATACCCGCCGAACGGTTGCCCGGCGGGGTGATCCGGGTCGACCGCGAGGATGCGGTCGGCGCCGTTATGGATTTCGTCCGGGCTTAGCTGGCGAGAGGTTGATCGCTCGTGACGTCGGGGCCAGCGGTGCGGTTGCGGCCGGATCGCTTGGCTTCGTAAAGATAGGCGTCGACGGATATCAGCATACTTTCCGGCGTGCTGTTACCGCTCGGGATTAGCGATAGTGCGCCCCGGCTGATGGTGACATAGGGCGAGGTTTCAGACGCAGGGTGGGGAATGGCGAGGGCGAGAATGGCTTCGCCGATCCGCTCCGCCATCTTCTTGGTGCCGTCCGTATCGGTTTCCGGCAGCAGGCAGATGAATTCCTCACCGCCATAGCGAGCGGCGAGATCGCACGAGCGGTTCAGGCTGGCCTCAATGGCCTGGGCGACGGCGCGTAGACATGTGTCGCCCGCCACATGGCCACAGCTGTCATTGTAGCGCTTGAAATGATCGATATCGAGCAGGATCACGCCGAGCGGCTGGGTGCCACGGAGATGGCGGCGCCATTCGCGGGCGAAGAGATCGTCGAACTGGCGACGATTGGCAATCCCGGTCAGGCCGTCGATCGAGGAGAGGCGGGCCAGATAATCGCGCTGACGCTTCAAGGCCACGACGTTGCGGACGCGGGCGCGCAGCGAGGCAGGATTATAGGGCTTCGTCACGAAGTCGGCCGCGCCCATCTGCAAACCCTGGGCTTCGTCTTCCCAGGAGGAGCGGGCGGTCACGAACAGCACGGGGATATCGCACAGGATCGGATCGGCCTTCAGCATCCCGCAGATCTGATAGCCATCATGTCCCGGCATCATCACATCAAGAAGAATGGCATCGGGGTTCAGTGCATGGCACTGACCGATAATATTTTCGACCGAATTGGCGATCGTCACGGCAAATTCTTCGGACAGAATACTTGCCATTAATTTCGACGTAATCGGCTGATCGTCGATCACCAGTACCCGGCCCGGCGTAGACTCGATCACCATTTCCAAATGCCCCCATTTGTCATGGTTTGCGGATTTATCACAAAATTTAGACAATGTCCCTCTGGAATCCTGACAGGGCGCAGAACAAGCTTGCCGAGTTATTTGCGATTTTGCTTGCCACACACTAAAAGAAAAAGTACATATCAAGAACAAGGCGGGCAAAGGTCCGCTTTTTCGATTCCGGCGCACCGGTCCCTATTAAGAGGGGCTTGTTTTTCAAGAAAAGGTGCTGCCGATGCCAAAAGCTGCTGTCGTTCGTCTACAGTCATTCGAGGAAAAGCCCGACTATGGCACCCCGCGCCTGCGCGCAGCCGGACAGATTGTCGAAGAGGAAGATCCGGCGGGTGTGCCGGTACGCCATGTACGGGTCAATGGCGAGCCTCTGGACCGGTATCTCGCGCGCGGCGAGTTGAAGGGACGGCAGGCGGAGGCGGCCAAGCGGCTGCGCGCGCTCTGGTACCGGTGCCACTTTGAAGCTGGCCTGACCATGCGCTGGGACGAGCGGGTGAACGGTAGCCGGGGATCGGAAGCAGAAAGCATGTCGGATGGGCTGGTCGCGGCCCGCCGGAACTATGCCAAGGCGGTGCAGGCGGTCGGCATCCGCCTGTCCGATGCCCTGTGCCGTGTGGTCTGCGAAGGCATGTCGGCGCGTGACTGGGCGGTTGCTACCGGTCGCCATCCCGCCAGCGGCATCGAGATGTTGCGCCTAGCTCTCGATCTGCTGGCCGATCACTGGGGTATGTGAGAGAACAAAACGTGAAAATTAGCTCTTGACCCAGCGAATCGCTGAGGTTAAGCTTTTGGCAAGACTGAAGAATTGCGGCCGCCACCTGGATCAGGGGCGGCTGCTGCCGTTTTGGGCCGCTCAATCCTTTGAAGGAAACGATTATGGGACTTTCCCTGGAGACGTGGGAGAAGGCGATGGCGCCGTTTCGGCGTCGGATCTATCAGATTGTGAACTGGGGTGTGATCCGACGGGTTGATACCTCGACCAATGCAAACTCGGTCCAGATCGAGATGATCAAGGACGAGATATCGGACGGTGTCTTTCACGCGGAAAGCTATGGCATGAGCGCGGCGCCGCTACCCGGCGCGCGGGGCGTGGTCCTGTGCATCGGGGGCGAGAAGGACAGCGCGATCATCTGCGCGACGCCCGATCAGCGCCACCGTCCGCTGGGCCTGCCGGTGGGGGATGTGTGCCTCTATACCAGCCAGGATGACCGCATGGCCGGGGCGGAGGCGTCGCAGCACCGGATGCAGTTCACGGCGGACCGGACGGTAGTGCTGACGGGCAAGACCCTCAAGGTACTGTTCAACGGCCAGAGCTTCACAATCGATGAAAATGGCATCGAGGTGAAGGGGACGCAGATCCATCTGAAGAGTGCCTCGGGCGGATAAGCTTCGACCAAAGATACACGACCCGCAGCCCGGCCTTAGAGCCGGGCTTTTTCATGCCCAAGGAATAAGAAGATGCCCCGTATCGCGCGTGTCGGCGATCCGGTCTGGTGCAGCGAGCATGGGATGACCCAGATCGTCACTGGATCGAGTTTCGTCTTTTCCAACAACAAGCCGGTCGCGACAGTTGGCGACCGCACCGGCTGCGGCGCCACCATCATCACCGGCGTGCCCAATCAGTTCATCGACGGCGCCCTGATCGCCCGGCGCGGCGACAAGATCAGCCATGGAGGCTACATCGTCGACGGCTGCCCGGACCAGTGGGCGGAGGGGGAGGGGCTGTTTCCGTCAGGTAGTATTTCGGCCCGGCCATCACCGGACGAGGCGCCGCCGGAAGATCTGACCAAATTGACGGCCTGCTCCGTCAAATATAAGGGCGGCTTAAACGCCCCGCCAGCAGGCCAATATTGGGGGCTGAGTATTCCAGAGCAGAGTGGCCTCGATTTGCCGCATCAGAGCAATAATGCCTGTGTCGTGATGTCTGCGGCCCAGGTGACGCAACTCCAGCGCATCCGCGACGGCGGTACTGCCGATCGGCCTTTCCCGCTGCATCAGGCGAATGCCGAGCGGCTGACGCAGTGTCCAGAGCCTATCAAATACAACCCAGAGAATGGTACGATCATGTCGTCCTCTGTATTGAAGGGGCTTTATGCCAACTATGGTTATAGCGCGACGACTCAAGATCAATCCCCCGCCGCTATTCGTCAGCGTCTAAGAGAAGGCAAAATTCTGCAGACCGATCATCTGTCGGAACATCTTTGGACGGACCAAATATCTGGGGGGCATGCTGTCGCTACCCTGGGTTACGTCGCTGCCCCCGGTAATCCCGACCAACCTCTGGCCTATCTGATTCATGATACGGGCACCGGCTGCCCGGCCTGGGTTTCCGCCGATAAATATGAGGCGAGCCTGCGGCCGCAGGAACCGGGGTTCACGAAACCGCTAATGGCTTGGATCACCGGCAAACTGCCGGGGCGGGAGGAGGCTATCAAGTGCTGCCTGGACCCCGAGAAAAAGCCGCCGTTCGGCGATATCAAAACCCGCCAGGGCAACCCGTTTGCCGGAATGCAGGCGCAATTGGTCGAGAATAAAGCGCGGTTGGCGGAGATTGATAAGATATTTGATCCCGACTCGGCTTCTGAAGGGCAAAAACTGCTGGCTCAAGAACAAATCGATCTTCTAAAGAAGCAAAAATCACTCGGAAATCAAATATACGCTGCTCAAGAGGCCTATTTCTCGACGGAATCAGGCCCCTGCAAAGCAAAGCTATCAGGAAGTCCCTAATGAAACAAATCTTCGCTGCCCTATCGCTTTTGTTCCTGCTGGGAGCCTGTGCCGCTATGCCGAAACCTGTCCCGACTAACCCTGCGCCCTTGAGCATCGAGCGGCTGGGCCAGATTGCCTATGCCGATGCCTCATCGCACGAAGTACCGATGGAGATCTGGCAGTCGGTGCCTACCTTCATCCGCAAGCCCGAATATGCCGATTATCCGCTGATCGCCTACACCTATCACGTCACCTTCAGGCGCCCGGTGGGTTACCATCCGTCAGAGCCGATGTGGGTCAACTATATCGATCCCTTTACGGGTGAACTCGTGGTGTCGAGCTACCCTGACCGGCCGTATTTCCCTGACAATGTCGCGGTGGGTGTCTTCTTGGGGCGAAAATACGAAGGGATGTCGTTGAAAGGCTCTGTTGAAAAGCCGCTCTTCAAACCGATTGATGAGCCGCTTTGGAAGGCGGGTTTTGATCGTTGGCTTAAAGATCCGGCGTTTCTCTCCAATCCAGCGTTCTTTAATGCGCTTCCTGTTAATCCCTCCCCGGAGTTGGTGGGTTTCATCTTTGCGTATTGGCGGCAGAACGATACCGCCCTGGTGAGTTTTGCGCTCAACGAAAAGATGATGCGCTGGGTGATAGATCTTCTGTTCGACAATCATCCGCAATACCCCGGCGCCAAGTCCGATCCGCTTACCGGCAAGCCGCTGGTGAAGTGGCAGCGCGACCCCGGCCAGCTACCGGTTGCAACGCCTTAAGTATTTGGCCCAGCGCTCCTCCCAGGAAATAGCGATGACACGAAGCCTTACCGCCCTCTGGCTCCTGCTTTTCCTGGGAGCCTGTGCCGCCATGCCGAAATCCGTTCCGATGAACCCCAATCCTTTGAGTATCGAGCAGATCGGTCAGATGGCTGAGAGCGATGTTCGTAGCCGTCAGAGGGTTCCGTTGGAGATCTGGCAGTCGATGCCGACCTTTCTTCGTAAACCTGAGTACGCGAAATATCCGCTAATTGCCTACACCTACCATGTTACCTTCAAGAGGCCTGTAGGTTACCATCCGTCCGAACCGATGTGGGTCAATTACATAGATCCCTTCACAGGCGAGATCATTCTGTCTGATTACCCGGATAGGCCGTATTTTCCGGATGATCCAACCACGGGCGTTTTCCTGGGCCGGAAGTATGAGGGGATGGCGGTTCAGGGGAGCGTTGAAAAACCCCTATTCAAACCTATCGATGAACCTGTTTGGAAAGCCGGTTTCAATCGACTGCTCAAAGACTCGGCCGTTTTGTCAAATCCGGCATTCTTCGATGCTGTCCCGGCGCAACCGTCCAGTGAAGATATCGCATTCGCCTTTGCATATTGGCGCCAGAACGACACTTCCTTGATCACCCTCGCGCTCAATAAGAAGATGTTCTATTGGGGTCAAAATCTTCTTTATGATCACCATCCGAAGTTCCCTGGCGCAATCTCTGACCCTTACACCGGCAAGCCGCTGGTGAAGTGGCAGCGTTCGCCAGCTCCGCCTGCCGTTGTGGCGCCCTAACGACAGGTGGGCTGGATAGAACTCCCAGGAAATCAGCGATGACACGTAGCTTTGCCGTTCTTTGGCTCCTGCTTTTCATGGGAGCCTGTGCCGCCATGCCGAACGTATGATCTGGTGATGAATAGGCCGCCGTGAGGCGGCTTTCTTTTTCCCGCACCTCTGTGAGTGACGATGACCGAAGCCTCTGCCCGCGCGCCTCGCCGCAAGGGCGGGGGGAAGTCTGCGAGTCCGTCTAAGCGGACCATCGACCTTGCCGCCTATGCCGACGATCCGGTGGGCTTCTGCCGGGAGGTGCTCGGCGATCATCTCTGGAGCCGACAGGCGGAGATCGCCGCGGCGGTGCGCGATAATCGCCGGGTGGCGGTGCCGTCCTGCCATGGCGCGGGCAAGAGCTTCCTGGCTGCGCGCCTCTGCGCCTGGTGGATCGCGACGCGGCCGCCGGGGGAGGCGTTCGTCGTGACCTCCGCCCCCACCTTCGCCCAGGTACGGGCGATCCTGTGGCGGGAGATCGGCCGGGCGCACCGGGCTGGCAAGCTGCCTGGCAAGGTGACCATGACCGAATGGCGGATCGGCCAGGAAATGGTCGGCTTTGGCCGCAAACCCGCCGATATGGATATGACCGGCTTTCAGGGCATCCACGCCAGGCGGGTGCTGGTGGTGTTCGACGAGGCCTGCGGCATTCCCAAGCCCCTGTGGGATGCGGCGGAAACCTTGGTGACGAACGACGACAGCCGGTTGTTTGCCATCGGTAATCCCGACGATCCGGCCTCGGAATTCGCCAAGGTCTGCACGCCGGGGTCGGGCTTCGTGAAGATCCATATCGATGCGTTGAAGACGCCAAACCTGACCGGAGAAGAAGTGCCGGACGAGCTGCGCCCGCTGCTGGTCGGCGCGCTGTGGGTCGAGGAGATGAAGGGGCGCTGGGGCGAGGACAGCCCGATCTATCGCGCCAAGATCGGCGGTGAGTTTCCTGAAGAGGGGACGGATGGGCTGTTCCCGCCGCGCCTGCTGAAAAAAGCGGTGGCGGCGGAGGTGGAGACCACGGGCGTGCTGGAACTGGGCATCGATGTGGCGCGGTTTGGGCGGGACGAAACGGTGGTCGCGCTGCGCCGGGGCGATGGGGTCGAAATCCTCTATGCCGGGCGCAAGGAGGACACGATGGCGACCTGCGGGCGGATCGTGGCGGCGATGCGCGAGACCGGAGCCACCATCGCCAAGGTGGATGATGCGGGTGTGGGCGGCGGGGTGACGGATCGGCTGCGGGAGCAGGGAATAGCGGTGATGCCGGTCAATGTCGGCACGGCGCCCATCGAACGCGAGCGCTTCGCCAACCTGCGGGCCGAGCTGTTCTGGAACCTGCGCGAGCGGATGGAGACGGGGGAGCTTTGCCTGCCGAATGACGAACGGCTGCTGAGCCAGCTTGCCATGCTGCGCTACGCCTATGACAGTCGGGGCCGCATCAAGGTCGAAAGCAAGGACAGCCTGCGCCGCCGGGGCCAGGACAGCCCGGACCGAGCGGACGCGGTGATGCTGGCCTTTGCCGTCTCGCCGCCGCCGTCAAACGGCCCGCGGGTGCGGCGGCTTTAACTTAGACGGATGGAGATGAGAGATGGGACTTTCCCTGGAGACGTGGGAGAAGGCGATGGCGCCGTTTCGGCGTCGGATTTATCAGATTGTGAACTGGGGTGTGATCCGACGGGTTGATACCTCGACCAATGCGAACTCGGTCCAGATCGAGATGATCAAGGACGAGATATCGGACGGTGTCTTTCACGCGGAAAGCTATGGCATGAGCGCGGCGCCGTTGCCCGGCGCGCGGGGCGTGGTGCTGTGCATCGGGGGCGAGAAGGACAGCGCGATCATCTGCGCGACGCCGGATCAGCGCCACCGGCCGCTGGGCCTGCCGGTGGGGGACGTGTGCCTCTATACCAGCCAGGATGACCGCAATGCCGGGGCCGAAGCCTCCTTGCACCGGATGCAGTTCACGGAGGACCGGACGGTGGTGCTGACGGCAAAGACGCTGAAGATCCTGGTCGGTGGGCAGAGCCTTGTCATGGACGAGAGCGGTGTGCGGGTCACGGCGTCGCAAATCGATTTCGACAAATTGAGCGGCTAGGGAGGCGTGCCATGGGACGACGATTGGCTGCTGTTGGCGATCTGGTTCTATGTCCGGAACATGGAATGACCGTCATAACGCAAGGGGCACCGACGATCCGCCGTAATGGCAATCGCGTCGCGCGGGTTGGTGACGCCACGAGTTGCGGCGCCATCATTACAACCGGCGCGGCCTGGTGCTTGATGAGCAAGGGGCTGGCCGCACGTGAGGGCGATACGACCAGCCATGGCGGCACCATCATCGTGGAAGATCCGCTGGTGATCCTGAATGAAGGGGGAGATAGCGAGGCTTACGGCCCCGCCAATAGCCTGGTCGATGCGGCGGCTTCAGGGCAGGCCATCGTGCCATCGTGTGTGTCGACAGAGGATCAGCCATGACGCGATATGCTCTGATCGATTCGGCGCTGTTTGAGCGACCCCTCGGCTGGGCGATGTCACACGGCCTGACGGCGGTGCCGCTGCTGCCGATTGACGGGGCGCCGCAGATGGGACGGATCACGCCATGGCTGACAGCCCCAAATCCCCCAGCCACGGCTGAACTGGAGGCCCTAACCGACCAGAGCTGGGGCCTGTGGATCGATAGCGATACGCCGCTGGCGTCCCTGCCGGGGCTGCTGGCGGATCGGCGCATGATGCAGGATGCCGACGGAGCTTTGGTCTTGCTGCGCTGGTGGGATCGTCGAGTGCTGTTGCCTTTCTGGCCTGCCTTGATGCCCGCGCAAAAGGCCTGGCTTTTATGGGGGATGAAACGCCTTGGAATTCCGCAACCGGGGGGAGCCTTGTGGCTGGAGGCGCCGTCAGTAACGCCAGCGGCCTTACTCAGTCTCGATAACGTGCTTTTGACAGCGCTGAGCGACGATATGGCAGCCCAGCGCGTCGCTCCGATGACTGCCTGGATCGGGCAGAAATGGCCGAAACTCTCGGTTGAAGAGCGTGCTGGGCTGGCGATAGCCACGGTCTCCCTGGCGCGACGCCTGGGGCTGGAAGATCGCCGCGACTGGCAGGCACTGGCGCAACTGCTGGCGCTGCTGGGCAGCGGTTTTCTGGATGACCCGCTGCTGGCGCCGCTGACGGAGGAACTGTTCCTGACGGCAGATCGCCGACGTCTGGTGCGGAATGAGGGAGAGTTGCTGGCTTTGGGGAATGCGCGGATCGCGAGCGGGGGCAATAGCCTCTCGTTGCTGCGATCCATATTTCTTCATGACCACCTGGCGGCACACTACGAAGCCCGGCCAGCCGAGCTGTTGGTGCGGCAGGTCTATGGTGAGAGATCCGCAGCTTTTCCAGCGGACGCCATTGCTGCAGCGCGGACTGCCAGTGATGCCGCGCTGCTTGCCGATTATCCGGGAGCTTCTGCCATCGACCGCCTCCGCTTCTGGTTCATCCGGCTGGTACTGGGCAGTGGCTTTCGCGACGACCCCCTACGTCAGGAGCCAGCGCAGGCTTACGCCTCTGGCGGGATGGCAGGGTTAGCGGCGAGTGTCTTGGATAATGGTCAAGGAGCTGTTTAATGGGATTTTTCAGCGGAGAGGGAGTTTTCCCTGTAGAGGCAGGCGCACCCATACCGGATGTCGACGATCTTTCTCCCAAATTAGGGAGGCCAAATCTTGGGTGTGATCCGATACTACGTTGCAATAAAGCTCTGGTAATATTCGTTGGTGGCTTCGGTGATACGGCTAACAAGCACATGTTCAGGCTGTTCGAACGTTATTGCGCTGCTGGTCATTCCGCTCAGGCGAAGGCTTATTTCACACACGATAGCTATTCGGATATTGCGGATTATATCGAAAAATGGCGGGTGCAATATCCAGGGCATCAAATAACGCTGGTAGGCCATAGCTTTGGAGGGTTCGGTAGTTATCGCGCTGCATTGAAAGTTGCAGAGAAAAATGTAAAACTAGATCTTTTGGTAACTTTGGATCCTGTAACTAATATTAATTTTGAGCAAAAATCGGGTTTCCCATTTTACTCGCCGACGGAACCATTCGAGCGGCCGGTCACAACAGAGCGATGGTTGAATGTTTATGTTTCAGATCCCCCCGATATACCTTATCCAAACTCTGGCAGTAATAGGGTTACCCGCTTACGTGGTGGGCCTTGGGGAAAATTAAAGGCGCGTGGTTTGGCTGATGATGAGTGGACTATTACCAGCACAATGGTCCCGGCGGACGGGCAGCCACAACATCATTTAGATAACGGGCACACGAGAATGGATATTTTGTTCGCACCAGTTAAATCAGAAGTCGAGTCGATGATAAGATGAGGGCAAATTTCTTAATTATTGGATTTGGATTTTTTTTGAGTTCTTGTTTTTACTCGGATTATTTGTTCGACCCGGAGGGGTTTAACGAAATGATGTATGGTCCGATCATCGTGAAACCAGTGGCGCGCGAAGATATCGATGTTGCGGTATTGCATAAGTTGTTTGGCCCGATGTGTGCGCCAATCTTCCAAAGTCCGGACAAAGCGGAACTTCCACTCGGCGCCTGGTCACGAGATCGTCAAATGTCGATTAAGCTTGGTCCGTTTAGGGCGGATAGCAAGTTTGAGAATAATTATCTCCGCCTGGCCAAAAAAACCGAGCCAGGATGGGGGTGCGCTCTGGAAAAATGTGTGACCAACACCTCGATCGAATACATCGAAAGAGGAGAATACCCCTATGGCTTGTTGTATAAATTAATGACGCGTCCCGATGAGGTGAGGCAAACTCAAATTGATGGTTTGGAGAGCAACGTTACTTTAAATATTGTACCTGATTTTATTAAGTGTTGAATTGTCGCTTTTCTGAAATTCGATGGACGAAGCGCTATCCTGGGCACCAGATCGCACTTGTCGGTCACAGTTGGGGCGGGCACACAGCCTATCATGTGGCGGACCGCGTGGGCCTCAAGAAGATCGTCGTAGACCTGTTGGTTACACTTGATGCAGTGGGAACGAGTGGCTTTTTTTGGCCTCCTGGAAGCTCGGAGCCGGGAAATCCCCCTAAGCCTCAGATGCGGCCGACAAACACAAAGACGTGGTTGAATGTCTATGTCCAGGATCCACCAGGCCTACCTGCTCGCCCTGTGTCTTGGCGATCCCCGAATACTGTCGCGATGGGCGGTCAGCCTTGGAGGAAATTGACACCCAGTGGGATCCTGGACGGTGAATGGACGATCGCGAGTACGACGCATCCTGAAAATTCAGCGACGCCAGAATACCACTTCGATGATGGGCATGCATTGACGAATAAAATTTTCGACCATGTGTACTCGGCGGTAGAGGAGATAAAATGAGGCGATCGATAATCTTATTATCATTTATTGTATTGCTGCCGGGTTGCATGCCGATTTTAACGTGGATGGCCTATGAACCGCCGTTCAAGGTTGCTCCTTTGACGCGCGTTGAAATCGATGAAGCGCGTCTGAGTGCCCTGTATCGGCCGATTTGTATTACGAAAATGGGCGGGGGCGATACATTCACTTACCGTTCTCTGGGGTTGCCGGATGTCAAGGACGGATTGTTTGTTCATTTCCACGGCGGGAATATAGATTATTTAACGTCTCTCTATGGACAGCAGAAATTTTGTGACCTTGCGGAGCGCTGTCTTATTGATGCGACGGTCGCCTACAGCTTGAGGGGAGAGTATCCCTTTGCTGCGCTTTATCATTATTTGACGGTGGATGTGGATTGGGACTGGTCAAAGATATCCAACTTAGGAAGAACGCTCGAGTTTAGTATCTCTACTGAACTTTCGGATTGTCTGCAGCCTCGACTTTCTCAAGATGAGCCGGTGCATAGTGAACATCTGCGCAAACGATTTCCGGATGGGCTGCCGCTGAAATGATTGCTCGTCTATTGGTGTGGCGCGAAAACGGGATAGTTCTTGGGTGAATTTAAAACCTAAGACCTCGTTAATGATGAATGGGCCATCACCAGGACATTGCATCCCGATGCAAACAATCCCGAATCGCACGAAGATAATGGCCATGCCAGGGTAGGCGAGATGCTACCGATTGTAATTTCTCACATAAAAGAAATCCGATGAAGAACTTCGTGTCATTAATGGTCGTGGGATTTTTATTATCTAGTTGCCGCTTGTATTACATAGAATTTTATGAAGATGAGTACAATGAGGCATTTTATGGTCCTATAAAAACTGATCCATTGTTAATGTCTGATGTGGATGTCGGTACACTCAGGAAATCATTTTCAAGATTATGTTATATTCAAAATTGGCGCGGCATTAAGGTCCGCTCACTAATTGAACTGGATGATAGTATCGTTAATGGTCATGAAATTTCTATGAATGAATGGGCTTCTGATAAAACAAAATAATCTCTAGAGAGGATGGGTTGCAGTTTTATTGTGTAGTGCTTGGATTCTTATGCCATTCCGCAGGTAATTTCTGGGGGTTATCCCTACGGATTACTATATAAGTATCTAACCAATCCCGATCAAGTGAAGCCGGTGTGGTTGAGTGGCCTTAGCTTTAATATACTCATGGACGTGGAAATTCCCTTAAAGCGATGTCTTGAAACCTCTTAACGTTTGAATGGCCAGGAGTTCAACTGCTCGGTATCAGGCTCGAAGCTATCTCTCTTTAGAGCAATAAGTCGTTCTCGCAGAAACGCCTGAGATTAGCTCGCTCTATTTAACAAAACCCGCCTTTATGGCGGGTTTTTTATTGGCCGGAAGGAGGCCTTTTCCATGTCGTTGCTGCCCCGTTGGCTGGGTGCGCGCCTTAAGAAGGCCGCACCGGCGCCGATGCCGCTTGCCTTGCCGCTGACGGCGGCGCTCGCGCCCCACAGGGGCGGGGGCAGGCGGCTGGAGAATCCCATCGCCCATCGCTGTCTGACGCTGATCGCGCGGTCTGTGGCCTCTGTGCCCTGGCTGCTCTATCGCGACCAGGTGGAAGTTACGCGCCATTCCGCCCTCTCGCTGCTGTCCGGTGGGGCAGGGGCACGGCTGGTGGAAAGCCTTGCCAGCCTGCTGGTGATCGAGGGCGAAGCCTTTGTTTTGCCGAACGGTGTGGGAGGTGGTGCTCCCGTTGAGTTGCTGTCGATAGCTGGTTTCAAGGTAACGAAACGAGGCGAGGCAATTGAGATCGGGGGCAGGAGCTTCGCGTCGAGCGAAATCTGCCACCTGAAACGTGCAGATCCGATGCAGGGTCCGCGCGGTCGGGGCGACCTGCAGGCGGCGGCGCGGGCTATCGATTCCCATGATGCAGCCTTGCGCTGGAATGAGGCTCTGCTGGAGAGCGGAGCCCGCCCCAGCCTTGCGCTTGTCTATGATCCCAAGGACGGCCCTGCCCATCTTTCCGATGAACAATTCATGCGTCTGAAGGCTGAATTGAAGGCACAGGTTGGTGGAGCGGAGCAAGCCGGATCGCTTATGTTACTCGATGATGGGTTAACAGTGCAGGAGCTGTCGCTGAACCCCAAGGATATGGACTGGCTGGCGGGACGCAAACAGGCGGCGCTGGATATCGCGACGGCCTTCGGTGTACCGGCGCAATTGATCGGCATTCCTGATGCCCAGACCTACGCGAATATGGAGCAGGCGCGGCTGGCCTTCTGGGAGGACACGATCCTGCCCCTGTTGCGCCTGATCCAGGATGGCATCGGCGATTGGCTGCTGCCGCAGTTCGAGCGCGGATTGCGATTCGCGCCGGACGAGGATGCCATTCCGGCCCTGGTCGAGCGGCGGCATGCGCTGTTCGCGAAACTGAGCGGGGCGAGCTTTCTGACCACAAACGAGCGACGCGCCGCGGCGGGTTATCCGCCCTTGCCAAATGGTGACGTGCTTTAGCTAGCCCACGCCACCGGGCGGGCACTTTAAACAGGAGACCTGCATGACTACCCTGAAACGGGCTACGACACGGCTGAGCGCCGTGGCGGCGGAGGGGCTTGTCCCTGCCGACGCCGAAACGGAAGGCATATTCACGGGCTATGGCACCGTGTTCGATATCCCCGACCTCGACGGCGATGTGATCGCGCCGGGAGCCTTCCGCGACAGCCTTAAACGGCTGGCGACCCAAGGCGGGCCAAGGCTGCTATGGCAGCATGATCCAACTCAGCCCATCGGCGTCTGGACCGAGGTGGTCGAAGACGCGCGTGGCCTGAAAATGACAGGGCGCCTGGCACTCGACACTCAACGCGGGGCAGAGGCCTTTGCGCTGCTGAAGCTCGGTGCCCTCGACGGGCTGTCGCTGGGTTTCACCATCCTGCAGGCCGAGCGCGATAGCGAAGGCCGCCGCCGCATCACCTGCGCCGAACTCCACGAATGCAGCCCCGTCACCTTCCCCTGCCAGCCGGCGGCCCGCGTCCAAGCGGTGAAGTCGGCGACATTTTCCCCTGACAGAGCCGGAGATACCGCGATGGACCAGTCGCTGACCGATACCCTAAACACCCTCACCACCGAAATCGCCACTGTCAAAAGCGCCGTCGCGGCGCTGAACCGCCCCAATCTTGAACCCGGCAATACTCCTGGTCTTGGCCGCCTGATCCGGGCGCTGGCCGCCGGTCGGGGTGACCCGGAGCGCGCCGCCGCCTTCGCCACCAAGAGCTGGGGAGACGGTTACACCGCCAAGGCACTGGAAGCTGGCACCGGCTCGGCGGGTGGTTTTATCGTTCCCGAACCGCAGATCGCGGAAATCGCCGAATTGCTGCGCCCGGCGTCGGTTGTACGTCGCCTCGGCGCCACAGTGGTGCCGATGCCGAATGGTACGCTGCTGCTGGCCAAGCTCGCAGGCGGTAGCCAGGCCGATTATATCGGCGAGAACAGCCCCATTTCGGCCAGCCAGCCCAACTTTACTCAGGTGCGCCTGACGGCCCGTAAGCTGGCTGCCCTGGTGCCGGTGTCGAACGATCTCATCCGCTATGCCGGTCCGACGGCGGATCAGGTGGTGCGCGACGATCTGGTGGCCGCGCTGGCGCAGCGCCAGGATCTGGCGTTCCTCTATGGCGACGGCACGGGCAATAGCCCCAAGGGCCTGCGCCATTGGGCCAGCCAGGTATTCGCGGCCAACCCGAGCGGCACGCTGGATGCCATCGTTTCGGATCTGGGCGAGATGGTGCTGGCCTTGCGCACCTCGGGCGCACGAATGCTGCGTCCGGCCTGGATCATGGCGCCCAAGACCGAACAGGCGCTGATGAACGTTCGCGACGAGAGTGGCCAGTTCGTTTTCCGTGCCGAAATGCTGACCGGCAAGCTCCAGGGCTTCCCCTACGCCTCGACCCTCCAGGTGGCGGTCGCCATGGAGAACAACGAAGAGGTCAGCGACATTTTCCTGGTCGATATGGCCGATGCGGTCATCGGCGAGGCGGCGGGGCTGGTCATCGATGCGTCGGGCGAGGCGGCCTATCAGGCGGGCAGTGCCGTGGTTCCGGCTTTCAGCCTGGATCAGACGGTTATCCGCTGCATCACCGCCCATGACTTCGTCATGCGCCACGAAAAATCCGTCGTGGTGATGACCAACGTCACCTGGGCCCCCTGAGGAGAATGGGAAGATGCTGGAAACCATCGAATTTCCCGCTATCGAACCTGTCTCTCTAGCGGATGCCAAGGCGTACCTGCGCATCGAACATGATGCCGAGGATGGCTTGATCGAAAGCTTGATCCAGGCGGCACGGCAGCTGTGCGAAGTGACGGTGCGCAAGCGCCTGATCCGTCAGCGGCTGCGGCTGGTGAGCGATGATCTCTATGCTGTTCATCGCCTGCCTGCAGGTCCCGTGCGGCAGGTGGAGACGGTGGCGGTGATCAATGTCGCCGGGATCACGGAGGTCCTGCCGGAGGCCGATTATATCGTTTCGGGGGATCGGTTGGCCTGCGTCACCCGCTGGCCCAATCCCCGGCGCCCTGTCGGTAGCTTCCGCGTCGATTATGAGGTCGGCTTCGGCGAGGCCCCGGAGGATGTCCCGCAACCGCTTCGCCAGGGTATCCGTATGCTGGTTGCCCATTGGTACGAGCATCGGGAAGCGGTGCAGACCGTGGCGCAGCCAACGGTTCTGCCGATGGGAGTGGCAGCCCTTTGGGCGCCATTCCGGCCGGTGCGCCTATGAAGACCGATATCGGCATGTTGCGGGAGCGCATCGTGCTGGAGCGGGCGAGCGACGATCCTGCACCGGGTGGGCGAATTGCCCGAACCTATGAACCGTTGGCGACGCTCTGGGCAGGGCTGACCCCGGTCTCCGGTACGCAGGAGCATTTGGGGCAAACTGTGGGAGAGGGGGCCAAACGCCCCACCATGCGCGCCGTCATCCGCCTGACGCCCTATCTGGAAAGCCTGGGCCCCAAGCGCCTCGATACCTTCATCCATTGGCCCCGCCAGAACCGGCGGTTCCAGGTGGCGGGAGCAGAAGAGCGCTGGGCCGGGGGGCATTTTTTGGCAATCGACCTTATCGAGCAGGGGGCCGCATCATGATGAATGTCCTGATCGATCGCCTGCGGGCCCTGGCAACCTCCTTCGACCAGCGGGTCGCCGGGGCGGCGGATGAGGCGGGGGTGCTGTCGCAGCAACTGGCCGTGTTGCCCGCCGCCTTCGTCCATCCGGTGGAAGACAAGGCGGAAGCGCCCATCGGCGACTATCACCTCTGCCAGCATCTGGCCCAGCGCTGGGCGGTGGTTGCGGTGCTGGATGCGACGGCAGATCCGCTGGGATATGCCGCCGCTGCCGATGGCTTCGGCATCATCCGCAGCGAAGTCTGGCGTGCGCTGCTGGGCTGGCAACCGTCGGGCGACTGCGGCCCGGTTCACTATATCGGCGCCAAAGTACTGAAACGCGATGCCGCCCGCCTTTGGGTCGGCTTCACGGTCGAGGTCCCGAAGCTGCTGACCGACGACGCAGGCTATGGCCCACCGGCCAACCCCGACGATCCGGTGTTCGATGCGGGCCTCGTCCCGTTCGAGCGGATGGCGCCTGCCTATCGAATTGGAACCACGACGGTTCCGATGGCGGAAGACCTGATTCTTCCCCCGCAATAACCAAAGGAAAACGAGATGTTTCTTATCCCGGCGCCGGATGCCTCCGGCGTTTCCGGCGCGCGTCTGCGCGTCATCGATCCTGCATCCGGCCGCCCGCTCCCCGAGGGCGGGACCGAGGTCGCTCTGACCCCCTATTGGCGCCGCCGCCTGAGCTGCGGCGACGTCCTGACCGGCGCCCCGCGTCGCCGGTCCAAAAAAGCCACTAACCAGGAGTAGCCTATGATCGTTTTCAACGAGATCCCGGCTGGGATCCGCACGCCCTTCACCTATGTCGAATTCGACGCTAGCCGTGCCACCGGCGGGGTCCCGCAGTATCCGTCGCGCCTGCTGGTGCTGGGGCAGGCCAAGAGCCAGGCGGTCGGCACCGTCGGCGTGCCGACCCGCATTACCCGTGACGACCAGTTGCTGGCCTTCGGCGCAGGCAGCCAACTGGCCCATATGCTGAGCGTGGTGCGCCAGAACAACGCCTATACCGAGACCTGGGCGCTGCCGGTCGGTGACCCGGACCAGGGTATCGCTGCCGTCCAGACCCTGACCTTGACGGGCGCTGCCACAGAAACCGCCCTGATGACCCTGTGGATCGGCGGTCGACGGGTGCAGGTCCGTATCGATAAGGGCACCACGGCTGCCGAGGCTGCGACTAAGATTGCGGCAGACCTTGCGACGGCAACGACGCTGGCGGTGACTGCATCGGCATCGGGTGCGGTCGTGACTTTCACCGCCCGCCATCTGGGCGCGCTGGGCAATGACATCGATATCCGCACCAGCTTCTATCCGGGTGAGCGCCTGCCTGCGGGCCTGACCGCCGTCATTGCGCAGACCGTGGTTGGTGCCGGTACGCCGGATCTGGCCGATATCCTGGCCGTTCTGGGCGGCGAGCAGTACGAGTACATCGTCCAGCCCTGGACCGAGAGCGGCTTTATGGCCGACCTCGAAGACGAGCTGGTGCGCCGTGCCGGTCCGACCGTCATGCGGGAAGGCATCTGCTTTACCGCCAAGCGCGGCACGCTGGGCGAACTGACCAGCTGGGGCGATGCCCGCAACTGCCAGTTCGTTTCGGCCATGGGGGCTTATGCCTCGCCGACCCCGTCCTACGAATGGGCGGCGGCCTATGGCGCGATTGCGGCCTTCCAGCTGCCGATCGATCCGGCCCGTCCGATCCACACCCTCAGCCTGAAGGGCGTGCTGCCCCCGGCACCGACCGATCGCTTCACCCAGCAGGAACAGAACATCCTGCTGCATCACGGCATCGCCACCTGGATGGTGTCGTCGGACGGCGAGGTGCAGATCCAGCGCGAGATCACGACCTTCCAGAAGAACGCCTGGGGCCAGCCCGATGCCGCCTGGCTGGATGTGCAGACGCCTGCGACGCTGGCGTTCCTGCGCAAGGACATCCGCTTCCTGATCGAAACCCGCTTCCCGCGTCACAAGCTGGCCAGCGACGGCACCCGCATCCTGGCGGGGCAGCCGATCGTCACCCCGACGCTGATCAAGGATGAGCTGATCGCCCGCGCCAGCCTGTGGGAGGGCATGGGCCTCGTCGAAGGCATCGAGCAGTTCAAGCGCGAGGTCGTGGTGGAGCGCAACCAGGGCGATGCCAACCGCGTCGACGCGATCATCCCGACCAATATCGTCAATCAGTTCCGGGTCTTCGCCGGACAGTTGCAATTTATCGTATAGCGCGCTCGTCCGGATGCGATCTGCGTCGTTGCTGCGCTGCTCGGATCCTCACGTACAGACGTACGCTCCGGTCCTGTGCTGCTAGCGCCTAGCATACCGCATCCGGCCTTCTCGCTTGAGCGCTCCCCTTAAATCTGAAGGATCGAACATGGCTGATACTAATTTGGCGACCGATCGCGTTATCGGTAAGGCCCGCGTTACCGTCAATGGCGAGGTGCTGCGCACCGAAAAGGGCGTCGACCTGACGCTCGCCGGGGACGAAATCAAGGAAATCGAAGGCGACTATGAAGCCGGTTTCACGACCGAGTTCAAATCTGCCGAACTGACTTGCAAAATCATGGTGAAGCCGGGCGATGGCCTGCAGCGCTTCGTCGGCATGGCGGGGGCGACCGTCGTGGTCGCTTTCGACACCGGCCTGCGCTACGTGCTGTCCGAAGCCCGCCAGAACAACCGCCCGAAAATCTCGGGCAAAGACGGTGGCGCGGTGGAACTGAAATTCACCGCCCAGCGCTGCGAGGAAATGCTGGCTTAGCAAGTTGGCCCTCGCCGGGCGGGTGCATCCGCACCCTTGGCCGCAGCCTCAATGGCTGCCGTTAGACAGTTTCTGGCGAAGGCGAAGGGGGAGCCGAGAGGCTTCCCCTTTTTCATGACCCACACATCAGGAAGATGCCATGAGCGATATCGTCACTTACGAATTGAAATTCCCCATCCAGTTCACCGCTTCCCGCTATGTCGACCAACTGGTCTTCAAGACCAGTCTGAAGGTGCGCGACTATAAGCGCCTCGATCAGGCAACCGGGGCCATCGAGCAGGTCGCCCTCACCCTGGCTTTGCTGGCGGGTGAGCCCATCGAACTGATCGACGCGATGGATACTGAGGACTTCCAGGGAGCCATCAAGCAGACGCGCCCTTTCTTGAATCGCCTCCTCGGCAATGGCGAAGCCTGACGGCCGATATCGCTGCAGTCCTCCATTGGCCGCTGGAGACGATTGAGAGTCTCGATACCGCCGAGTTCATCGCCTGGCATGGCGCCGCCGTTGATCATCTCAACCGCGTGCGGCCGGTGAGGGCGTAATCTGGAGCACTCCCGGTGCAAACCGGGAGTGTTTTTCCTCGTTAGAACTTTGAGTTCTGGTAGGCCCTGCGGAGGGCGAACATATTTTTGTTGCCGGAGGTGCAGAAGAGGGTTTTGGCATTTTCGGGGGCGTCGCAGAAGGGGATGAAAATCCCCCGGACGGTTCGGGACAGGTCGTTGATCTGGATGAGCGTCACGTAATCCAGAAGATTGGCCGTCGGTCCTGCATTCAGGAAGGCGGTACGGCGATAGTGGATCTGGATGCACATCTCGTTATCGCGGGTGCCTTGGAAGGATTCGCAGGCCCCCGCGATCGGGCCGCCGACTTCCCAGTCGGTCTTACGGGCGGCGTGGCGTTCCTTCAGGTAAACCTGATATTCGGCCCAATCTGTTGGCGTTAGCAGTCCGATGCGCATATCGGCGCTGTCGATGGGATAGTTGCGGGCGGCGAGCCCATCGGCGACGGCGGTGGCGTTGGCGATAAAGCCTTTGACCGAGAAAGGTTGGGTGCGGATGCGGCTCTGCTGGATCGTCAGCATGAGACCGGCGTTCATCGGACCGCCATTCTCGGAGAGATAGTCCGCCCAATATTTGTCGGTGGATCCGCCCCGGATCTTCTCGGTCAGTTCCCAGATAAAGAGATCCGGGTGGCTGCGTTGATAGTCCAGCACAGAGAAAAAGGCGGGCCATTTAGGTGGCATCCAACCCGCAGACTGCTCGGCGGGAAAGTCATATCGCCAGACGGTACGGGAGACGGTGCCATCCCCTAACTGTGCCTGGGCGCCGCCGGTCAGCATTACCAGAAATCCCAGAATCAAGGCCGTCAGACGCACGGTGTTTTTCCCCGCTAGAACTTTGAGTTCTGGTAGGCCCTGCGGAGGGCGAACATGTTTTGGTTGCCGGAGGTGCAGAAGAGGGTTTTGGCGTTTTCGGGGGCGTCGCAGAAGGGGATGAAAATCCCCCGGACGGTGCGGGAGAGGTCGTTGATCTGAATGAGTTCGACATAGTCCAGAAGGTTGGCTGTCGGTCCTGCATTGAGGAAGGCGGTGCGGCGATAGTGGATCTGGATACACATCTCGTTATCGCGGGTGCCTTGGAAGGATTCGCAGGCCCCAGCGATCGGGCCACCGACTTCCCAGTCGGTCTTGCGGGCAGCGTGGCGTTCCTTCAGGTACACCTGATATTCGGCCCAGTCTGTCGGCGTCAGTAGTCCGATGCGCATATCGGCACTGTCGACGGGATAGTTGCGGGCAGCGAGCCCATCGGCGACGGCGGTGGCGTTGGCAATAAAGCCTTTGACCGAGAAGGGCTGGGTGCGGATGCGGCTCTGCTGGATCGTCAGCATGAGCCCGGCACTCATCGGGCCACCATTCTCGGAGAGATAGTCCGCCCAATATTTGTCGGTTTTTCCGCCCTGGATCTTCTCGTTCAGGTCCCAGATGAAGATATCCGGGTGGCTGCGCTGATAATCCAATACCGAGAAGAATGCAGGGGACTTTGGTGGCTTCCAGCCAGCGGGCTGTTCGGCGGGAAAGTCATAGTGCCAAACGATCCTCGGTGGGAAGCCGCTGCCTCCTGATTGCGCCTGGGCGGCGCCGGTCAGCATTACCAGAAATCCCAGAATAAAGGCCGTCAGACGCACGGTGTTTTTCCTCGTTAGAACTTGGAATTCTGGTAGGCCCTGCGGAGGGCGAACATGTTTTGGTTGCCGGAGGTGCAGAAGAGGGTTTTGGCGTTTTCGGGGGCGTCGCAGAAGGGGATGAAAATCCCCCGGACGGTGCGGGAGAGGTCGTTGATCTGGACGAGCGTCACATAATCCAGAAGGTTGGCCGTCGGTCCTGCATTCAGGAAAGCGGTGCGGCGATAGTGGATCTGGATACACATCTCGTTCTCGCGGGTGCCTTGGAAGGACTCGCAGGCCCCCGCGATCGGGCCACCGACTTCCCAGTCGGTCTTGCGGGCGGCGTGGCGTTCCTTCAGGTACACCTGATATTCGGCCCAGTCTGTTGGCGTTAGTAGTCCGATGCGCATATCGGCGCTGTCGATGGGATAGTTGCGGGCAGCGAGCCCATCGGCGACGGCGGTGGCGTTGGCGATGAAGCCTTTGACCGAGAAAGGTTGGGTGCGGATGCGGCTCTGCTGGATCGTCAGCATGATCCAGGCGTTTATCGGACCGCCATTCTCGGAGAGATAGTCCGCCCAGTATTTGTCGGACCAACCGCCCCTAATCTGCTCGGTCAGTTCCCAGATAAAGAGGTCCGGGTGGCTGCGCTGATAGTCCAGCACCGAAAAATAGGCGGGGTATTTAGGGGGCATCCAACCCGCAGACTGCTCGGCGGGAAAGTCATATCGCCAGACGGTACGGGAGACGGTGCCATCCCCTAACTGTGCCTGGGCGCCGCCGGTCAGCATTACCAGAAATCCCAGAATCAAGGCCGTCAGACGCACGGTGTTTTTCCCCGCTAGAACTTTGAGTTCTGGTAGGCCCTGCGGAGGGCGAACATGTTTTGGTTGCCGGAGGTGCAGAAGAGGGTTTTGGCGTTTTCGGGGGCGTCGCAGAAGGGGATGAAAATCCCCCGGACGGTGCGGGAGAGGTCGTTGATCTGGATGAGTTCGACATAGTCCAGAAGGTTGGCTGTCGGTCCTGCATTCAGGAAGGCGGTGCGGCGATAGTGGATCTGGATACACATCTCGTTCTCGCGGGTGCCTTGGAAAGATTCGCAGGCTCCGGAGATCGGGCCGCCGACTTCCCAGTCGGTCTTGCGGGCGGCGTGGCGTTCCTTCAGGTACTTCTGAAACTCTGGCCAGCGTTCTTCCGTCAGCATGCCGATGCGCATATCGGCGCTGTCGATGGGATAGTTGCGGGCAGCGAGCCCATCGGCGACGGCGGTGGCGGTGGCGATGAAGCCCTTGACCGAGAAGGGCTGGGTGCGGATGCGGCTCTGCTGGATCGTCAGCATCAGACCGGCATTCATCGGCCCGCCATTCTCAGAGAGATAGTCCGCCCAATATTTGTCGGTTTTCCCACCCCGGATCTTCTCGGTCAGTTCCCAGATGAAGAGATCTGGGTGGCTACGCTGATAGTCCAGCACTGAGAAGAATGCCGGGGACTTTGGCGGCTTCCAACCCGCAGGCTGCTCGGCGGGAAAGTCATACTGCCAGACGGTACGAGGGACTGTGCCGTCTCCTAACTGCGCCTGGGCGGCGCCGGTCAGCATTACCAGAAATCCTAGAATCAAGGCCGTCAGACGCACGGTGTTTTTCCTCATACAGCTTTAAGGAGAATATATCATGTCCGGTGCGCTTCGTGCCATGGGCGAGGATATCGGTATTGCCGAGACCGTGATGCGTTATGTCGCTGGGTTTCAGTCATTGGCCCATGCGGCGCAGGAGGCGGGCGACAGCATCGGGTTGAATGTCGGACAGATGAAAGCCTGGAGCGATACCATCGCCCTGGCCCGGCCGGTGACCCGGGAGGCGGCGTTGGCGGTTGCCAGTCAGCTTGGCGCCCTGGGGGCATCGGGCAAGGAGGCGCAGGCGCTGGCCCGGGCGACCATCGATGTACAAACCGCCTGGAATACCCGCGACGCCCTGCTGGTGGGCAAGCTGAAACGTCTGAGCGATCTGGTGGGCAGCGATAAAGCGCTGGCCATGACCCTGGATGGGCTGACGGAGTTGGGCGGCAAACTGAAGGTCGACCGGATGCAACTGCTGGCGGGGGTCGAAAAAGTTGGTGCCCTGCCCGAAATGATCGGGATGCCGCGCGACCAGATGACGGCGCTGCTGTCGGGGGCGATGGTGCGCTATGACGATGAGGGCAAGGTCATCGGTGCCAGCGGTCATTCAGGGGATGAGGCCGGGAGTGCGCTGCTGAAAGCCAGTGATTTGTTGCGGAAGGTCGCGGACGGTGATGCGACCGCCATGGCGGCCTTCGATAAGGCGGGGTTGAATTCCGCTGATTATCGCGAGCGAGCGCAGGGCGATTTTGGGCAAGCTTTGATGGAAATGATCCGGGAGCTTGGCGACGATTGGGGTAAGGCCAGCGGCCGTAGTGCCAATCTGGTCGGGCTGGATTTGGCGCCGGTTCTCGGCCGCATGGCGACAAACAACAAATACCGCGATGACCGCCTCGACTCGCTGCACAAGGAGGGCGTGCTGAAGTCGGAGGCTGACCGGCAGTCGGGCCTGGCGGGCAATCAGTTCATGCAGTTCCGCACAAACTTCGTGGATGCTGCCAAGTTTCTGCCCGCCACCGTTTTGCAGGCTGCTTTCGGCCCCAGCGACAATAGCGGTCCCGTTGCGGGCGGTGAGACATCCTGGATGGGGCGGGCGGGGCAAGTCGCGGGGACTCTCGGCGTGGGTTATGTCGGATATCGCGGCATTCGGTCCTTTCTCCCCGGCAAGGGCGGCAAGGGGACTGTCGGCAGCGGAGGTAGTCCCTTGCTGGGTGGCGGTGGCAGCGCCATCGACGTGCGGGTGGTGAATTTCCCCGGCGGCGGGATGGGGGGCAATGGGCCGATGGATCTGCGCGCCGATCCTGCCGACCGGGGGAAGCCAAGCACGCTGGATAAAAACGGCAAAGACCATAAGAACGTCCTGCGGCGGGAGCCCGGCTTTGGAGCGCCGGAGGGCATCGTGCCGGAAGGACGGGCGCCGTCATCGGCCAATGCTGCCAAGCCTAGCCCGACGAGACGGGCGGGGCGCTGGGGCTTGCTCGGTGCCGGAGTCCTGGCAACCGGTGCCGCGATCTTTGGCGGTTCGTCCGCCAAGGCCGATCCGTTGGAGGGGGCCGATCCGCTGGAGGGAACAGCGGCACCCAGTGAACCGGTACCGCAGGAGGCCGATGCAGGCGGGAGCGTGATGGACACGGTCGCCTCGGTCGCCAGCATGGCCGGGAGCCTGGGGGGGAAGCTCTTTAGGCCGCTGGGCGCATTGGGGTCGGCTTTGAGCGTCGGCAGTGCCCTGCTGAAAGGCGACAACGCCGGGGCGGTGAGCGAAGGCGGCAAGGCCATCGGCGGGTTGGGCGGCGCTGCCATGGGCGCGATGGCAGGGGCGGCTATCGGATCGGTCGTGCCGGTGATCGGGACCGCTATCGGCGGGCTGGTCGGATCGGTGGTCGGCGGCATGGGCGGCGAGGCGCTGGTCGGCGGCATCGCGGACAAGATCGGCGGCTGGTTTGGCTTTTCATCCGGCGAGAAGCCGGTGGCTAAACCAGCTCAACCCGCCGAACCTGTCTCGGTTCCGCCCATGGATCGACGCGAGGAAATCGCCGCCGTTGGCCCGCCCAAGGTGGAAATGCAGGGCGCCTTGAGTCTGCGGATCGAACGCTTGCCCGCCGATGCCAAGGTCAGCGTTGTCCGTGGCGGTATCTTCAACAAGCTCACGCTGGAGCAGGCCCTGGCCGAAGGCGCGATGCCTTACGGCTGACCGATAAAGCGAAAGGACATGCGATGACTACTCCCCTGGCCCAGCCTCCGGCGCCGGAAAAGGTCGTGCTGACCGTGAATGGGCAAGAGTTCGGCGGCTGGAAAACAGTCGCGATTGTGGCCTCGACCGAAAGCACGGTTACGAACTTCTCGCTAACGCTCAGCGAAAAATGGGTTGAAGGCGGCCAGCCAGCCAAGGTGATCACCTCACCGGTCGCGGCGGGCGGTGCTGTCGAACTGACTCTGGATGGCGAAAAGGTGATGACCGGCTTTGTCGAAAGCCTCGACCGGTCTATCGAGGATGGCACCCATCAGGTGCGGATCGGCGGACGCTCGAAAACCGCCGATATCAGCGATTGCACGGTCCTGGAGACGGTCAATCTGCGTGGCACATCGGTGCGTCAATGCATCGAAACCTTGCTGAAGCCCTTCGGCATCCAACTGTCCATCAGTCCCAGCGCGCAGAATGCCTCTGCCCGCTCGGTCAAAGATTTCCACGTCAAAAGCGGAGAAACGGTCCTTGGTGAAATCAAACGCCTGTGCACCTTGCACGCGCTTCTGGTCAGCGATGGCCCGTGGGGAGATCTCATCCTTGCCGCAGTTGGCGCGCACGGCGATGCAATCACGCTCGACGCCAGCCACGACGCCATCCTCGGCGGATCGGTCAGCGTCGACCAGCAGGGACTCTTCTCGCCCGTCGTCATCTTCGGACGCAGCGGTGCGCCGACGTCTGATGGCGGCGACGCGGCTGCTCTTGTCCAAGGCCGGGCGGTAAACGGAGACGTCACCCGCTATCGGCCGATGGGCAGTTTCTCCGGTGGGGACGAGAGGTCAGGCAGCGCCACAACCCAGGCGAATTCCCTAGTTGCTCAGCAGAAAACCCGCTCGGTCACGGCCAATCTGCGCCTGGCCGGATGGCGCCGCCCGGACGGCAAGCTGTGGTGGAAAGGACAGATGGTGCATCTGGCCGATGCCCACCTAGGCTACACCGGGGTGCTCCAGATCAAGCGGTGCGAGCTGAGCCTAAGCGAAAGCGGCAGCACGGTGAGCCTGTCGCTACAGCCGCCCGAACCGCTCGATCCGGGCGCATCCCGCGATGGGCTGGATGACATGCAGCCGGATTAAGGAGCCAGAGGGCACCGTTAACGCCATCTGATGCGGAAGGTGGTGGCGATGCTGAGGCAGAATTGGGACTTGTCATCGCGGGCCCGACAGTCGTTGCGGAGGGTCTGTGCGAATTTCGGATCGGACATGACCAGCATCTTCACGAAGTCGGCGGCGGCTTTGGTTGGCTCGCGCAGATGCATGCGGCGGCGATATTCGAAGACCACACAGCGTGCGGGCGGTTGATCGCGGGAGGTTACCGAGATGACTTCTCGGCACTCTTCAATGTCTCGCATGGAGTCGGCCAAGTTCCCGGCCAGCCATCTCTTGAAGCGGTCCTGATAGATGTTCCAGACGCGATCATCGACGATCTGGACGTGATAGTGGGCCCAGTCGAGGTCGTAACCCATGTCGTAGATCTTCTGGGCAACGGCGAGGGCAGCGTCCAAGACCCGCTGAGGATTGTTACCCGGCTCCAGCACGCTCTCGCGCAGCAAAATGCCGAATTTGGCCCAACGATGCCCTCCGTAAGTGCTCAGTTCGTCGGCGGCCTCCTTCACCACGCAGGAGGGGTTCACTTGATAGACCCAAAAGACCAATCCTGGATCGGCGCGACCGTAGTCAGAGATGGCATAGCCGTCATCTACGTCCGGGTTCCAGGGGCGGGAGGGAGGGGGGGGGCGAGACGGTTTCGCATGCGCTCCGTGACCTCGGTGCGATAGTCGACTTGCTCTTTGGTCGGTTTGATCGATCCGCACGGGTCATAGCCATTTTTGTCGGGCGCTGCCTGGACCGCCATCGCCATCATCAGGTTCATGACCGCCCCGATCACAATCGGCGCGAAACAGAAGGATTTACTCATTATGGCCTCAAATTTGGGTGTGACCGGCCACTACCTGGCGTGGAGTTCCAGCCTGGAAGAGTTTCAGAAACCATCCCTTTATCTTATTCGCGACCAGATCAAAGAGCCGGTCACGGAGTATCGTCGTTGGTGTTTGCCCTAGAGTTTTCCGCCGCGTTTGGCGGTGAGGATGGATTTGCAGAGGCGTGAGGTATCGGCGCTGGCGGTGCATTCGTCTTTGAGGGACTTGGCGAAGGCGTCGTTGGAAATCGTATAGACATCGATGAAGTCGGCGATCTTGCCGCCCGGTGTCGCGAGATGTTTGGTGCGGTAATAGGTGAACTGAATGCAGCGGGATGGGACGTAGTCGCCATACTCGACAACCAGCCGCTGCTTGCACTCCTCGATATCGGCCCAGTCTTCGGGTGATCCTTTGGCGAGTTTTTCGCGGAACTGCTTCTGGAAGCTGTTCCAGACGCGGTCATCGACGACATGGACAGTGAAAAAGATGCCGTCGAATTCATACCCCATGTCGGTGATGGTCTTGCCGATCTCCAGGGCTGCCTGAACAACGCGCTCGCCATTGCGATCCGGCCCGAGGACCGACTGGGGCGCGAGCGTGTGGAAGATCCCTTCGGTGTGGCCGCCGTATTCCCGCATTTGGTCATCCGCCCGCTTCTGCGGACAGGGCGTGTAGTGGCGATAGCGCCAACTGGCGAGGCCAGGGTGAGTGCGTCCCTGGTCGGAGATGAAATAGCCGTCCTCCTCCTGCGGGTTCCAAGGCTTTGCGGGAGGGGGAGGGTATTCGATGCGAGCGCGGCCTTGGTTGCGAATGACCTCGCCCATGCGACGCATTTCTTCAGCCGGAATGTCTTCGAGTTTGCGGGTTCGGCATCGCTCGGGCTCGATCTGTTGGGCCTGTAGGTCCCCTGTCCACAACATCGTCATTAGGGCGCAGAGGAATATTTGCGCCAGAACCGGAGGTATCTTCATGCCCGAACCGTCCCTTTATCTTATCCATGACCAACTGAAAGAGCCGGTCACGGAGTATCGTCGTACTACAGAAGCCCTCTAGATCTTGTTGATCGAGTCTGGGCGCGGGCAGGAGCCTATCAAGAATCTCGCGATGGAGTTGCTTTAGAGTTTTCCGCCGCGTTTGGCGGTGAGGATGGATTTGCAGAGGCGTGAGGTGTCGGCGCTGGCGGTGCATTCGTCTTTGAGGGACTTGGCGAAGGCGTCGTTGGAGATGGTGTAGACCCCGATAAAGTCGGCGATCTTGCCGCCGGGGGTGGCGAGATGTTTGGTGCGGTAATAGGTGAACTGAATGCAGCGGGACGGGACGTAGTCGCCATATTCGACAACCAGTCGCTGCTTGCACTCCTCGATATCAGCCCAGTCTTCCGGTGATCCTTTGGCGAGTAGTTCGCGAAATTGGTTCTGGAAGCTGTTCCAGACGCGGTCATCGACGACATGGATAGTGAAGAATATGCCGTCGAACTCATACCCCATGTCGGTGATGGTCTTGCCGATCTCCAGGGCTGCCTGAATGACGCGCTCGCCATTGCGATCCGGCCCCAGGACCGACTGGGGGGCGAGCGTGTGGAAGATCCCTTCGGTGTGGCCGCCATATTCGCGCATTTGGTCATCCGCCCGCTTCTGCGGACAGGGGGTGTAGTGGCGATAGCGCCAACTGGCGAGGCCAGGGTGAGTGCGTCCCTGGTCGGAGATGAAATAGCCGTCCTCCTCCTGCGGGTTCCAAGGTTTGGCGGGGGGGGGCGGGTATTCAATGCGGGCGTAGCCTTGATTGCGATGTGTCTCGTTAATTCGACGCATCTCTTCGGGTGAAATGTCTTCGAGTTTGCGGGTTCGGCATCGATCGGGCTCGGTCTGTTGGGCCTGTAAATCCCCTGTCCACAACATCGTCATCAGGGCGCACAAGAACAGTTGCGCCAGAACCGGAGGTATCTTCATGCCTGAGCCGTCCTTTTATCTTATCCATGACCAACTGAAAGAGCCGGTCACGGAGTATCGTCGTACTACAGAAGCCCTCGAGATCTTGTTGATCGAGTCCGGGCGCGGGCAGGAGCCTATCAAGAATCTCGCGGTGGAGTTGCAAAAAGAACGCGAGGATCTGAAGGAAATTCTGGGCCAGATCCCGATCACCGACAGCGAGGGGTTGACGCTGAAGGCTGAGGCCATCCGGCAAGGTTTAAGCCCCATCGAGCAGCAGGAGTATGTGCGAACCGCTGCCAGTGCACGATTGGTCCTGGGGGCGAATATCGAGCAGATCAACGGAGCCTCGGCCGCTTTTGTCGGGGATCTGCGAAATCAGACCAGCGGTCTGAATCTCGCCATGGACCTGGCGACTATGGCGAAGGAGACGCTGAAGGCGGACGGGGGCAAGGTGCTTTCGGTCATGACCGGGGCGCAGATGTCTCTGGAAAGCCTGAACATGCAGCCGCATCAGATTGCGGCTCTCTCCATGGCTGCCATGGGCAAGTTTCGTGAGGATGGCACTTTTCGGCACAAGTATGCGTTCGGGGAGGAGCAGACGTCGGCGGCATTTCAGTCGTTGGGTGGTCTGCTGAACCGGGTCCAGGTTGGTGATGGGGAGACCATCGCTAAGTTGAGAGCGGCGGGGGTCAATGACGCGAAACTGCAAGAGGATTTGAAGACCAACCCGTCACAAGCCGTCGAAACACTCTTGGTGGCACTCCGAAAGTTGAAAGACGAGCAACTCCCCGGGCAGGCCAATCTGTTGTTCGGGGATCAGAGCGGTCCGGTCATCGCGGCGATGGCGAAGAATAATGCGGCGCTGCCGAAACTATCCGAAATGGCCGCGCAGCAGGCGGTCGGAAGCCTGTCGTCGAAGCGGGAGCAACTGGCGAAAACGGCGTCGGCGCAAGAACTGATCAAAGCCAATTTCGACGGACGCCACGCGAGCCTCGGTACGGCAGAGCGGACGAAAGCGCTCCAGAAGATCGAGGATGACGCCCCCGGTTATCTTGCCGGTGCGGCGGTCTCCATCATCGTAGAGAAGATACTGGAGCGCCTGCTCTTCGGCAGGAAAGGCAAGGGGGGCGGGCCGACTTCGGGGCCGCCAGTATCCAGGCCGCCGATCTCTGGACCGCCATCGGGGCCTTCAACGATAGGGCCGGATGTCGGGACACGGGCCAAGGAGGGGCTAGGCAGTTCGCCACCGAAGTCGTTGCCGCAGGAGAAAAATGACTTCAAGCGTCTCTATATGGACGATCATTTCCCCCCCGAAAAAGGCCCAGACGGGCGGCCATCGGTGCGAGGTGGCAGCAGAGCCATGGGCGCCGCCGCTCTGATGCTTGCCTTGATAGAATTCCTGCAAAACACGCTGCCTGATGGAGATGAGATGAGGCAGCGTGTTGAAAAAATGAATAAGGAAGAGGAGGAGCGGCGGCAGAAAGCAATCGAAGGCGCGGGTAAAGCTCTGCGGTATTGGCCACTGATGCCTTTAAGCGGGCCGGAGCCCGCCTCTGCTCGACCTAAGCGCCCGCCGTTCTTTCAAGATGCTTCCTTCCGCGCGCCGGATTTGAGCGAGCAAGCTTGGGCATCCTCCCAGCCGACTCCGTTGCAGGCGCCGGGGCCTAATCCGATCCTGCTGCAGCTGGAGGACATGGTCCGGATGCTGAATGATCTGCTCCAGGAACAGGGGACTGTTCCCACGCAACTGCGCACCATGACGGAGGAGCTGGCCTATCGCCTGCGCCCGCCCGAGGTGCCACTGCATCAACGCTTCAAAAAACTAAGCCTTGAACAGGCCCTGATGGAGGGCGCCGTGAATAATTGGTAGGCCCAGCCCTCTTTCCTGACTTCCCCGAACACCGGCCTCGTGCCGGTTTTTTTGCGTCCAAAATCCACTTCAACAACGGAGACCATCATGAGCGATACCATCACCTACACCCTGCAGTATCCCTTCCAGTTCACCGCCAGCCGCTGGATCGATCAGCTGGTATTCCAGACCGAACCCAAGGTTCGGGATCTGAAGCGCCTCGACCATGCCTCGGGCGGGATCGAAGCTGGGATCGTGCTGCTGTCGGTCCTGTCCGGCGAGCCGGTGGACCTGATCGAAGCGCTCAAAGCCTCGGACTATGTGGGGGCTTCGAAACTGGTGGGCCCTACGGTGGCCGGCTTCCTCGGGGCTGGCGCGCACTAAGGGCGGATATCGCCGGAATTTTCCATTGGCAGCCGTCGGAAATCGACCGGCTGAGCATCAGCGACTTCCTGGATGCCCATGCGGACGCAGTGGACTTCCACCGCCGAAGCACGGGCGCATCCGGGCGGTCTTCTTAAAGGCAAGAGGAGACGGGCTATGAGTAATCTTCCGCCCCTCAAGAATGCCTCCTTCCGGGGGGTTGCCTTCACGGCGACCTCCCATTCCGTATCCATCGGGCGGCGGCTGGCAAGCCACCAGTTCCCGCAGCGGGATCTGGGGTATCAGGAGGATATTGGCCGCCAGGACCGCAGCTTCACGCTCGACGGCTATCTGGTGGGCGAGGATGTGGAATATCAGCGCGACCAACTGATGGCCGCGCTGGAAACGCCGGGGGCGGGGGAGTTGCAGCATCCCTGGCTGGGGCGGCTGTGGGTGGTCGCCAAACCCACGGATCTACAGGAAAACAGGCAGGAACGGCGCAAGGTGACGGTGAAGCTGAGCTTCACCGAAGCCGAAGAACCGCGCGCGGCCAATCCAACCGAAAAGCGCCTCTCCCCCGCCGCAACCCGGCGGACAGCAGCCGGCAAAGTGCGGCAGTCGGGCTGGGATATGCTTGGAGGGGTGAATATGAGGGGCGCTCCTAGCTTTGCCTGGGACAGCGGGCGTCAGGGACTGGGCAGTCTGGGCGGGATGCTTCAGGCGATCCAGGGTGGACTGCCTAGCGGAAATAGCGGGTATTCCGCCGGACGCAATGCCCGTTCGCTGGTGGGCAATGCCGACGGTTTTCTGGGGCAGCCTTCGGGCATCGGTCCGTTGTTGACCGAAACGCTGGGCGGCATGCTGGGTGAGTCCCAGGGGCTCGATAGCGGAGGACGGCAGAGGACATCCGCGCGGGTCGATGGTTATCGCGTCAGCCGAGATATGGATGCCTATGCGCTGGCGATGGAGCCCTCGCCTATGCCCGCGAATGCCACCCGCTGGCGACGGCAGTCGGTGGCAACTGAAAGCCGGATCCTGGAGGGCGGGCGGCTCGTGATGCTGGCTGAGGCTTCGGACTGGCTGTTGCCGGGCTTGCTGGATAACGCCTCCTCACGCGAGGTGGCAATGGAACGGGTCGAACCCTTGCTCGGCTGGTCCGAACGGGAACGGATGGCGGCGGCAAACCGGCGGGACGATACAGCCTGGCGGGCGGTGGGAGAATTGCAGCAAAGCATCCGCACCTCCGCCATGGCCCGGCCCAACGGTTTGCAGACGGCGCGACTTGTGACCCCAACGCCGTCACTGGTGGCGGCGCATCGGCTCTATGGCGATGCCGGGCGTTGGCGAGAAGCTGCCGATGCCTTCGTGGATCCCTATGAGCTTGCGCATCCAGGGTTCCTGAATGGCAGTGGCCGGGTGCCTATGTCGCGGGGGATATGACATGGCGGACTTCAGGACAATCTGGCGGGCGGATCGCTTCATCGGCGATTTCGCCCCTTCCGACGGTGGGTTGGCTGTCGGTTGCGATCTGACCACATCGGTATTGATCAGCCTGTTTACCCATCGGCGCGCTCACCCGGACGACCGTCTACCGGATCAGGCACAGGGCGATCGCCGCGGCTGGTGGGCGGATATCGCCAACAGCCGACCCATCGGCTCGCGCCTCTGGCTGCTGTCGCGTGAGAAGCAGACCGATGAAACACTAAGGCGTGCGGAGGCCTATGGGCGCGAAGCACTGCAGTGGCTGATCGCCGATGGCATCGCTAGCCGGGTTGAGGTGGTTGCCGAAGCACCCCGGCAAGGGGTGCTCGCTCTGGGTGTGACGATCATCCGGGACAGTAACGAGACACGGCGCCTGTTGCTGGAAGCCCCTTGGACGGGCCTCGAAAGCTGCGTCGACATCAAGGTTTCTCAAGGAGAATAACCATGGATGCCCAAGATATCGGTTTCCTGCGACCGAGCCTGCCGGATCTCATGGCGCGGGCGGCAGATGAACTCAACCTCGCGGTGCCGGGTGCGGGGGCACACCTGCGCTGGAGCAATCTCGGCGTTCTGGCGGCGGTGGTCGCGGGGGCGGCCCATGAACTTCACGGTCATCTGGAGGCTATTGCCGGTGCCGTTCTGCCGGATCGGGCAACAGGTCTGCTGCTGGATCGACATGCAAGCTGGAGAGGAATATCCCGGCTTCCGGCTACGGCTGCGAGCGGGGAAGTCAAAGTCGTGGGGGCTGAGCCTTCCTCTTTAATTCCGGCAGGCAGCCGCTACGTCAGCTCGGCAAAACTACTCTATGAAGTGCTGGCGCCGGGCGGGCTCGTCGATGCTGGCGGTGAGGCTGTCGTTTCGCTGGAGGCTCTAGAACCTGGCTCTCAGGCAAATCTGCCAACGGGTGCTACCCTGACTTTGGTCGCGCCCCTGGCGGGTATTCCTGCGGCTGCCAGTGTGCTGGGCGGTGGTTTGGCCGGCGGAACGGGGCAGGAGGATGACGAGGCTCTACGCGCACGACTAGCCGCCCATGTTCAGCGTCCGCCCCAAGGTGGCGCCGAACATGATTACGTCGCCTGGGCCAAATCCGTTCCCGGCGTGACGAGGGCCTGGGCAGCTGGCGGGCGTCCTGGGGTCGGGCTAGTTACAGTTCGCTTCATGATGGATGAGACCTACGAGAACGGTTTGCCGCAAGCGGGCGATGTGGCCGCTGTGCAGGCTGTGCTCGATGCGGAAAGACCTTTGACGGCGTTGCCTGTCGCGCTGTCCCCAATTCCCCTGGTGATCCCGGTGAGCATCGGCGGGTTGCAACCCTCGACACCGGCTGTAAGGCAAGCTGTCGAGGCCGAACTGCGCGATCTGTTCAAATATGGCACCGCGCTCGGTCGACGTTTGCCTATCAGCCATGTCCGTGAAGCTATCAGTCGTGCGACCGGCGAGAGCGATCATGTGCTGCTCGAGCCTGTTGGGGACATTTTGCCCGCCGACGGTGAAATACCGATTTTGGGGACGCTGACATGGCCGGTGTAACCTGTCCACCGATTGCTCCCCGGCTGGTTGATGCAGCCCAGCCCTTTAGGCCGTTCGGTGATAAGGCAAGCTATCGCGATCTGCTCCTGGCACTGCTTCCGCCAGGCGAGGTCTGGGCGCGGCAGGGGGATAGTGTCCTGGGCGAAGTGCTGGGGGCTATCGCGGCTGCGATGCTGGCACCTGCGGATAAACGGGCTGCGGATCTGCTGAACGAGATCGACCCCAGGAGCGTGAGTGAACTCATCCCGCGATGGGAGAACTGGCTCGGTCTGCCCGATGCCTGCGATCCGGCTGGTAGCGGCGACTATCCTGCGCGCCGAGCGAATATTCTGACACGTGAAACGGCAGGACCGATCAATCGAAAAGCCGATCTTCAGGCCTTTATCGAAGATTTCGGATATGGCGTCACAATCGAGGAGCCAATGCCGCTGGGGACGGGACATGGCCGGTCGGGATGCATGCGGACGGGGAGCCAATGGCACGGGTTGTTTGTACGTGTGCTCTGCCGTCCAGGTAATGCTTCTCCCCGCATCGGCACCGGACGCGCCGGTCTGATGCGGGTTGGGGACTGTATTCCCCGGCCAATCGACTGTCTGCTGCGACGGTTCCTGCCCGCCCACGTGGCGTTGGCCGTCGTCTACACCTAATCATCACATCTGGAGAAATTGAATGGACCTTATCCGTCACGCGGATACGGCGCTGGCTATGCCTGCGCCAACTGCAGGCATCCCCGCCAGCGGCACTGTGGACGACAAGCCAGGATGGTTCGTCGATTGCGACCTCGAAAGCGGGATCCTCGGAACCCCGATCATGGCGCAATGGGCCAACGGAATTCAGGCCGAGATCGTCAACACAATCACAAAGGCTGGTTTGACGCCGAACTACGGTGCATGGGACCAATTGGGTCTGGCGGTGGAAAAACTCGTCTCAACCGGGCCGTTGGCGACCACCACCATCGCCGGACGGGCGCGTCTGGCTACTGCCGACGAAGCACGGACGCCTGCATTTAATGATGCGGTTTTGACGCCAGCCACCCTGGGTGAGGCCTTCAAATCCCTCAATCAAAATCTGGGCGCCAATGGATACCAGAGATTGCCAGGGGGCCTCATTCTGCAATGGGGGACCTACAACCATGATCTCCAGCAAGGGCAGCATTTCAGCTATCCCATCGCTTTCCCGACAGCGGTGCGCAGTATCATTCTGAATGATGGTGCCAACGCCGTTGCAACGGCAGTCCGCGTCATAGCGGCCACGCCGGTCGATCTGGCCAATTTTTCCGTCTTTACCTGGCGTCCCTACACGGGTGCGGCAGAGCTCGCCGGTATCTTCAACATGATCGCCATCGGTTACTGAGGAGACGGAAATGACGGTTTATTACAGTGCCGAAACGGGCGGCTTCTATGTTCCCGAAATTCATGGGGATGCGATTCCCCCCAATGCGGTCATGATTACGCGTACGGAGCACGCCGCATTGTTGGATGGACAGTCTGCTGGTCAGCAGATTATGTCCGATGAGGATGGAAGGCCGATCCTGGTGGATCGCCCTCCTCCGGTTCTTGAACTGGTGAAAGCACGAGCGCTACGGCAGATCGATTGGGATGCGGAACAATACCGACTGACGCTGGTGACGCCAGGCAGTGCCCAGGCCATGGTCTATTTGGCCAAGGAAGACGAAGCGCGTCGCTTTGTCCTGGATTCCGCTCCAGATGCTGAAAATTACCCGCTGCTCGCGGCAGAAGTGGGCGTTACCGCAGAGGATCTGCCAGGGGTCGCCGCTCAGGTTGCTACCCTTGCGAGCGCCTGGCGACAAGCGGCTGCAGGTATCGAGACAATACGGCTGGCTGGTAAGAAAGCAGTGCAGGAGGCGGAGAATGCTGCATCGGTGGAAGCCGTCCTAGCAGCACTGGCCTTCCCTTCAGCGAGTTAGGGCTATTTTAAAGGAGACGGTGCCGGTTGTTTTGGGTCAACCGAGGCAACCGGCATAGGGCAGCCGCATAGAGGACAGCGTGGTGCCCGTTCGACCGTGGCCAGGAGTTCTGCGGCCTGATCCGGGGGCGCCTTGCCTTGCAAGGCAGCCCGAACATCAGCCATCAAGGCATCGTGATTAGGGTCTCCACCGCAGCGTTTGGCGAATTCAAGCCGGGCGTCGGCGTCGAGCGGCTCAATCGAGAGTGCATGAGCGGCAATCGGCAGGGCCGCTCCGGCCAAGGCAACGCCCGAGCAGGTGAAGAAACGACGGCGGTTGAAGTTCTCGGTCACGGGCGTCACTCTGCACTCTTGCGGGGTTCAGCCCCCTGGAAACGATTGGCTATCCTTGCCACATAAGATGGCGAGAGCGTGATGAGAAGGGAAGCCTGATGCATCGATTTGCCGTCGTTCCATGCCTGCTGTCCTTGCTTGCCGCTCCTTCGGCGGTACAGGCGGATCGGTTACGGTACGACATTTATGTCGGTGGGGTTCATGCGGCGGAATTGACCGTCAACATGGCGCTCGATGGCTCGAAATACGCGATGTCCATAGAAGGCCGCACCCGGGGCATGACAGAGTGGCTCCTGGGATGGCGCATCAGTTCAATGGTTGAAGGGGAGCGGGGAGAAAGTGGGGTCAGTCCCTCTTATCAACGCTCTTTGAGTCGCTTCCGAGGCACGGAGCGTTCGGTCGATATTCGTTTCGGCGACGGCAAAATCCTTGGCTGGAGCGTCACCCCGCCCGAGGAGCCGGATCCGGACCGGGTGCCGGTCACCCTTGCAGAGACCACCGGGGCCGTCGACATGATGAGCGGGCTTCTGGGGGCACTGCTAGATAGTGCGGACGGTCGTTGTCCCGAACGGGCACGGGTTTTTGACGGACGCCGACGGACCGATCTGATGTTTCTGGATATGGGCACGGTCAGGCTGAAGCCAACCACTTATGGCATCTATCAGGGCGATGCCTTCCGATGCCTGATGACCGTCGAGCGGATCGCCGGATATCTGAAACGCGAGACGGAATGGAATCGGGCCGAAGATAGAGGGCGCCCCGCTACAATCTTTATGCAACAGGCGGCCCCAGGATTACCCCCAATCCCTGTACGAGTTGAAAGCGATCTGACATTGGGTCAGGTGGTCGTTCATCTGACGGGAGTCGATGAAACCGACGTCTGGCCTCGCCTTGGCCCCTTGCCTACGGACTGAGGCAAGGCAATACTACAGCTTATCTTTTATATAAGACACAAGACAAGGACGCGATAATGCCGCTCGATCAAGCCAGCCTGTTCCGCCAGCTCGGATATATTGATGGCGCCTGGGTGCCCGCCGATAGCGGGGCCGTGACCGAGATTGATGATCCGGCCACTGGCAAGATCATCGGTACCGTTCCCGACATGGGGGCGGCGGAAACCAAGCGTGCCATTGAAGCGGCTTATAAGGCGTTGCCTGCCTGGTCGGCAAAGCTGGCCAAGGAGCGTTACGACGTTCTGAAGCGCTGGGCGGCGCTCATGATGGAGAATATCGAGCCGTTGGCTCGCATCATGGTGCTGGAGCAGGGCAAGCCGCTGGCTGAAGCCAAAGGCGAAATCACCATCGGCGCCGCCTATATCGACTGGTATGCCGAAGAGGCGCGGCGCTCCTACGGTGACATCGTGCCGACCCACAAGAGCGGTACCCGTATTCTCGTCAGCCGCCAGCCGGTCGGGGTCTGTGCGGCGATCACGCCCTGGAATTTCCCCTCGTCCATGATCGCGCGCAAGGTCGGACCGGCCTTGGCGGTTGGCTGCACGATGGTGCTGAAGCCTGCCCCTCAGACGCCCTATTCAGCCTTGGCCCTGGCAGCACTGGCGGAGGAAGCCGGAGTGCCGAAGGGTGTTTTCAGTGTCGTGGTGGGGGACGCCGCCAAGATTGGCCCGGAGCTGACCGGCAATCCGCTGGTCCGCAAGCTGACCTTCACTGGCTCCACGCCCGTTGGCAAAATGCTGATGGCACAATGCGCCGCTACCATGAAGAAGCTGAGCCTGGAGCTTGGCGGCAATGCTCCCTTCATCGTATTCGATGACGCCGATGTGGATGCGGCGGTGCAGGGTGCCATGGCCTCGAAGTATCGTAATGCCGGTCAGACCTGCATCTGCGCCAATCGTGTTTTTGTTCAGGCCGGGATCTATGACTCCTTTGCCAAGAAATATGCGGAGGCGGCGGCGGGGTTGAAGGTTGGGAACGGTCTTGAGGCCGGGATCACCTCCGGTCCGCTGATCGACGACAAGGCCATCGCGAAGGTCGAAGGACTGGTCGAGGATGCCAAGTCCAAGGGGGCTAAGGTCATTCTGGGCGGCAAGCGCCATAGTCTGGGCGGCCGCTTCTATGAGCCGACCGTGCTGACCGATATCAAGCCGGGCATGCGTCTGCTGGACGAGGAGATCTTCGGCCCGGTCGCGCCGCTGATGAAATTCGAGGCCGAGGAGGACGCCGTCCGCCTTGCCAACGACACGCCCTTCGGGCTTGCCGCCTATGTCTATACCAAGGATCTTGGCCGGGCTTTCCGGATGAGCGAGGCATTGGAATACGGCATGGTGGCGGTGAACGAGGGAATCCTCGCCACTCCCGAAGCTCCGTTTGGCGGCATCAAGGAAAGTGGCGTCGGCCGTGAAGGCGGACACCAGGGTCTCGATGAATATCTTGAAACCAAATACACGTTGATGGGCGGCATTGGCCGCTAAGGAACAGAAAAGTGGCTTATGATTTTGATCTCCTGACCCTGGGTGCAGGGTCGGGCGGTGTGGCGGGTAGCCGTCGCGCCGCGTCCTATGGCGCTAAGGTGGGTATCATCGAAGGACGCCGCATCGGCGGCACCTGCGTGCTTCGGGGCTGTGTGCCCAAGAAGCTGCTGATCTATGGTGTCGACTTCGCGAGCGCCATGAGCGAGGCGGCTGGCTTTGGCTGGACCATCGGTGAGAATACGCTCGACTGGGGCAAGCTGATTGCCGCCAAGGACCATGAGCTCGACCGGCTCAACGGCATCTATATCAATATGCTGAACAACGCGAAGGTTCAGACGATCGAGGGTTATGGCGTCATTCTCGATCCACACACGGTACAGGTCGGCGATAAGCGCTATACGGCCGAGCGGATCATGATCGCCACCGGCGGCCATGCGATGATCCCCGATATTCCCGGCAAGGAACTGGGCATCACGTCCGATGAGGCGCTGGATCTCAAGGAACTGCCGCGCCGGATCCTGATCTATGGGGCAGGCTATATCGCGGTCGAGTTCGCGGGCATCTTCAATGCCGCTGGATCCGAGGTAACCCTGGCCTATCGCGGCGACAAGCTGCTGCGTGGGTTCGATGAGGAAATCCGCGACCATCTGACCGCGACCTTGAGCGAACACAAGATCCAGCAATGGCCGGAAACAACGGTTGCCAAGCTCGAACGGGGTAAGGATGGCATCGTTGCGACCATGAGCAACGGCACACAGATCACGGTCGATCAGGTGATGTTCGCCACGGGTCGCAAGCCCAATACCAAGGGCATCGGGCTGGAGAATGTTGGGATCGCGGTTGGTGAGCGCGGCGAAATCCCGGTCAATGCCGACAGCCTGACCGTGGTGCCGAACATCTATGCCGTGGGCGATGTGACGGACCGCATGAACCTGACCCCGGTCGCGATTGCCGAAGCGCGGGCGATTGCCGAGACGCTTTATAACAATAACCCCACCCAGGTCTCGCATCTGATGGTGCCGACGGCTGTTTTCTCGCGCCCGGAAGTGGGTGTGGTTGGGCTTTCGGAAGAAGGCGCGATCCTGCACGGCCATAAGGTCAAGGTCTTCACGGCCAAGTTCCGCCCGATGAAGAACACCCTGTCCGGCAAGACCGACCGCACCCTTATGAAGCTGGTGGTGGATGCCGACACCGATAAGGTGTTGGGCGCCCATATGGTCGGCCCTGATGCGGGCGAGATCACGCAGGGCTTGGGCGTCGCCTTGATCGCTGGAGCCACGAAAGCCGATTTCGACCGCACGATGGGAATCCATCCGACGGCTGCTGAAGAGTTCGTGACCATGCGCGACTGGAGACCGGGCAAAGGGCAGGCTTAGGGAGCGTATGGAATGAAGGCTGCAATCCTCTTCGACTGCGAGTTCGTTTGCAGAGAGGGGGCTATGCGCCGGATGTGGTGCGGTCCCCATGACCCTGATCCCGTCGTCGCGCAGATTGGCGCGGTGCGGCTGGGGCTGGAGGGGGACTATCCTCTGCTCGGCAGTTATCGCGCCTTCATTCCGCCCGTTGACCGTTTTGGCGAGCGATATCCGCTGGATCCCTATTTCACCAATCTGACTGGGATCACGGAGGCGGATATCCAGACCGAAGGGGTTCCATTGGAAAAAGCGCTGGCGGATCTGGATACCTTCGCGGAAGGGGGGGATTTTTGGTCCTGGGGTAAGGATGAGCTGAATATGCTGGCGATCAGCTGCTACGCCCTAGGGATCCAGCCCCCCATTCCTGCCCGTCGTTTCGATAATGCGGCAAAGCTGCTGCTGGCGTCGGGCATGCCGCTGGAAGATCTGGCGACGGTGAACAGCGGTCGCCTGGCCGACTATCACGGGATCGATCATCCGCCCCTAAGAGGGCATGATGCCTTGGACGACGCACTATCGATCGCCTACACGCTTCAGCATCTGCTGCGGGTGGGGAAGTTAGAGGCGCAGGCGTTCCATCGTTCTTGATGCTGCTTAAACAAAAACCCGCCCGGCCGTTATGGCTGGGCGGGTTTTTTGTCGTTTGGATTTTTGCTGCTTATGCCGCGAGCGAGTAGTCGTGCTTGGCCGAGATGCCGAGCATCAGGTCGAGGTTCTGGACAGCGGCGCCCGAGGCGCCCTTGCCCAGATTGTCGAGTCGTGCAGTCAGCAGTACAAGGTCGTCGTTCGCAAAGACCGACAGCTCAAGCTGGTTGGTGCCGTTGAGGCCCTCGGGCTCCAGCCCGGCGGGTTTGGCATCGAAGGGCAGAACGCTCACGAACCGCTGACCGGCGTAATGCTGGCTCAGGGCGTCATGGAGGTCCTTGGCGGTCGGATTCTTGGCAAGCGCCCAGAGCTGCAACGGCACCGAGACGATCATGCCCTGCCGGAAGCGACCGACGGAGGGCACGAACATCGGCTTGTGGGCCAGCGCACCGTACTTCTGCATCTCCGGCAGATGCTTGTGCTTCAGTTCCAGCCCATAGAGGCGGAACATATCGTTGGTGTGGTTGGGCGATGCTTCGTCTTCGAACGCCGCGATCAGGCTGTTGCCGCCGCCGGTATAGCCGGACACCGCATTGACCGAGATCGGATAGCTGTCCGGGATGAAGCCCGCATCCACCAGCGGCCGGATCAGCGCCACGGCGCCCGTCGGATAGCAACCGGGGTTCGATACCCGCTTGGAGGCCGCTATCTTTTCGGCCTGACCCGGCAGCATCTCGGGGAAACCATAGGTCCAGCCTTCGGCGACCCGATGGGCAGACGAGGGGTCGAGTACCTTGACGGCCGGATTGTCGATCATGGCGACAGCCTGCTTGGCGGCATCGTCGGGCAGGCAGAGGATCGCCAGATCGACGCTGTTAAGCAACCGCTTACGCTCGGCATCATCCTTGCGCCTAGCGTGGTCGATGCTGACGATTTCGAGATCGGTGCGGCCTTCGAGCCGCTGCCGGATCTGGAGTCCAGTGGTGCCGGCTTCGCCGTCGATGAAGATACTGGGTTTGCTCATGATGACGTTCCCGTAGCGCAAGGCGCGAATAATGGATCGGGGTAAGGTAGCAGGGTCAGGCTGCGACCGGAATCGGCAGGGCCGGGGCCTCGGCTGGCACGAAAGGGAGGATGAGGCCCTCCACATGATTCAATGCGCCGGGCTTCAGAGCCAGGGCATAAAGCCGTTCAGTCTTCTCACCGGGCATCTGCAGACCCATGGGGCCAGCGGGCCGGAAGCCGAACTTGCCGTAGAAATCGGCGAGATCGGAGACCAGAACCATGATGCCATGGCCAAGCTCGGTCGCCCGGGCCAGAGCAGCTTCCATCAGCTGTGCGCCAAGGCCGCTGCCCCGCAAATCGGGCGATACGGCCAGCGGGCCGAGCAGGAGGCCTTCGGTTTCGGCGATCTTGACCGGCCAGAACCGTAGGGTGCCGACAACCTCGCCATCGGCATTCCGTGCCACGTAGCAGAGGTTCTCCACTGCCGGGACGCCTTCCCGGAACCGATAGGAGGTCTTCCGCGTCCGGTCCGGGCCGAAACAGGTGTCGAGCAGGGTTTCAACGGCAGGCGCGTCTTGCGGCTGTTCCAGCGTCACGGAGTACATACACTTATCCTCGGGTATCGGAATTCGAAAGGCGGCAGTCTTTTTGTTCTTGCGGCTGCCTCGCCCCGAGGTTCGGTCTAGGGCCGAGTGTCCTCCCCAGAGCGGATCGCGGACGAGCGGGCAACGGCGCTGGAAACACAGCGTCGTTCCTTTCCTCGTCGCAAACTGATCACGGTCTGGTCCACTCAAGTGGCTCCTGAATTAAGTGCTGGGTGCTTTAGTATCAGATTCTGTGGCGACGTCAATATGCAGAATTTTATTCTCCGGCATCGCGCCATTGCATAAGAGCGCCTGCAGCCGAAATCGCGCCGATAAGATCGTCTTTCCGCAGGCTGGCCGGGTCGGCGTGGTCGAGGCCGTCGAGGAGGATCACGCGGGCCTGATCGGGTTTCAAAGCCTGGGCCAGGCTTTCGGCTTCGGTAGAGGGGACGATGCGGTCGCGGCGTCCGTGGATCAGAATGACATCGGCGTTCAGCGCGTCCAGCGACGATCCGGCAAGGCCGATATTCACCAGACGCTCGGCCAGCGCCGTCGGCAGGCTTGCCTTGGCTTCATCGAAGCTTTCTTCGTCGCGCGCGGTTGCCAGGGCGAAGACAGCCTTGCCTTCCTCCCCCAAGGACGCCGTCAGATCATCGACGTTGGCGGAAGGATCCGCCAGGCGGCGGGCCGCGATGGCGGAAAGGGTGGTTCGGTCTGCCGGATCGGCCACCAGATCGGCATGGATCGCCAGGAAGCTCCAGGTGCCGAAGGGGTTGGTGCCGCCGGTGACAAGGAACTTGGCGGTTTCGACGCTGTCGTAGACCCCGCCGACTCCAACCACAAGACCCACGAGGTCGCGGGTCTCAGCCTGCATTGCCGCCTTGATGGTCGGCGGCAGGGCATAGGAGGCGGCCAGCAAGGCGACACGGCTGCCCTGCGGTCGGTCGGCGGCGGCAAGGATGGCATCGCCGATCAGGTCGATATCGCTGTCCTCGATCCGCAGGCGGCGGAAATTCGCGATCTCCGGCACCAGCACGATGAAGCCCGATTTGGCGAGGCCATTGGCGGCGATCACGAGGCGGCTGTCATTGCGTCCCTGTGGCGATGCGCCAGGGACAAGTACCAGGACTGCCTTGGCAGTGCCACGCGGCTGATAGATATCGCCCTGGCGGAAGGTGCCGTTGCGCCCGACCCAGCCGCCGACTTCGCGCAAGGCTTCGGGGGCGAAGGCGTCGGCCAAGGTCGCGCCATTGCCGGTCACCCGCCAAAGGAGGAGGGCGCCGGACAGCCCGCCGGGCGGCAGCATGATCGCCAGGGCGACAGCCCCAGCGATCAACACTGCAAGAACACCGATCAGCAGCCGGGATAGAAGTTTCATCGCGGCAGCAGGAACTCGCGGCCAACCTTCACGCGCGGCACGCCGTTATAGGCGATGATATCGGCCGTCGCGTAGGTCTCCGCCCAATTCTCCGGCAGATAGGAGCCGGTGCCGATGACATCGATGGGCGCGCCCGCGACGGCCATGACCTTGCATTTCGCAGGGCCAAAGCCCGAGGAAACGATGATGCGGGTCTTGGAGAAACCAGCCTGATCCATCGCCTCGCGGAAATGGAAGATGGCGGCGGCGGTAACGCCGGTGCCAACCAGATTGCGCAGCTCGGTTTCCGTGCGATAGCCGCGCAGGGCATGCGGAGCGTGACGCTCCAGCACCGAATAGGCCTTGGCGGTGTCGAGCCCTTCGATGAAGCGGCCGCCATGGGTGTCGAGACGGAAGGCAATACGACCGGCCGCCGCCAGTTCCGGGAAACGTCGGCAGACCTCCAGGGCATCGGTGATCTCATGGCCGAAATAATCGACCAGCACGACCAGATCCTGGGTCGGAAAGGCGGCATGGAACATTTCGGCCGCTTTCACGGTCGAATTGGCATAACCGATCAGGGCATGCGGCATGGTGCCGAGGCCGCTTGACTTCCCGAAATAATGGGCCGTAGCGGAGGTGGCATTGCCGATGAAGCCGACGGCACCCACGGCGCGCTCGGCTGCTGCCGATCCGACATAGGCGGCATAGGCCATCATCTCGGCCATTTCCTGGCCTGCGCAATGGCGCGCTTCCATGGCGAGAAAGCCTACCTTGGGCAGATCCACGCACATGGTGAAGGCGTTATAGGCGGCAACGCAGGCGGGCCCGAGACGTTGCAGCAGCACAGTTTCTAGATCGACCAGATGGAAGAAGCTGCCGGTAACGGTGAAGAGCGGTTCGCCCGCACCGACCCAATCGCCTTCCTTGAAACGCGGTTCGATCTTGAAGCTTGTGCCACGTGACGCAGCCATGCCTTCCAGCCAGTCGAAAGCCAACTTCGGCGCGCAGAGGACCGGGCGCCGCATGAAGACGGCATAGGTAACCTCGGTATCGCCATTCTTGCCGATGATTTCCTTGGTTTTCAGGAAATAGGCATCGGTGCGCCCTGCCGCACTCTCGGCATCGAGAGGCGGCGCGGCGGGCAAGTGCTCCGGATGATCCATTCGGTTGTGGACGCGCCGCCGTTAGGCCGCGGCGCGCCGGCTCTCCCGTTCTGCTTTCAGTTTTTCGGCGGTCAGGAAAGCAAGCTCGATCGCCTGCTCGCCATTCAGGCGCGGGTCGCAATGGGTGTGGTACCGGTCGCCCAGATCCTCATCCATGATGGCCTGGGCGCCGCCCGTGCATTCAGTGACGTCCTGGCCGGTCATCTCGAAATGGACGCCACCCGCATGGGTGCCTTCGGCGCGATGGATGTCAAAGAATGCCTCGACCTCCGATCGCACGCGATCGAAGTGACGGGTTTTGTAGCCATTCGGCGTCTTGTGGGTATTGCCATGCATTGGGTCGCTGGACCAGACGACATTACGGCCTTCGCGCTCCACCAGACGGACAAGACCGGGCAGATGATTGCCGATCTTATCCGCGCCCATGCGAGCGATCAGGGTCAGGCGACCTGCTTCGTTCGACGGGTTGAGGCGGTCGATCAGGCGGATCAGATCGTCATGCTCCATCGTCGGGCCGACCTTCATGCCGATCGGATTCTTGATGCCGCGCATATATTCGACATGGGCACCGTCGAGCTGACGGGTGCGGTCGCCGATCCACAGCATATGGGCCGAGGTGTCGTACCATTCGCCGGTCAGCGAATCGACGCGGGTCATCGACTGCTCGAAGCCGAGCAGCAGCGCTTCATGGCTGGTGAAGACGTCGGTCTCGCGGATCTGAGGTGTGGTTTCCGAGGTCAGGCCGCAAGCTTCCATGAAGTTGAGGCATTCGGAAATGCGGTCGGCCAAAGCCTGGAAGCGTTCGCCTGCCGCGCTGCGGTTGACGAAGCCCAGGGTCCAGCGATGTACCCGGTGCAGATCGGCATAACCGCCCTGCGCAAAGGCGCGGATCAGGTTCAGTGTCGACGCCGACTGGTTATAGGCCTGGATCAGGCGGTTGGGATCGGGGATGCGGGCTTCGGGCGTGAACTCGATGCCATTGACCACGTCACCGCGATAGGAGGGCAGGGTCACGCCATCGCGCGTCTCGGTGTCTTCCGAACGCGGCTTGGCGAACTGACCGGCCAGACGGCCGACTTTGACCACCGGCACAGCCGACCCGAAGGTCAGGACAACCGCCATCTGCAACAATACGCGGAAGGTGTCGCGGATATTGTCGGGATGGAATTCGGCAAAGCTCTCGGCGCAGTCGCCGCCCTGGAGCAGAAAAGCCTTACCTTCCGAAACCTTGGCGAGCTGGTCCTTCAGGCGGCGGGCTTCACCCGCAAAAACCAAGGGCGGATACGAGCGGAGCTTTTCCTCGACAGCCGCCAATTGGGCGGCATCGGGATAAGCCGGAACCTGCCGGATCGGCTTGGTTCTCCAGCTTTCAGGGCTCCACTTGCCAGACATATCACACCTACTCGTTAATCTCGTGATCCGGACAAACAATTTTGCCGGGTCAGGAACGATACAGAAACTGCTGCCGGTGGGAAGCCTGTTTTTTCCTCAAGGTGGCTATGAAGTGCGCTCAATCCCTTGGTTTCAGACGAGACGGTCGGCGGGGTTGACTCATCCTTGTCGAAACTTCCAGAGTGAATTTGTGACAAATAAATACAAAGGGGAGCCGATATGAAAATCATAGCGAACGTGGGGTTTGCGTTAGCCCTTCTTATTGCGCCCGTAGGCGCCTTTGCTGCTGGCGCCATCGCAATTGTTGATGAAGAAGGTCTGGATCCGGAAGACGTTGGCTATGGTATCGGCTACGGCAAGAGCAAGGAAGCCGCTCAGGCTGCCGCGATGAATGAGTGTAAAAAAGCGGGCAACACGGGCTGCAAGGTCGCTGTCTGGTTCGAAACCTGCGGCGCTTATGCCGGGAACAAGACACATTATGGCATCGGGTATGGCCGATCCGAAGCCATCGCAAAAAAGATGGCGCTCGACGAATGTGGCGCGAAAAGCTGCAAGATCATCGTCTCCGACTGCGATAAATAAGCCGCAGCGGCTATAAGGGGCCGGGGCGTTGAGCCCCCGCCTTTTGATTCTGCCCGGCTGCCCTAAACGATCCCCCCATCGACGATCAGCGCTTGGCCAGCGATGCCGCCCGCTTCATCGGACGCAATAAATAGTGCGGTGCGGGCAACTTCCCGCGCGTCCAGGCGATATTTCAGACATTGGATATCCAGGAACTGCTGGTTGGCTTCCGGGGTCAGCCAGAGTTTTTCCTGGCGTTCGGTCAGGATCGCACCCGGCACCAGGGCATTGACGCGGATGCCATGTTTGCCGAATTCGCGGGCGAGGGTGCGGGTCAAACCATGGATCGCGGCTTTTGACGTCGTATAGCCCGCCATGCCGTCGCGCCCGCGCATCCAGGAAATCGAGCCCATATTGATGATCGCTCCGCCGCCCGCATCTCGCATGCCTTTCCAGACTGTCTGCGCGGCAAAGAAATGGTGGCGCATATTGACGGCCAGACAATCGTCCCAATAGGCGGGCGTGACCTCATCCACCGTATGTCGGTCGTCCCGGGCGGCATTGTTGAGCAGCACCCGGATCGGGCCTAGACTATCTGCGGTCTTTTCCAAAGACGCTTTCAGCCTGTCGATATCGCGCACGTCGCATTCAAGCGCCAGCGGCCGGTCCAGCCCTTCGGCCGCCAATTGATCCGCTAGCGCCGATGCCGCAGCCATATCGATATCGCAGAAGGCGACGCGGGCACCCTGGCGGGCGAACTGGGTCACGAATTCAGCGCCGATCCCACTGGCGCCGCCGCTTATGAACACGACACGGCCATGAAGACTGGGATAGCGTGCGACCGCTGAATGTCTGTGGGCTGTCAGATCTTTGGGGGCGGGCGATGTCATCGCTGCTTCCTCTTGGGTCAGATGTCTTATATATAACTTACTCGTAGCAGAGAGGATCGACCAGTGACCAGTCGGATTTATCTGAAAGCGGGGCCGATGGCCCTGGATCTCGCCCCTGGGATCGGCGGGGCCATTGCGGCTTTGCGTTTCGGTAATATCGACCTGATGCGCCCCATCGGCGGTGAAAGCCCGCGAGAGGCGTCCTGTTTTCCCATGGTTCCCTTCTCGGGCCGGATCGCCGACGGCAAGTTCTCCTATGCGGGCGAGGATTATACGCTGCCTCTCAATATGCCCGGTCAGCCCCATGCGATCCATGGCGATGCCTGGCTGGAGCCCTGGACCGTTCTGGCTCAGTCCGAAGATGCGGCAACGCTGGTCTATCGCCATGACGGCACGTCGGGCTGGCCGTTCCGCTATAGTGTGGTGCAGGCCTTTGCGTTGTTCGAGGATGGCCTCGAAGTTCGCATGACGATCATCAATGAAGATGTGAAATCCTTCCCCGGCGGGTTCGGTTTCCATCCCTATTTCCCGCTGGGCGATGCCGAATTGACCACGCGCCTGCCACTGGTTTGGCTGATGGATGACCGCAAGATCCCGATCGAGCGCGAACCGACCCCCGACGCCTGGGACTTCACCACCCCGCGAAAGGTGGCGGGTGCCGGCCTTGACCATTGTTTTGCCGATTGGGATGGCGAGGCGGCGATCCGTTGGCCGTCCAAGGGCATCACCCTGCAGATGACTGCCGACGGCACCTTCGAGCATTGCGTGGTCTATGTGCCCGACGGGAAGGATTATTTCTGCGTCGAGCCGGTGAGCCATCGCAATGATGCCGTCAATCAGACCCATGACGACCCGGCCACCGGCCTTGTGGATCTGGAGCCCGGCGAGTCCCTGACCGGCCGCATGATCTTTACGGTCGAGCAGGAGTAGCCCAGATGACCAGTTTCGAGACACTCTGGGACGGCAAGGCCAAGACGGGCGAATCGCCAGTGTGGGATGCGGCGGAAAACTGCCTCTGGTGGGTCGATATCCCGGCAGGCGCGCTCTATCGCCTCAAAGACGGCCGGATCGACGACTGGCAGTTCGGCGAGGATCTGGGCTGCGTTTCGCCGATTGCGACCGGAGGCCTGTTGCTGGCCCTGCGCTCCGGCCTCTATCGCTTCGAAAACGCGACCGGCACCAAGACCTTGTTGGCTGCCAGTCTCTATGATGCCAAGGAACAGCGCTTCAACGACGGCAAGGTCGGGCCGGACGGGCGTTTCTGGGTCGGGTCGATCTATGAGCCGCGCACAGGCAAACACGCGCGCCTCTATCGGTTCGACAAGCGCGGTTTGGTGGATGTGGTCGGCGATGTCATCGTCTCCAACGGCCTCGCCTGGAGCCCGGATGGCAAGACGATGTACCATTCCGACACCCGCTCGCACGTCATCTATCGCTATGACTATCAAGATGGCGAGATCGGCCCGCGCTCTGTCTTCGCCGAAGTTCCGCAGGAAAAGGGTCGGCCTGACGGCGCTGCCGTCGATGCCGAGGGTTTTTATTGGTCGGCGCAGTTCGCCGGGCAGCGGATCATCCGCTTTGCTCCGGATGGGACGGTCGATCGCGAAATCGAAACCCCGGTCCAGCGCCCGACCATGTGTGCGTTCGGCGGTAAGGACCGGGATATTCTCTATGTCACGTCGGCCACCGATGGCGGGGATATCCAGCCGCTCGACGGTGCCTTGATCGCTTTCAAACCGGGAGTGAAGGGGGCGCCGGTTCCGGCGTTCGATCCGACGAAATAACAAACGAAGCCGCCCGGAGCCAACCGGGCGGCTTTTCCTTTTGGGAGGGGAAATTGGGGACGCCGAAGACCAAGCCGGAAGACCTGCGCAGCCACCGCTGGTTCGGTGTGCATGACATGCGATCCTTCAGCCATCGCGCCCGCACGCTGCAGATGGGCTATCGGCGCGAGGAGTTCGTGGGGCGGCCGGTGATCGGGATCATCAATACCTGGTCCGACATGAACCCCTGCCACCATCATCTGCGCCAGCGGGCGGAAGACGTGAAACGCGGCGTCTGGCAGGCGGGCGGCTATCCCGTTGAACTGCCCGCCCTGTCGCTGGGCGAGGTGATGGTCAAGCCGACGGCGATGCTTTATCGCAATCTGCTGGCGCTTGAGGTGGAAGAACTGTTGCGGTCCCACCCGCTCGATGGGGCGGTGCTGCTGGGGGGCTGCGACAAGACAGGCCCGGCGCTGATGATGGGCGCGATCTCTATGGATCTGCCGGTGATCTTCCTGCCCGCAGGATCGCTGCTGCGGGGCAATTTCCAGGGCAAGTTCGTCGGATCGGGCGTCGATACCTGGCGCTATTGGGATGAGTTGCGCGCAGGCACGATCTCTAAGGAAGAGTGGTTCGGGGTAGAGGCCGGGATGGCCCGCTCCTTTGGCCATTGCAACACCATGGGCACCGCCAGCACCATGACCGCCATCATCGAGACCTTGGGCTTCACGCTGCCCGGCGCGACCTCGATCCTCGCTGCTGACAGCAATCATGTGCGGATGTCCTCCCTATGCGGGCAGCGGATTGTCGAGATGGTATGGGAAGATCTGCGCCCCTCCGACATCCTGACCCGCAAATCGGTGGAGAATGCGCTAAATGTCATGGCTTCCATGGCCGGGTCGACGAATGGTGTCGTGCATCTGACGGCCATGGCGAAGCGCGCGGGCATTCCGATCAGCCTCGATGATTTCCACAACGCTGCCCAGCAGACGCCGGTCCTGGCCAATATCCGCCCGTCGGGTACCTATCTGATGGAGGATTTCTACTATGCGGGCGGGCTGTTGGGGCTGATGACGCGCCTCACCGACCGGCTGCATCTGGGGGAGAAAACCATCTCTGGCCAGGATTGGCATGCGTTGCTCGATGGTGTGAAGATCTTCAACGAGGACGTTATCCGTCCGATCGAGGATCCGGTTTCCGATCAGCCGCCACTGGTGGTGCTGAAAGGAAATCTCTCGACCCCCGGCGCGATCATCAAGCCGTCGGCGGCCTCGCCCCACCTGATGCAGCACAAGGGCAAGGCGGTGGTCTTTAAGGACTATAAGGATATGGCCCGGCGCCTGGATGATCCCAGCCTGGATGTCGATGAAAACTCAGTCCTGGTGCTGCAGAGCGCCGGTCCCATCGGCGGGCCGGGCATGCCGGAATGGGGCATGCTGCCGATCCCCAAGCGCTTGCTGCAGAAGGGTGTCCGCGACATGGTCCGCATTTCCGACGCCCGGATGAGCGGCACCTCCTATGGCACCTGTGTGCTGCATGTGACGCCGGAAAGCGCGGTCGGTGGCCCGCTGGCGCTGGTTCAGGACGGCGATCTGATCGAGTTGGATGTCGCGGCCAACAAACTGTGGCTGCATGTGTCCGACGAAGAACTGGCGCGCCGCAAGGCCGCGTGGCAGCCGCCCGAGAAGCGCTACGAGCGATCCTACGGCGCCCTCTATATCGACCATATCACCCAGGTCGATCAGGGCTGTGATTTCGATTTCCTCCAGACCGAGGGGCGTCGCCCCGTTGCCGAACCGGAGATTTTCTAAGATGACCGAACTGCCCAAGAACCGCTTCAAGGCCGCGCTCAAGAACAAGGAACGTCCGTTCGGCACCTGGATCATGTCCGGGTCGGAGGTGGTGGCCGAGGCGCTATCCCATGCGGGCTATGATTTCCTGATCGTCGATATGGAACATTCACCCAACGATACCCGCTCCGCCCTGCATCACCTCCAGGCCATCGAAGGGCAGGGGACGACCGAGGCCATCGTGCGTCTGGCCTGGAACGATATCGTGCGGGTGAAGCAGGCCCTGGATATCGGTGCGCGCACCATCATGGTGCCGTTCGTGCAGTCGGCGGATCAGGCCCGCGATATCGTGGATTTCGCCAATTATCCCTCGCGCGGCAAGGGCGATGACGGCAAGCGCGGTATCGCCCTGATGCATCGCGCCGCCCGCTACGGCACCATTGCCGATTATTACGAGCGCGCGCGGGAGGAGATCTGCCTGATCCTGCAGATCGAAACCCCGGCGGCCCTGGCGGAACTGCCGGAAATGGTCAAGATTCCCGGTGTCGATGCCATCTTCCTCGGCCCGGCCGATATGTCTGCCTCCATGGGCAAGTTCGGACAATTTGGTGACCCGGCCTTCGAAGCGGTGCTGAAACAGACCCTTGATGTTTGCCACGCTGCCGGGCTTCCGGCGGGGATCGTTGGCGGAAATGATGCGTTGACGCAGCATTTAATCGATATCGGCTTCGACTTCGTGGCCTCGGCGACCGATCTGGGTCTCCTGATGCGCATAGCGGCCCAGCAGGTTGCGACCTTTAAGAAGGTGGAGCAAAAGGCTGGGCTCGGCTATTAAGGGTAGCTTAACCAATAAACGGTGCCCTTAGGACCATCATGAAAAAGCCGCTGATTGCCGTCTCCGCTATCGCCCTTCTAGCCGCTGCCGGTTATGGCGGCCTGGTGTTTGCCGAAAAGAAGATCGCCGAGGCCGTGGTGGCCGGGATGAACGAGGGCGGCACGACCGTCACGGTCAAGGCGGCGCGCTATTCGCTTCTCAACGGGCGGCTGGAACTGGAAGACGTGGTTGCGACCGACAAGGTGCAGGCGGATCGCAAGTTCGCGGCAGCGCTGCTGGTGGCAGAAGGCGCCAATCGCGATGCGGGCGGCCTTGTCGCGCGCGGCTTGAAGGGCGAAGCGGCGGACACCTTGCCGGTTCAATTGGTCAAGAAGCTGGATGTGACCGGCGTGCGCTGGTCGGATGGCGAAAAGAGCGTGGTGGTGGAGCGGCTGTCGGGTGCGAACCTGTCGGTCGTTCCGGGCAAGCTGCCGCGCGCTGCCAGCCTTGCCGAAGCTTTCACCAAGCCGTCGCTGGCCCTGACCATGGCCGCCTTCGGTGCCGACCGCCTGGAATTCATCAAGGCGACCGGCACCTTCAAGAATGAGACGGTCACCACCGACACCACTTTGATCGAGACGCTGGCGGGCGGTGTTGCCGAGACATTGGAGACCCGCTCCAACGTCTGGACCGGCCCCGAGGCAACGGGCAAGCTCGCCAAGAGCCGGGCAACCGGGATCGATCTCGCAGGGCTTGCGGCCGATCGTCTGTCGGCTAAGACTCTCTCGATCGAGGGCGGTGATTTTGCGGGCAAAAAAGGCGAGAAGATCGCTTTTGGCGCCATTACCCTGACCGATCCCAAGCCGCTGGACTTCGGTGCGCTGGACACGGCGCCGGAAGCCGTCGCGGCGACCTGGAGCGTTGGTAATCTTGCCGTCAAGGATCTCGCGGTTACGGTGCCGGAAGAGCAGACCGACATTTCCCTGGGTCTGTTCGAACTCGATAAGTTCGGCGAAGGCAAGCTGGCGTCGGCCAAGCTCGCGGGCCTCAAGGTCGATGTGAAGAAGACCAGCACCAAGATCGCCCTTGGGGAAGTCGCGGTCGAAACGCTCGATTATACAGCGTTGCTGGCGGGCAACCCGACCGGGCTTGTCGTGAAGAAGGTATCCCTGGACGCTTTCGAGGTTGATGTCGCCGAGGCTGGCAAGCTGGCGCTCGGCAAAGCCGTTACCGAATATACCCGTTTCGAACAGTCGCTACCCGCAGCGGGCTATAGCACCATGACCGGGCTGACGATCAGCGATATCCGCGATCCCGAGGGCCGGGAGGCTTTCAAGAAGCTTGGCTATGAAGGCCTGAGCTTCGATGGCGAAATGCGCTTCGACTGGAAAGCCGAAAGCGGCGCCTTTGTGCTGGAAACCTTCAAGCTGACCGGCAAGGACATGGGGGCGCTCAATCTCGCCATGACGCTGGGCGGCCTCGATTATGAAACCGCCGTCAGCGGCGACCCGTTCGCCTTCCTGGAAACCATGCGTCTGGAAAGCCTGGATCTGCGCTACGACGATGAGTCGCTGTTCGGCCGGGTGCTGAAGCTGGTCGCTGCCGAGCAGGGCGCCCGCCCTGAAGATATTCGCGACATGGCCTTGACCATTCTCGACGAGCAGCGCCGTCAGGTATCGAAGAATCCGATTGCCGTCGATGCGATCAAGGGCCTCAAGACATTTGTCGAAAAGCCGAAAAACCTGACCTTCAGCCTGCGCCCTAACGAGCCCGTCGGCTATGAAGACCTGATGGACGAAGAAGAACCTGCCGCTGTTGCCCGTCTGCTGGGCGTCAAGGTCGAGGCGAATAAGTAGGTCGGATTTTGCAGAAGCCGGAGTTTCTGGAACTACTCAAAGCCTGTGTCGGCAGACTCCTGCTCGACACAGGCTTTGAGGGCTATGAGCCGACATCCACTCGCTTCGAGCTTCATGGCTGTGGGGGCGGCGGCAGGTTGTTCGAATTGGATGAACTGGTGGACCTGCTTTTCATTGATGAAGAGCAATTTTATCCCATCATAGATCTCGCCGTGAGGGCGAACCTTCCACCCAGCGTCTTCGTCAGAGTGTCCGGCTTTAAACCCGCCCCATGGGATCAGACGTGGAACGATCCACCGGGAAGCGGGCCGTTCAAGGCTATGGGTAGGATCGAGTGAAGACGCCGATAGCCCATTAAAAATGTTGTCATCCTCGGGCTTGATCCGAGGATCCATCGGGTGGCCGAACTCCGTTCGGCTTTCGACGCGGTGCATCTACACGAGATCCTCGGATCAAGTCCGAGGATGACGAGATTCTTAGGATAAAACCGCGTCATCCCGCGTCAGGGGCGGGATGACGCCTTAACGAAGCTGACTACGACTTTTGCCCGGCGCCGCCGTGGGCCACGGACCAGGACACCGGATCGGCCAGGAACTTGCGGACCTCGGCGATATCGGCGGCGGGCAGGCGGCCGTCCTTCTCGGCGACATCCAGGACTTCCTTCCAGGTCGCCAGCGAATGCAGGTTCACCCCGATCTCGTCCAGCGACTTCAGGCCACCGGGGAAGGCGGCATAGAAGAAGACGACGAAGCAGTCGGTGACCGTGGCGCCTGCGGTGCGCAGGGCATTGACGAAATTGACCTTGCTGCCGCCGTCCGACGCCAGATCCTCCACCAGCAGGACGCGGGCGCCTTCCTTGAAGGTGCCTTCGATCTGGGCATTGCGGCCAAAACCCTTGGGCTTCTTGCGGACATAAAGCATTGGCACATTCAGGCTGTCGGCCAGCCAGGCGGCATAGGGGATGCCTGCCGTTTCGCCGCCTGCCACCGCATCGATGCTTTCATAGCCGATGCGGGACTGCAGCATCTCGGTCGCCGCGCGGATGATCGCCTGGCGCGCACGCGGGAAGGAGATCACTTTCCGGCAATCCACATAGACCGGGCTGGCATAGCCCGACGTCAGGGTGAAAGGCTCGGATGGGCGGATATGCACCGCTTCGATTTCCAGCAGCATGCGGGCGGTTTGCTGGGCGGCATCGATCATGGCGGCGGCTCCTTCGGCGCGGATGGAAATGGTTGGCGCCTTGATAAGAGCGATGCGGGCTGCTGTCCAGTGGCGGCGCGTGCAAGGCAGATCTTGCACGGCGCGCTAAGTTCTGCGACTTCTCGCTTTCAGATCAACGAGAAGGCAGCCCATGGCCGAAACAGCACCCGTTCTTTTGTCTCAGCGCCTTGAGGGCGGGATCCATCAGTTGATCCTCAATCGGCCGGACAAGATGAATGTGCTGAATGCGGAGCTGTGGCAGGCGCTGTATCTCGCCTTCGAGACCCTCTCCGCCGATGCAAGCGTGCGCTGCATTCTGCTGCGTGGCGCGGGGAACCAGGCTTTCTGCGCGGGCGGCGATATTTCTGAGTTTCAGAACCTGCGGGCGACTCCGGACCAGGCCAAGGACTATGCGGCCCTGATGTATCGCACGCTGGCAGCCTTGAAGGATTGCCCGCACCCGATGGTCGCGCAGATCAGCGGCAACTGCATCGGCGGTGGGGTGGAGCTTGCGATGCTCTGCGATATCCGCATCGCCGGGCGCTCCTCGCGCTATGGCATCCCGATCAATCGCCTGGGTTTCGTAATGTCCTATCCTGAGCTGGATGGGCTGATCGCGGTGGTCGGCCGGTCGGCGGCGATGGAGATCCTGCTCGAAGGGCGGATCTTCGATGCCGAAGAAGCCCTGCGCATCGGGCTCGTCTCGCGCCTCGTCGCCGATGAGGCGGTGGAGGCCGAGGCCATGGCTGCGGCCGGGCGAGTGGCGAGTGGCGCCCCCTTGGTCAATCGCTGGCACAAGAAGTTCGCGCGGCGTTTGAGCGAGCCGATGCCGCTGAGCCCCCCCGAACTGGCCGAAGGTTTTGCCTGTTTCGAGACCGAGGATTACCGGCGCGGCGTGTCCGCGTTCGTCGCCAAAGTGAAGCCCCAGTTCGAGGGAAATTGATGTCGCAGGCTCCTGCTAAACGCGCCCATATCATCGTCATCGGGAACGAGAAGGGTGGTTCGGGCAAATCCACGACGGCGATGCATCTGATCGTCGCCCTGATGCGCTGCGGCCTGTCGGTCGGCTCGGTCGATCTCGATGCGCGGCAGGCGACGCTCACCCGCTATTTGCAGAACCGCACGGCGTTCCGGGCGCTGTCCGGCGCGCCCATTCCCATCTCCGATCATATCGCGATCCCGCTGGAACAGGCCGAGCGTTTCGATGATGAAGTCGGTGCGCTGATTGGCAGGCACGACGCCATCGTCATCGATTGTCCGGGGTCGGATAATCCTTTGTCACGTCGCGGTCACATCGCGGCGGACACGCTGATCACGCCGCTCAATGACAGTTTCATCGATTTCGATGTTCTGGGGCAGGTCGACCCCGATACTTTCGAAGTGAAGCGTCCCTCGACCTATGCGGAAATGGTGTGGGAGCAGCGCAAAAGGCGCGCATTGGGCAAGCTGCCGCCGGTTGACTGGATCGTGATGCGCAATCGCCTTTCTCACGTTGAAGCGAAGAACCGCGCGAATGTCGCGACCGCTATGGAAGCTCTGTCCAAGCGGATCGGATTCCGCACGGCGCCTGGGTTTTCCGAGCGTGTGATCTTCCGCGAACTGTTCCTGAAGGGCTTGACGCTGTTGGATCTGCGTGAGGAAGGCGTGGGCGGTTCGCTGTCCGTCAGCCATGTCGCAGCCCGCGCCGAAGTGCGCGCTTTGCTGCAAGCTTTGAAGTTGCCGCTGTTAGAAGGGCATGACCTTACTAAAGCTTAACTGTGGGGCCGCTTGAATAGACCTTGCCATCGTGGCAAGACAGTCCTCGAAGGACGCCACGTCCGGCGTCATACACGAGTAAACCATGAAATCCCCACATTTACGCCTAAGGTTTGGCGGCGTTGGCCAAGGTTCGCAAAACGGTTCGCAGAACGGCCGGAATTTAACGAGGGTCGCATGAGCAAGAAGAAAGTCCGCAAGGCAATCTTTCCGGTCGGCGGTTTGGGAACACGGTTCCTGCCGGCCACCAAGGCGATGCCCAAGGAAATGCTGCCCGTCGTCGATAAGCCCCTGATCCAATATGCGGTCGAGGAAGCGCGCGAGGCGGGTATCGAGGAATTCATCTTCGTGACGGGCCGTGGTAAGACGGCGATCGAGGATCATTTCGACAACTCGCAGGAACTCGGTAACTTCCTGCAGAGCCGTGGTAAGAACGACCTCTGGAAGCTGATCAGCGATATTCCGCTGGGGCCGGGCCGTGTTGCCTATACCCGTCAGCCCGAACCGCTGGGCCTGGGGCACGCCGTCTGGTGCGCCCGTGCGCTGGTCGGCTATGACGAACCCTTCGCCGTGCTGCTCGCCGACGATTTGATCCTGGCCGAGCGCGGATGCCTCAAGCAGATGATCGAGGCCTATGACGACATCGGCGGCAATATGGTCGCCGTCATGGACGTTCCGCGCGAACATACCTCGCGCTACGGCATCCTCGATACCGACAGCGAAGAAGGCATCCTGGTTTCGGCCAAGGGTCTTGTCGAAAAGCCCAAGCCCGCCAATGCTCCGTCGACCTGCGCGGTCGTCGGTCGCTATATCCTCGATCCGGCTGTCTTCCAGCAGCTCGACCGTCAGGAGCGCGGCACGGGTGGCGAAATCCAGCTGACCGACGCCATTGCTGACCTGATCGGCGTGATGCCCTTCCATGGTCTGCGCTATAACGGCCGCCGCTTCGATTGCGGTGACAAGGTCGGCTTCCTGGAAGCGAACATCGCCTTCGCGTTGCAGCGCGACGATATGAAGGTCGAGATCATGAACACGATCCTCGCGATTGCGAATCGCGAAGGGGTCAAGGACTACGTCCTGAACGCCTGAAGATAAGGAATAAAGAGACATGCGTATCGCGATGATCGGCACCGGCTATGTTGGCCTTGTTTCCGGTGCCTGCTTCTCGGAATTCGGCGTTCATGTCACCTGCGTCGACAAGGATGCGGGCAAGATCGAACGTCTGCACAAGGGCGAAATCCCCATTTACGAACCGGGCCTCGACAAGCTGGTCGAGCAGAACGTAAAGGCGGGTCGCCTGACTTTCACGACGGACCTGAAAGCCGCCGTGGCAGAAGCCGATTGCGTCTTCATCGCCGTCGGCACCCCCTCGCGCCGTGGCGATGGTCACGCCGATCTGTCGTACGTCTATGCTGCCGCCAAGGAAATCGCCGAGTCGCTGACCGGTTACACTGTGGTCGTCACCAAATCGACGGTCCCGGTCGGCACCGGCCGCGCAGTCGAGAAGATCATCCGCGAAACCCGCCCGGATGCGGAGTTCGACGTGGTCTCGAACCCGGAATTCCTGCGCGAAGGCAGCGCGATCAACGACTTCATGCGTCCCGACCGCGTGGTCATCGGTGCCCGCACCGATGCCGCCAAGGAAGTGATGAAGCAGCTTTATCGTCCGCTGTATCTGATCGAAACCCCGATCGTCTTCACCACGGTCGAGACCTCGGAACTGATCAAATACGCCGCGAACACCTTCCTTGCCGCCAAGATCACCTTCATCAACGAGATCGCCGATCTCTGCGAGAAGCTGGGCACCGACGTCCATGACGTTGCCAAGGGCATCGGCCTCGACGGTCGTATCGGGAAGAAGTTCCTGCACGCGGGCCCCGGCTATGGCGGCTCCTGCTTCCCCAAGGACACGCTGGCCCTGGTGCGTACGGCTCAGGAAGCCGGTGCGCCGCTGCGGATCATCGAAACCGTTGTCGACATCAACGACAAGCGCAAGCGCGCCATGGCCGACAAGATCATCGCGGCCTGCGGCGGTTCGGTCCAGGGCAAGACCATTGCGATCCTGGGCCTGACCTTCAAGCCGAACACCGACGATATGCGCGACAGCCCGTCGCTCGACATCGTCCCGGCCTTGATCGATGCCGGTGCAACCGTGAAGGCCTACGACCCCGAAGGTGCCCACGAGGCACAGAAGCTGCTGTCTGGTATCACGTACGGCAACAGCACCTATGAAGTGATGGAAGGCGCCGATGCGCTGGTTCTGATCACCGAATGGAACGAGTTCCGGGCCCTGGACTTCAACAAGGTGAAAAGCCTGCTGAAGTCGCCGATCCTCGTCGACCTGCGCAACGTCTATGAACCCGAGACGATGGCGAAGGCCGGTATCCATTACACCGGTGTCGGCCGCCCCTCGATCGCCGTTAAGGAGTAACCATTCATGGCAGCGCCCCATCGTTTCGACGCAACCATTCTGCGCGAATATGACGTCCGCGGCGTGGTCGGGAAGACCTTGCATGCGGAAGATGCCAAGAATCTCGGCCGTGCTTTTGGAACCGTGATCCGCCGGTCTGGCGGCAGCACCGTTGCCGTCGGACGCGATGGGCGCTTGTCGTCCCTCGACATGGAAAACGCTCTGGTGGAGGGGCTTGCCTCCACCGGCCTGACCGTGAAGCGGGTGGGCGAGGGGGCAACCCCCATGCTCTATTTCGCAACCTTCGATCTGAAGACCGATGCAGGTGTGCAGGTTACCGGCTCGCATAATCCGCCGGATTATAACGGCTTCAAGATGATGATGAACGGTGGCCCGGTCTATGGCGCCGCCATCCAGGATCTTGGCAAGGTCGCCGCTGCTGGCGATTTCGAGGAAGGCCAGGGCAAGGTCGAGGACGTTCCGCTGTTCGACCGTTATGTCAACCGGCTGCTCGACGGCATTCGTATTACCAAGCCGCTGACGGTCGCCTGGGACGCCGGGAACGGCGTTGGCGGGCCGGTCATGGCTGCGCTGGCCCAGCGTCTGCCGGGTAAGCACATCCTGCTGAACGAGAAAGTGGACGGCACTTTCCCGGCCCATCATCCCGATCCCACTGTCGAATCGAACCTCGTGCAGTTGAAAGCTGCCGTTGCCCAGAATAATGCCGATATCGGCATCGCCTTCGACGGCGACGCCGACCGTATCGGTCTGATCGACGGGCGTGGACGGGTGATCTGGGGCGACCAGATCCTGGCGCTGCTCTCGCGCCCGGTGCTGGCTGAAAAGCCCGGATCTACCATCATCGCCGACGTCAAGGCCAGTCAGGTGCTGTTCGACGAAGTGGCCCGTCTGGGCGGCTCGCCGCTGATGTGGAACACCGGCCATTCGCTGATCAAGAAGAAGATGAAGGAAACCCATTCGCCGCTGGCGGGCGAGATGTCGGGCCATATCTTCTTTGCCGATCGCTGGTATGGGGTTGACGATGCACTCTATGCCGCCCTGCGCGTTCTTGAGCTGATCGAATGGGCCGGCAAGTCGATTGCCGAACTGCGCGACGAACTGCCGACCCGCGTGAATACGCCGGAGATGCGCTTTACCTCCTCCGACACCCGTAAGTTCGCGGTGGTGCAGGAAGTGAAGGATCGTCTTGCCAAGACGCCGGATGCCAAGGTGGATGCCACCGATGGCGTACGCGTCTCCACGGCAGATGGCTGGTGGCTGCTGCGTGCATCCAACACCCAGGACGTGCTGGTCGGTCGCTGCGAGGCCGCTGATGCCGAAGGGCTTAAGCGCCTGCAGCACATCCTCGAATCCCAGCTTCAGGCCAGTGGCGTCAAGCTGGAACTCACCGGCCACTGATGGGGCAGGAGGACGTCGAATATCGCTTCGCCGGGGCGGTCGATGCCGCCTCGGTCGCAGCGCTTCTGCGGGCGCTGGATAGCCATTACCTGCCCGAGAAGACGCACCCGTCCAAGGCCGTTTATCTGGCGATGGTGGGGCGGGTATTCGACAGCCGGGAAGGCACGCGCTTTGTCCTCGCCATCCGCAAGGGAAAGCCGGTGGGGATCGCTTGCATTGCCATTCTGCGGCCCGGCAACAGCCTGAAAGGGCTGATCTACGTCAAGGATCTGTTTGTCGTCGAGGCCGCACGCAGCATCGGTATCGGGCGCGGCCTGATGGGGTTCCTTGCCAGTCTTGCGCTGGCCAAAGGGATCGGCCGAATCGAACTGGCGACCGACACTGATAACCAAGGCGCCCGGCGGCTTTATGAAGCGCTCGGCGCTAGCAAGCCCGAGAAAATTGCCTATCGCTTCGAGGTCGAGGCGATGAAGCGGATGGCCGATCCGGATGTCGCTGTCCCTGACGACGAGTAGCGTCGCTCACTGCTCATGAACGAATTCTACGGCCGGTCCTTCAAGCGTACCGTCGCTGTCGCCGTCCCGCCCTCTGCATCAATGACCGTCACTTTCGCAAATCCCACTTCCTCGGGCTTCCAGGCCTCCGTCACCGGCTTTTCGTCCACATACCAGCGATAGGGCGCCTGTCCGCCGCCTGGAACCAGGGCGATACCGTCGGGGTCGAGATACACCTCGGCTCCATGGGGAGGATAGGCGACGGTCAATGCCTTGCGCGGCGTCGTGCGCCTTGTGTCCAGCTGGCTAAGCCCCGCCGGTAGCTCCTGGCGCCGCCCACGCGGCAAGGCTCCCTCAGGGGGCGTGCTGACAATCAGCGGACGGTTGCCCTCGATCCGGTCGAAGCCCTTGAACAGCAAGGGGGCGGCGGCGGTACGGGCGAAGATGCCGGGGCGCGGCGTGCCGTCCGGGCGCCCGACCCAGACCGCGACCGTATGGCTGCCGGAAAAGCCGACCGCCAGGGCGTCGCGAAAACCGTAAGAGGTGCCGGTCTTATAGCCGATGCGCCGCTGCTCGCCGCCCGCCCGCCCGATGCCCACTGGCGGCGGGGCATCGGCCAGAATATCGGTCAGGTACCAGGCCGCCGCCTCGCTCATCAGGCGGATGGGGGGGAGGCTGGCTGTATCCTCGCGCCAAACCAACGGCAGGACCTGCCCGCGGCTGGGGATGGCGGCATACAGCATCGTCAGATCCGCCAGACTGATCCCGACGCCTCCCAGGGCCAGCGGGAGGCTGGCGGGGCCGGTCGAGCGCGCGCTGGTGATCCGTGCTCCGGCAAGAGCGAAGGCCCCGGCCAGACGCTCCGGCCCGATCCTGTCCAGCACCTGGACGGCGGGCAGGTTGAAGGACCCGAGCAACGCCTGCCGGACTGTGGTTGCGCCATGGAACTGGCGGTCGAAATTGCGCGGGGCATAATCGCCGAACTGCAGCGCCCGGTCGATCAGCGCCGTATCCGGGTGCAGGGCAAGATGCTCGAAACCCAAACCATAGACGAAAGGCTTTAGTGTGGATCCAGGAGAGCGCTGGGCGCGGATCATGTCCACCTGCCCGCCAGGGGCAAAGAAATCCGCCTGCCCGATGGCGGCGCGCACCTTGCGGTTATCGTTTTCCACCACCAGCAGGGCGACAGTGGCGCCTGCTTCTAACTGCGATGCCTCGCGCCGAGCCAAATCTTCCAGGCGTCCTTGCAGTCCGGCATCGATGGTGCTGGTCACCAGCCCGTCCGCTGGGGGCGGATCTGCCAAGGTCTGTGCCAGATGCGGGGCCTGGAAGGGTAGGGGGAGACGCCGGGTCGGCAGGGCATCGTCCAAGGCTTCCGTAGCGGCCGCTTCGGTAATCGCACCCTGAGCAGCCAGACGGTTCAGGACATGGCGTACCCCGGCGCGCGCGGCTTCTGGGTGCAGATCGGGGCGTCGGCTGGTGGGAGCCTGGGGGAGGGCGATCAGCAGTGCCGTTTCCGCCAGGGTCAGCTGACGGGGCTCCTTGCCGAAATAGGCCAGCGTCGCCGCGCGCACCCCTTCCAGATTGCCACCCATGGGGGCCAGCGTCAGATACATACCCAGAAGTTCGTCCTGATCGAAATGCCAGGCGAGTTGAACGGCGCGGGCGGCTTCGATCAGTTTGGCGCGATAGGTGCGTGGGCGTGGCTCCAGCAGGCGGGCGACCTGCATGGTGAGGGTCGAGGCACCGGAGACGATGCGCCCGGCGGTAATATTCTGAAAGGCCGCGCGACCTACGGCTAAGGGATCGACGCCGGGGTGCAGGCCGAAGCGCTTATCCTCGAACGCCAGCAGCAGCGTCAGATAGGTCGGGTCAGCCTCGGCGGGAGAGGCCGCCATCCGCAAGGTGCCATCGGCGGTGGGGAAGATTCGCAAGGGCTTGCCATGACGGTCTGTCACCGTCACGGCGCGGGTGTGATAGCGGGAAAGATCGGGCGGGAAGGCTGCGTCCAGGATCGCGGCGGTCGCGAGTAATCCCGCCGTCGCCGCCCCCAGGATCGCAAGCGCGACCCGCCCTTTTCTCACTTCTGTCCGACCGTGGTCGATGCCGCGCCGGAGCGGGCCATGACACCGCTTCGGTACATATCCTCGATCACCGCGCCGGGCAGGACGTAGTGACCGGGCGTCACCGCGCGCACCACATAGGCGGCGTGGAAGGCCTGGTCCGCCCCACCCTTCAGATCCATCGAGGCGACGAAGCGGTCGTCACGTGCCTCGCGCATCACCGTCGGAGTCGTATCGGGCAGGAATGCATAGAGGCGGGGGGGCGGTTCGGCCCCTTCCTCCTCCACATATTCCTCTTCCCCATCCTGGGACTGGCTGCCCAGACTGAGGATGCTTTCGATTTCCCAGCCTGCGGGCAGCAGATCGACCAGCAGGCTCTGATGGCGGGCTGCATCCTTAACTGTCCCGGCCAGCGAGACGATCAGGCGGTCATGCTGGGTCAGTTGGGCGGGGTCGAGCGTGTCACCCTGCAAGGTGAAGTAGCTCTTGGTCAGGGTGTAACCAGCACTCAAGGGCGGCGGCGCTTCTTTCGGGGCGCCTGTGACCACAAGGGTACGGAAGACGCTGTCGGTGCCCTGGTTGGTCAGGCTGTAGCCCTGTTGGACTTCGGCCGGGGTGGGGCGAAAGCTGACGGCCCCGTTCATGCCGCCCGCCGGGATGATGTCATTGGCCGAGATGCGGGGCGCAGGCCCTGCCGCCATGGCCGATGCAGCACGCAACAGCCACAGCTTTTCCTGCGTGGTGTTGCGCTCGGGCGCCGGGGTCAGGCTTTCGACCTTGCGGCGGAAAACCTCGAGGTTGCTGGCCTTGGCCTGGATGGCCAGGGCAAGCGCACCCGCTGCCTCACGCACGCTGGTGGCATAGCCATCATCATTGGTCGCCTGCCAGCGGGTCAGACCGAGCACCCGCTCCGATGCCACGAAAGCACCGGCACTGCGCTTGGTATCGCCGATCAAGGCGAGGCTTGCGCCCATCATGGCGCGCGGCAAGGCACCCGGCATCTTGTCGATGGAGGTGTCGTAGAGCGCGCGCAAATCACCTGGATCTGCCTTGCCCGCCCGCGCCCGTACATACCGGGCGTAGGCAATGTGCGAGGGGTGCGCATCCGAGAAACGGCGGCCGAGGTAATCGAGACCCAGATTCAGCGTTGCCTCGGGCACGCTATAGCCCGCCTGCTTGGCCATCCACAGGAAGTCGATGGCCTGGGATACGACCCACAGATCGGCGTAGCCATCACCAGGACGCCAGAGGCCGGGGCGGCCGCCTTCATCCATGCGCTCGGTCACGGTTTCAATCGCCTGGGCGACGCGCAGCTTCAGGGCATCGGCATCCTTGCCCGCGCCAAGTCCGGCGGCGGCCGACAGGTCGCTGGTCAACAGCAGCGGCAGGGCGCGGCTGGTGATCTGCTCGGTGCAGCCATAGGGATAACGATCCAGCGATTGCAGCAGGCCTGGGACATCCACGCCCTTGAAGGGGCTGTAGTTGATGGCCAGCTTCACGCTGCCTGCCTCGAAGGGAAGCAGCAACGTGGGGTCGAGGGTGAATTTGGCGCCCGCCGACTGGCTCGCCACCTGCTCCAGGGTCAGCGGATAGAAGGGCGTACGTACCTGGATAGGCCAGGAGCGTTTGAAGCCATAGCCGTTCGGGCCTTCCACCGACAGGGCGACGGTGCCAAGACCAATCTCCTTGCCGATCAGCGCGATACGCTCGGTCACCCGTGCATCGCGGGCCAGATCCAGCTCCTTCTCGTAAGGCGCGCCCAGCGTGACGGCGCCTTCGGCACTCATGCGGATCTTATATTTGCCTTCGGGCGCTTCGAGGTTATGCAAGCTCAAGGTCACCCGACCTTCGTCGCGGGGGGCAAGGAAGCGGGGGAAGCCAGCATCGGCCACCAGAGGCTGACGCACGAACACCCGACCTTCTGCCTGACCGACGCGCTTGCCGCTCCAGGCGACAGCCATCAGGCGCAACTGGCCGACAAAGTCCGGTACCTCGAACTTCACCTCGGCCGTGCCATCGGCCCCCACCTGCACCGGCCCTTCGAAGAGCGCTACGGTGCGGGTCGGAACCTGAGCGAGGCCCGCGCCGCCCATGCCGTCGCCACCTTCGCGGATCTGGCCGATCAGCCCAGCCTTGCCGGTCAGCAGGCGGCCATAGTCGTCACGCATGGTGAGGGCCATGCGGCGCTTAGAGAGGAAGTGTTCGTCGGGGTTGGGGCTGGCGAACTGGGTCAGCTGTAGAATGCCTTCATCGACCGCAGCCAGCGTCAGGCGAACGGTCTCGCCCGCCTGCACGCCGTCGATCTTCAGCGGCACGGTCAGCAGGCTTTCCGGCAGCACCTTTTCCGGCGCATTCATCGCGAGTTGAAGCTGCTTCGGACCCTGGTCGATGCCGATCCAGGCAACGCCGACCGCACGCACTGGCTCTCCCGGCTTTGCGGTATCGAGCGGATGCAGATAGCTGACCAGCGCATAGGCGCCGACAGTCCAGGACGGATCAGTTGGAATATCGACAACGGCGCCACCGGCCGCGACGCTGACGGTACGCGACAGATGCACCCGGTCGCTGGCGATGACGATCTGCACCTCACCGGCCGCAGGAGGCGTAATCTTCAGGCGCGCGGTTTCGCCAGCAGCATAGCGGGGCTTGTCCACCTCGACCGTCAGCTTGTCCGGGGTGTCGCTGTCGTCCTGGGTCGAACCCCAGCCAGCACGGAACTTGTAGCTGGCCTGGGCGCCGCTGCGGGGATCCTCGACTTCAAGCCTATAGTGACCCCAGTCGAACTTGCGGGCGATGCTCAGGCTTTCTGTCGGTTTGGTGGTGCCGGTGCCGATATCGAGCACGCGGTCGGTGATATCCACCGTGTAGCGCCAGTCGCCATCGCGGCGATACCAGCGATAGTTCCAATATTCCTTTACCAGACGCCAGCGCAGGCCGCTGGCCTCCAGGCGATTGCCGTCAGGATCGAAAGCAGCGATATCGAGCTTGGAGTCCGCATCCTCGGGTACCCAGCCGCCATCTCCCAGCTTCCTGATCGCCAGCCAGAGCGGGCGGGTGCGCAGGGGGCGTTCGTCCATGGCATGGACCGGACGGCCGCCGGGCTCGAACACGGTGGCGGTGATCGAGGCGCGCAGCGGCTTGCCCGAGGGGGGCAGGGCATCGAAATTACCCACCGCCTGGGCCTTGCCCTGGGCATCGGTTGCGGGAACCTCAAAGTTCACCGTCTGGGGCTCGAACGTCTCCTCGACCTTGCCGATGGCCCAGTTTGTGGCGCCGTCGAAGGGATTATTGTCGACGAAGACATTCGCGCTGACCTCGACGCTCATATCCGGGGCGGGGGCGCCGTAGAGAAAATCGGCAGCCACATCGACCATCAACGGTTCGCTGGCATCGGGGCGGGTGGGGGCGATCTCGGCGGCGACCTTCAGCTTCTGCGGGACGAAGTCCTGCACGTCGACTTCAAGACCGCCGATCTGCGGGCCGTTTTTGTGCAGATAGGCCGACACGCTCCAGAGGCCACGCGGTGCCGATCCCGGAAGCTCGATGGCATGGGTCTGGCCACCGCCAGCGGTCGCAGGCCACTCCTCGGCGCGGAAGACCGATCCGTTCGGGCGGCGGATTTCAACCCACATCGATTGTTTTTCGGCGGCCTGACTGCCGATATCGCGCAGCAGGGCGCTCAGATGGATCGTCTCGCCGGGGCGATAGATGCCGCGATCGGCATAGAAGAAAGCGTCGAAATTACCCGGCGGCGTGCGCCCTGCCACACCGCGATCCGACAGATCGAAGCTGGGACGGCGCAGATCGAGCAGCGCGAAATCCTTGTCGCCACCAAAAGCAAACAGCGAGGCTGGAGCATTACCGCCGGACCCGTTCATCAGCGCTGCGGGAAAACGCACCAGACCTTCGCCGTCGCTCTTGGCCGTGCCCAGGACTTCATTGTTGATCGCGATCAGTTGCAGGTCGGCGCCGACCACAGGCTTGGCCGAGGCGAGCGACCGCAGGGCAACCGTCAAGCCGTCGCTGCCGCGATAGGAGGTCATGGCGAGGTCGGTATCGATGATCCACTGGGTGGCGCGGCGGCCCCATTCGTCGGAATCGGGCACCTTGCCGTCGACAAGCGGGGTCGCGACGATCAGATAGGCGCCGGGCTTGCGCTCCTTCAGGGCGTCGGCCAGCGGGAAGGCGACCGGCGTCGGGCTGTCGCTCTGCGGGACGCTCATTACGCCCTTCCAGACAATCGCGCCGCGATCCTCGGCAATACGATTGACGTCCCAGGCATAGAGATTGGCGCGCGGAAACTCTTCGTTGGCTTCGCGGGACAGCATGCGATCGCCGACCCGCAGGACCTGCATCTCGATCTCGCGCACGCCGGCAACCTGCAGCACGACGCCAGAGGTACCGAGGCGCGGCAGGACATAACCGTTTCCGGCAAAGCTGACGCTGGGCTGCGACGGGCCAAAATCGACCTGCACCTGGGCATCCTGGGCCAGGGTCTTATCGCTATCGCCCGGCAGTCCCTTCAGCAGGGTGACAGTGCTCTTCGGACGGGGAAGACCGGCAAGGCAGAGGCTCTGGCCAACCACCCGGACGGCGGGCTTGGCAGCAGGCTCGACACTGATGAACGAGCTATAGTCGGCATCGGGGCGCAGATTGCCCGAGAAATGGAAGCAGGCGTTCTGACCCGTCCCCGGCGTTTGGCCGCGCTCGACCGCCAGCCGCAGGAAATCGAGGCTGGGTGGCAGCCCTAATGTGGTTAATGAAAGCGGTTGTTGAGGGCTGCTCGTAGGCTGGTCCGTCGGCGGTGTAACGGCAGTTGTCTGAGGTTGCGGCGGGGTGGAGGGGACCGCTGGCGACGAAGCTGCTACTAGCGTCGGCGGTTTTTCCGCCTCGGGGGAGCCGCGACCGGCAAAAAAACCACCAATTGCGCCGACTGCAAGGCCCGCTGCAAGGAGAACCGCGCCTGAATTTTTCATGATTTGTGACAGACCGCCGATTGTGAGGATTTCACGATACGGCTTCTCTCAATCGCCGTCTATTGGCGCATTGCCGAGACGGCGCTTATCACACGAAAATGGTTAACGAAATGAGCTGTAGCTGCGTTGTTGAGGCACGCCCGAAAAGGCGAAAATCGCCAATACCTGAGTGTAGGTTCGGCCATCGTTGCCGCAGACCGGCAGCAAGGCCACTTCCATGTCCGTATTCTCGTCACCGAAAACCGAAAGTCCCACCGCCCGATGGGGGCGACCGAAGGCGAGCGCCCGGCTGAACAGCGCGTTCAGATGCATCAACTGATCGCCGCTATAGAGCTCGTCAAAGGACAGGCCGGTCAATTCGCGCCGGGCCCGCCGCACCAGCTCGGTCCCCGCCAAGCGGAAATTGAAGCAGGCATTCTGGTTATGCTCGACGATTGCAACATACCCGAGGTTCTCGCGTAAGGCCTCGGGTGGGAAGTCAGTCCGACGCGGTGGCCGCGATGTTGCCAGCCGATCCCAGAGTTCGGTCGCCTTGCGTAGTCTTGGTGCCGAAAAAAGCGGGGACGTTCCCTCGCCTTCGGCGTTGGTCATGTTTCGCAGCATCAGATGTCCTCGGCAGATACGGCGACCTTAAGAGGGGATAGGAGGGGACGCCGCTGGCAGAAGTACCGGCCCTGACAGAACTGCCGGGCTTAGCCGAGGTCGGCCCTGCGTTGGCGTTCGAGGGCGAGTTGTGTCTCAGCATCGGTTCTGGAGCTGCTGTTCACCTTGAAATCGGCCGTCTCTCCTGAACCTGGAGTGGGAGGGAGCCAAGCACGGTAGCTTCGCTCGAGAATGGTCGCATGGATGATCTCGACCACTGCGCCCTCCTGTTGCAGGTCCATGATCTCATCCGCCGTGAGCCCCAGGTCCGGCTCCCCGGCCGCCCAGCAGCGCCGCCAGCCGATTCCCGGCGTGATCCCAGCGGGCATCAATCCCTCCATAGCCAAGCTAAAAGGCGCAGCCGCAAGGGGCGGCGGGTGCGGAAGCGATGAACGGTCAACCATTCCATGGGCGCCTCGTGAAAATCAAAGTTCACTAAATGTTCTCATTCGCGCTATCCTGCCGAGACGGATAAAAATGGTCAAATCAAAAAGTTTCCAAATCGGCAACTTTTTGATTTGACGGCTGAAAGGCTCAGATGGCGTCTTTGGGCAGGCCGAAAAGCACCCGATGCAGCCGCACGTAATCCTGGCGTTCCAGGAAAATCGGTGGGTAGGCCGGATTGAAGCTGCTCAAGGTCAGGCGGCCGGAATCGAGATGGGTTATCGTCTTGATCAGACAGGTGCCGTCACGCAGAAAGACGATGACATCATTGCCGATCCCTACCGGTTTATCCGGGTGAATGTAGGCGATCCAGCCGGGCATATAGCGCGGTTCCATCGACGAATTGACGATATGGACGGCGTAGGCGTCCGGGACGCCTGTCAGTGACCTTGGCCGGGGCACCCATTCGATGATGGCATCGGTAAGCTCGATATCGGCATTCTGCCCGGCGGCTGCGGCTCTCACTGGGACTGTGTCCAGTGCGGCCTGGGGTAGGGGGGACGGCGGCGGACGCTCAGGGGCGAGAAATTCCTTGGGCTCGACCCCCAGCGGCCCGGCAAGCTTGATCATCCAGTCTACGGTCATCCGACGATGGCCGTTTTCCAGCTTGCTGAGCGTTCCCCGATCCGTCCCAATGGCAGCCGCCAGCGCCTCCAGTGTCATGCCGGATGCTTTGCGGAGGGTTTTGAGGTGATTGGTCATAAGCAATAAGGTTGGCGCTCAGGATGACGAAGTTGCCAATTTAGCATCGAAGGCTTGCCGACGAAATCGATCAGAGAGCGACAAAGAAAAACCCCCGGAAACGCTATGTTTCCAGGGGTTTCACGCCTACCGGCCGATTGGTGGGCACACACAGACTCGAACTGTGGACCCGCTGATTAAGAGTCAGCTGCTCTACCAACTGAGCTATGTGCCCGCAAGGTTGCGGCGGCGTGGCGGGTGTATAGCGGTCCCAAGGCCAAAGGCGCAAGGGTTTTTTGCGCCCGCTCGCACAAAAATTATCCGTCCTCGAATCCGCGTCGTCCAAGTCGTGTATCGCGATGAATCCACACGTTCATCAGCAGCCCGAATCCGAGCATCGTCACCATCATGGAAGAGCCGCCATAGGATACCATCGGCAGCGGCACGCCCTTGGCCGGGATCATGCCCATCACCATGGCGGTATTGATGAAGAGCGACAGGAAGAGGTGCGTTACGACCCCCACGCCCACCAGCTTCCCGAACAGCGAAGATGAGCGGAAAGCGATGGCATAGCCATAGATGATGATCAGCACATAGATCGATAGCAGGGCCACCGCGCCGATCATGCCGAATTCCTCGGCCAGCATGGTGAAGATGAAGTCGGTCTGCTTTTCGGGCAGGAAGTTCAGGTGGCTCTGGGTCCCCAGCATGAAGCCCTTGCCGGTCACGCCACCGGAGCCAAGTGCGATCTTCGACTGGGTGATGTGATAGCCCGCGCCGAGCGGATCGCGACCGGGATCCAGGAAGGTCAGTACCCGTTCCTTCTGATAATCGCGCAGGAAGGTCCAGCCGATGGGGGCTGCCGCTGCTGCCCCGGCCATACCGAGGCCGAACAGCCACCAACGCCCGCCCGCAGCCCATAGGACGCCCGCCGAGCCCGCGATCAGCATCAGGGCCGAGCCTAAGTCCGGCTGCTTGACGACCAGCGCCACCGGCAGTGCCACCAGCAGGGCTGGAACGGTAAGGGTGGTGATGAAGCGGCCCATATTCTCGATGGTGATACCGTGGAACCAGCGCGCGAGGCACAGGACCAGCACGATCTTCATCAGCTCGGACGGCTGTAACTGGAAAAACCCGAGATCGAGCCAGCGCTGCGCGCCCATGCCGACCTTGCCTTGCAGCTCCACCGCGACCAGCATCACCAGCGTTGCGGCATAGAGCGCATAACACCAGCGCATCCAGAAGCGGATATCGACCACGGCGACCACGATCATGATCACCAGACCGACAGCGAACCGCTTGAGCTGCGCACTGGCCCAGGGGTCCATCTTGCCGCCCGCTGCCGAATAAAGCATGGCGAAACCTGCGCAGGACAGCGCGCAGATCATCAGCACCAGCAGCCAATTGACCTGCCACAGCTTCTGCCCCAGGGACAGTTCCTTGCGGCCGATATCCCAGCCGCTCATCCGAAGAAACCGCCCTTGGGGAAGAAGGAGCTGCCGCCGACCCCGCCATGGGGATGGTTCGGGTCATCGCAGCAGAAGGAGAAGCTGTTGCCGCCGCCAAAGCCGCCAACGCTGCCGGGGTTGAGTGCGGCGGATCGGCGGGCGATATCGGCCGACTGCCAGTATTGTTCGCGCTTCTGGGTTTCCAGCAGCACATCGCGGGCAATGGGAGCTGCCGCCGAACTGCCGCCGCCGCCATGTTCGACGATCAGCGCACAGGCATAGCGTGGCGACTGTACGGGCGCGAAGGCGACGAAGAGCGCATGGTCGCGGAAGCGCCAGGGCAGATCCTCGTTCTTGCGCACGCCTCGCTCACGTTCCGCCATCGAGATGGCCTTGACCTGGGCGCTGCCGGTCTTGCCTGCCAATTCAAAGCCAGGCTCGGTGATGCGGGCCTTATAAGCGGTGCCGCGTGGCTCGTTTGAAACGCCGTTCATGCCCATCATCACGGCTTTCAGGTGCGCCGGATTGAGGCCCATGGAAGGGTAGGGTGGTTGGTTGGGCAGATTGGGCTTCTTGCCATTGATGCGGCGGGTCAGGTGCGGGACCACGGCAAAGCCGCCGTTGGCAAGCCGGGCGGTCATGGTGGCGAGCTGCAGCGGCGTGGCCAGAATCATGCCCTGACCGATCCCGGCATTCAGCGTCTCGCCCTGGGGCCACGCGCCACCGCGCTTGGCGCGGAACCACTCACGGGTCGGAATCAGGCCGGGACGCTCGCCAGGTAGATCCAGAGCCAGTTGCTTGCCCAGGCCCATGCGCCGGGCCATATCGGCCAGCCGGTCGATGCCGACGCGCCGGGCGATTTCGTAATAATAGACGTCGCAGGAATACATCATGCCTTCATGCAAGGAGACCGGCCCATGGCCGCCCTTGTATTTCCAGCAATGGAAGAGGCGATTGCCAAACTCCATATGGCCGGGGCACGAGATGATGGTGGACGGTGTGACGACCCCCGCTTCCAGCGCGGCCAGCGACGTCACGATCTTGAAGGTCGATCCCGGCGGATATTGTCCGGCGATGGCCTTGTTGGTCAGCGGCGACTTTGGGTTCGACAGCAGCTCTTCCCAGTCGCGGGCATTGATACCGGCCGCGAAAGTGTTCGGGTCGAAGGCGGGCGCGGACACCATGGCGAGAACCTCGCCGTTATGGATATCCATAACAACGACGGCCGCGCTCTCTTCGCCCACGCGCTGGCGGATATATTCCTGCAGGCCGATGTCCAGCGTCAGCTCGACATCGCGGCCCGGCTGGCCTTCGTTGCGGTTGAGTTCACGGATGACGCGGCCGACGGCATTGACCTCAACCTGGGAGGAGCCCGCCCCGCCACGCAGGACCGTATCGTGGATCTTTTCGACGCCGTTCTTGCCGATACGGAAGTCGGGAAGATCCAGCAGGGGATCATCGCCGCCGTCTTTCAGCTCGCTTTCCGAGACGGCGCCGACATACCCCAGAATATGGCCGACAGCTTCGGTATGAGGATAGAGGCGGCTCTGGCCCACATCGATGGAGATGCCGGGGAGGTCCGGGGCATTGACCTCCAGCTTGGCGACATCTTCCCAGGACAGGTTTTCGCGCACGACCACCGGCACGAAGGCGCGTTTGCGCTTCACCTCGCGCAGGACACGGCGGTGGTCGCCTTCGGTTACTTCGATCAGCTTGCCCAGCTGTTCCAGGGTAACCTCGATATTGCCGGCCTGCTCGCGCACCAGGACCACGCGATAATTCAGACGGTTTGTCGCCAGCGTTTCGCCCAGTCGGTCGAGAATACGACCTCTGGGCGGCACCAGCAGCTTGAGGTTCATGCGGTTGTCTTCGGCGAGTGTCGCGTATTTATCGCTCTCGACCACCTGCAGATAATAAAGACGCCCGATCAGAGCCGACAGAAGCGCAGCCTTGCCCGCGCCGAGCAGCAGGGCCCGGCGGGTGAAAAAACGGTCGCGATCATTGTCGCGTGGGCGCGGCAAGGGCAGTCCTCTTAGGTCGTCGGCGGCAGGATGCGCCGGTGGGTTCGCACGAAGAACCACACTAATAGCGGAAACAAAAGCAGGCTCGTTACAAATTGCGCGGCGATCTGCGGCAGCGGCAATAGCCGCCAGGACAGGATCGAAACGATGAACCAGGTCAGGGCCGAGGTAACGGACAGCACGATCAAAAACCCGGTCCAGGTTAGGACGAAGGGCTTGCCGACAAAGGCCCGCCGCTGGGTAAGTACCGAAGCGTAGACGCCCAGCAGCAGGAAGGGGGTAAGTCCCAGATGTCCGCCCGTCAGCAGATCCTGCGTCAGGCCTATGGCAAAGATGGCTAGCGGCGGCATGAGGTCTGGCCGATAGATCGTCCAATAGAAGACGGACATCAGAGTCAGGTGCGGATAAACCACCAGCCCGTTCGGCATACTGATCGGAATAATGCTGATAACGGCCAATGCCAGGGTGATTGTCGCCGGGGTGGTTCCCCGGATGATCAGACCCAGCCGCGCAAGCGGCAGCATCATGGCTGCGGTCCGGTCGCCTTCAGTTCCAGCTTGGCGCGCGGATCGAAGGGGCCGGTCAGCCCATAGTCGAGCAAGCGGATATGCTCCAGGCGCTGCCAGTCGGCATAGGGGCGAACCAGAACGCCACGTTCGCTTATCTGGCTGACGACACCAATCGGAAGGCCCGGCGGCAGAAGACCGCCATGACCGGAAGTGACCACACGGTCGCCGAGCTGGATCTGGGCTTCCTGGCGCAGATAGAGGAGCTTGGGAACGGCGCTATTGTCGCCTGCCAGCACCGCCCGTTCGCGGCTGCCTTCAACGATGACCGGCACTTTGCTGTTCAAGTCGGTGATCAACAGCACGCGGGAGGTCTGCGAGCCAACCTCGGTCACGCGCCCCACCATGCCTTCGCCGGTCACGGCGGCCTGACCCTTGCTCACCCCATGATCGGCGCCGACGGATACCAGCACATTGCGCACATATGAGCCGCCTGCGTCGGCGATGACGCGGCCGGTGATCTGGTTTCCTTCGGGCGGGGGGGCGTAATTCAGCATGTCGCGCAGGGCGCGGTTTTCCGCATCGAGCCGCTGGGCGGCGTCGTACCAGTTCCGCAGCTTGGTGACCTCGGCCCGCAAAGCCTGATTTTCCGAGCGGAGATCAAGCAGGGTGCGTGCTTCGAGCGCCGTCTCGTTGATGGCATCAACGGGACGCGAGAGGAAGCGGTGGAGCGGCGCGAAGAAGTCGACCGTTGCCATCCGCGCCTGTTCCAGGACACCGAATTCAGCGCGGCTGACCACCAGGAGCATTAAGGAAATCGCAACCAATCCGGCGAAGGCGACACGATGGGCGGCCACCCGAAGGGGGGCTGTCATGCGTACTGCCGTCTGCGACCGTGCTTTCATGCGGCTATTAATCGCGTCGTCTTAGATCCCAGCAGCTTAGGCCGGACCTTGGTTGCTTTCGTTAGTGAGCCTACTACAATTAGTAGGCGGTCGATAGAACATTCCGCAGCGTCGACATTTCTTCCAGGCACCGACCGGTCCCCAGGGCGACGCAAGACAGCGGATCGTCGGCAATCGACACCGGCAGGCCCGTCGCATGGCGCAGGACAAGGTCCAGGTTCGAGAGCAAGGCGCCACCACCGGTCAGCACGATACCCTTGTCGACGATATCCGCGGCCAGTTCCGGTGCGGTGTGTTCCAGGGCAACCTTGACGGCTTCGACGATCTGACTGACAGGTTCGGCAAGACTTTCAGCGATCTGGCGTTCCGAGATCAGCAGTTCCTTCGGAACGCCGTTCATCAGATCGCGGCCCTTTATTTCCATCTGACGGCCTTCGCCATCTTCGGGCGGGCAGGCAGACCCGATTTCCTTCTTGATCCGCTCGGCAGAGCCTTCACCGATCAGCAGGTTATGCATACGGCGGATGTAGGCGATGATCGCTTCATCCATCTTGTCGCCGCCGACGCGGACCGAACGGGCATAGACGATGCCGCCCAGCGACAGCACGGCGACTTCCGTCGTGCCGCCGCCGATATCGACGACCATCGAGCCGGTCGGTTCAGTGACGGGCAGGCCGGCGCCGATGGCGGCGGCCATGGGTTCTTCGATCAGGAACACCTGACGGGCGCCGGCGCTCTCGGCACTTTCCTGGATCGCGCGGCGCTCGACGGCGGTGGAGCCGGAGGGCACGCAGATGATGATCTTCGGGCTGGCGAAGCGGCTACCGCGATGAACCTTGCGGATGAAGTGCTTGATCATCTCTTCGGCGACTTCGAAGTCGGCGATGACGCCGTCACGTAGCGGGCGGATAGCCTGGATGTTGCCGGGAGTTCGACCCAGCATCAGCTTGGCTTCGTCGCCGACAGCCAGCACCTGGCGTTTGCCACGGACGGTCGCGATGGCGACCACCGAAGGCTCGTTGAGCACAATGCCGCGATTTTTGACATAGACGAGGGTGTTGGCAGTGCCAAGGTCCACCGCCATGTCGGCGGACATCCAGCCAAGGATCCGGTTCAGCATATCGCGAGTACTAACCTTATAAAACGCGTGAGCGGCCGTTGAACACTGGCGAAAGGGGGCACGAAGCATCTGCGGGGAGTGTATATAGACATAAAACCGCAGGCGCGCCCTCTGGCCGCCGGAACATGAGACAGGTGTACGCCGAACAGCCGATCAGCGGCAATGCCTTTTTCGTGACCTAGCCTCCCGCATTCAGCTTGGCAAATCGCCATTTTCCAGCCACATGTTGAGTGCAAGAAGGAAATCATCGGAAGGAGGCTACCGATGCGCACAATCCTAGCAATTCTCTGGAGCGAGCCAACCGCTCCCATGGTTCTTGATCTGGCGACGCGAGTCGCCAAGACATTCAACAGCCATGTCACCGGCCTCGCCGTGCGCCCGACATTCGAAAGTTTTATCCCGTCGGGCGATTTCGGATTGGCTTTGTCACAGGACTACATCGAGCGGATTCAGGCCGAAGCGGCCACCCGTGTCGGCCGTCTGCGCGAGATGTTTCTCGCCCATGCCGGGCGCTCGGGGCTGGATCATGGCTGGATCGAGGGCGAAGGCTCTTCAGCATCCACCATCGCCAATGTCGGCCGTCTCTATGACGTCGCCATCCTGGCCCGCCCCGATATCGGCGGTTCGGCTGAGCCGGAGATCATGCTCGAGGCTGCCTTGTTCGAAACGGGGCGCCCGATTCTGGTTGCCCCGCCGACGCTGCCGCCTGAAACCGGCCGCCGGATCATGATCGCCTGGAACGGGTCGTCCGAAACCGCGCGCACCATGTCCGACAGCCTGCCGCTGCTGAAGGCGGCGGAGGAGGTCCATGTGGTCTCCGTCGATAGCGGGATGGTTCCGGGGCCGGGCAGCGCTGATGTGGCCCGCTATCTTGAACGCCACGATATCCGGGCGACCCACGCCCATGTGGCGGCCGGGGATCGTGGGTCGGGCGGTGCCATGCTGGATGAAGCCAAGCGTCTCAACTGCGATCTGATGATCAAGGGCGCCTATACCCAAAGCCGTCTGAAGCAGATGATTTTTGGCGGCGCGACCCAGCACATCCTGAATAACGCCGAAATACCGGTGTTCTTCGCCCATTGACCGACACCGGCATCGCCAAAGCTGCCAATCCTGTCAACCGCCTGGAGGTCTTCCGGGCGGTTGATGGCGTTTGGGAAGTGCGTGCTGTCGGTCGCTGGACCGTCGAAGCGCCCTTGCCCGATCATCAGGAGATCATCCAGGCGATGGAAGATCGGCCGGGTGTCGGAGTTCGGCTTTGCTCCCAAGGGGTCGACGTCTGGGACAGCAGTCTGGTTGCGGTCCTGATGCGCATTGCAGATGCCGCCAGGGCAGGTGGTCGTACTCTGGATGTGAGCCTTTTACCAAATGGCGTTCAGCGTCTGTTGGGGCTCGCGCTTGCCGTGCCGGAGCGCAGCGGCACGGAGCGTAAACCGAAAAAGACGGGTCTGTTCACCGGAACCGGCGTCGCGGTTCTGAAACGCTGGCGGTCCTTCAATGATCTGGTTGCCTTCGTTGGCGAATTGATCATCGCAGTCGGTGCTTTTTTTGCGGGGACGGCGCGTTTTCGCTCGGAAGATTTTTGGCTGGCGGTAGAGGCGAGCGGTGCACGTGCGCTGCCCATCGTCACCATCATCGCCCTTTTGATCGGCATGATCTTCGCCTTCGTGGGCGCGGTTCAGCTCCGTCAGTTCGGGGCGGATATCTATGTCGCGAATCTCGTTGCCGTCGCCATGAGCCGGGAAATGGGAGCGGTGATGACCGCTATCGTGCTGGCCGGGCGCACCGGCGCTGCCTTTGCCGCCCATATCAGTGCGATGCAAGGCAACGAGGAGGTGGACGCCCTCACCTCTCTGGGCTTGTCTCCCATGCAGTTCCTGGTGGTGCCGCGTGTGATGGCGCTGGTGCTGATGATGCCGTTTCTGACCCTTTATGCCGATCTCATGGGCATTCTGGGGGGGCTGATCGTTGCAGCAGGCATGCTGAACGTTACGATGGTCGGCTATATCACCCAGACGACCTTGGCGATTGGTCCTACCGACGTGGCTATCGGTCTGGTCAAAAGCCTGTTCTTCGGCGCGCTAGTGGCGATGGCCGGGTGCCGGGCCGGCATGCGGTCGGGCCGGTCCGCTGCGGCTGTCGGCGATGCAACGACGAAGGCCGTGGTCAGCGGCATTCTTTACATCATCATTTGCGACGCAATTTTCGCCGTGCTTCTACAGCGCCTGGGGATTTGAGTGGTCGAGAATAAACCCCGTATCGAGGTTTGCGATCTCGACATGATCTTCGGCGACTATGTCGTCCAGAAAGATCTCAATTTCGAGATCGCGCGGGGCGAGATCTTCGTGATCATGGGCGGATCGGGTTGCGGCAAAAGCACCTTGATGAAGCATATGACGGGCCTTATCCGGCCCAAGCGCGGCACCGTGCGCTATGACGGCGAGAGCTATTGGGAGGCCAGCGACGAGCGCCGGGCCGAACTGGGGCGGCGCATGGGCATTCTGTTCCAGTCCGGCGCGCTCTGGTCCAGCATGACCCTGGCCGAAAATGTGGCGCTGCCCCTGGAGCAATATACCGAACTGTCGGACCGCGATATCGCCGAACTGGTGTCGGTCAAGCTGGCGCTGGTGGGACTGCGAGGGTTCGAAGAGTTTTTTCCGAGCGAGATCAGCGGCGGCATGCGCAAGAGAGCCGGTCTTGCCCGCGCCATCGCGCTGGATCCGGATATTCTGTTTTTCGATGAGCCTTCGGCGGGGCTCGATCCCATCTCTTCCCGCAGGCTCGACGATCTGATCCTGCAGTTACGCGACAGTCTGGGATCGACCATCGTCATGGTGACGCATGAATTACCGTCGATCTTTACCGTTGCTGATAATTCGATTTTTCTGGACGCCGAAACACGAACCGCGATAGCCCACGGCAATCCGCGCGAGCTTGCCGCGAATAGCGATCTGCCCGCGGTCAGGCGTTTCCTGAGCCGCGGCGAGAAGGAGTGATACGATGGGCCTGCGCGCCAATCCGCGCCTGATCGGCGGCTTTGTTATCGGCGGCGGTGTGCTGGCCGTGCTGGCCGTCTTCATGTTTTCCGGGGCCAATATCTTCAGTCGCAAGCAGACAGCCGTCGCCTTTTTCGATGGCTCGGTCGCGGGGCTGAATGTCGGATCGCCCGTTACCTTCCGAGGGGTCAGGGTCGGCTATGTCAAGGCGATCCAGCTGCGCTTCGATCCCAATGCCACCGGCCGTGTCTCCATTCCCGTCTATATGGAATTTGAGGACGGGGCGGTGAATGTCATCGGCTCCGGCACTGTGCCCAAGGTCGAGGACATGGTGGAGCGTGGCCTGCGCGCACGCCTCACGCAGGTCAGTTTCGTCACCGGTCAGCTGATGGTTGAGCTTAATTTCGTGCGCGGAGGCGAACCCCAACTTTCCGGTATCGATCGATCCGTGCCAGAAGTGCCGACCCTGAAGTCGAGCTTCGATCAGGTGCGTGAAACTCTGGAAAGCCTGCCTGTGGCTGAACTAGCGGCGGCGCTGACCCGCAGTGCGGTCAGCCTGGAAAAACTGCTCGCCACGCCAGAAATTCCGCAGATCTTAGCCAACGCTGCCAAGGCTGCCGATTCGATCGCGAAGATGGCAGACACGCTGAACGAAAAGGTAGATCCGCTGGCAAGCGAAGTTCAGAAGGCAACCCAGGCTGCGGCCGCAGCGGCAGACGAGATCCGTCGTTCAATGGAAAGCCTGTCGGGCGATGTCAGGACACTACTGAAACATGCCGATACCGAAGTGGTCGCGCTGTCGGCACAGAGCAAATCGACGCTCAAGCAGCTCGATGCCACGTTAAAAGAAGCGCAGAGCCTGATGGCGGGGGCGGGAGGTCTGGTGGCGCCGGGATCCCCGCAGCGCTATGATCTCGACCAGATCCTGCGCAATCTGGCGGCCAGCACCCGGGCCTTGAAGGCCTTTGCCGAGACGCTGGAACGCAACCCCAATGCCCTGCTGGTGGGCAGGAAAGAGCAGAGATGATCCGTCCGCTTATTTTGGCGAGCGCGCTTTTGGCCCTGTCAGCGTGTGAGGTGCTGAAGAATCAGCAGCTTGGCGCCCCGACGCTTTATGTTTTGAAGGCCGAAGCTGCCGCGGGTGTCGCACCTCCGGTCATCGCGATTTTGCGCCCTGCCGCCATCGTGGTCAGCCCGACGGCCCTGCCGGAGTTTCTCGACCGTGCCGAATTTGTCGAACGGGACGGCGCCAATCAGCTGAAGCCGGTCGATGGGCATCGCTGGGGCGAGCGCCTGGGGGTCGGCGTGACGCGGGTGGTGGCGGAGAATCTTCAGCTGCTGCTGCCGCGCGACCTTGTGACCCCCGCGCCCGGTCGTGGCCGTCAATCCTTCGATTACGAGGTCGGCGTCGATATAGCGCGCTTTGCGCTGAACGAAGGCGGGCGGGCCGAGGTAACGGGTCGTTGGACGGTTCTCGATGCCGAAAGCGGCAAGGTGCTGGCCAGTCAGCAGTTTGCTGAACGCCGCCCCGCCGGTGCCGGTTATGACGGGCAGGTTTCGGCCATGAATGCTAATATGGCGGCGGTTGCAACCTTGATTGCGCAGGCCATTACTGCCTTGCCGCTTCGGACGATCGATTGATGCAGATCGCCTGCCTTCATACTGCCCATAGTAATATAGATGTCTTCAATGCCGCTTTAAAACAGCTTGGCTGGACTGATGTGGTCTTACGCCATTCGGTACGCCCGGATCTACTGGCGGCGGTCGAGAAAGCGGGTGGTCTTACCTCCATGACCGCGACGGATACGATTGCCGCTCTCCATGCCCTGTCATCGCAGGCGGACGCCGTTCTGCTCAGTTGCTCGAGCCTGGGGCCATCTGTTGTTGAAGCGCAGAAGCGGATGAGCATGCCGGTGGTTCGGGCAGACGGAGCCTTGGCCGAAGCCGCACTGAAGGGTGGCCGCAAGGCGGTGGTGCTCTACACGGTTTCGGCGACAGAGGCCGTTACCCGGGCGATTTTTACGGAGATGGCTCGGAAGCATAAGGCCGCGTTTGAACTTCGATTGGTGCCGGGTGCCTGGGATCTTTTCAAGGCAGGCGATCTGGCAGGCTATCTTGCTTGTATAGCCGAGTTTGCTGACGCGGCTTATGCCCAGGGAGCTGCGGTTGTGGCCCTTGGGCAAGCCTCGATGGCCGAAGCGGCCAAACTGTGCAAAAGGGGGGTACCTGTAACCAGCCCTATCGCCAGCCTGCTAGCGGCAGCTGGTCGATGATCTGCTCAGTCAGTTCCTTTCAATCTTACGGAATGCTCGTTCAGCGTTGGTTGAGGGTGTCAGAGGCGCGTTAAAATTGCCTTGACGAGCGATCTGCCTCTTTTAGTAGAGTTCTCGAAAGTACCGGGAGCTCGATTATGCGTTTGCTGGGTTTACTTGTTGGTCTTGTGTTGATTTCTGCTCTGCCCGCCAGGGCTGAGTTTCGTGACGAAGACGTGGCGCAGATTCGGATCGCCCCTACTCCCGAGCTTGCAGCTAGATACCCTATCAGGCGAGGGGTCCAGGTGAACGATTTGGGTGGCGGCGTTATTATTGCGCAATCGGATTCCATTATCTTCGGCGCCAGTAAAACTACCGATAAACCCTATGGCTGGTTCAGTTATCAGACTAATGATAGAGGGCCTTTCAGCTATGAAGCTGCTCGCGATTTCATTCAGATGTTGAGTGATTTTCGCGGCGCAACCATTAGTGATAAAGCTGATCTCGGAAAGATCGAGGGAGCGCTGGGTGAGGTCGAGGTGGTCAAGTTCAAAGCCTTGCGCGGCAATGTCGAACGGTCCTGCGCCTCGTGGCGAGGTTATCAGAATGGAAATCGAACCCTTTTGACCGGATATGCCTGCGCCGCTGTTGACGGTCAGGTGTCGGCGGAATTGCTTGAGGAAGCGTTAAAGGGGATCGTCAAAAGATAATCGTTCCAATTCCCTGAGTTTAGTCGATAGCTAGCGCTAAATATCTTGCACGATGGAAAAAAATTAATGCGTCTTCTTGTTTCTACTTTGGTGGGTTTAGCTTTGTGGACGGGTGCTGCCCAGGCGTCTTGGAGTGAATATCAGCCGGTTCCGCTTGCGGAAGTTCCGATCTCGTCGGCGCTCAAGGGCTGGGAAAGCGGGGATTGGCGAACTGTGGCCCAGCGGCGGACTTTCAATACGATGGATAATACATCCTGCTACTCGGAACATATCTACACGAATTTCAGGAAGGGCAGTTTCTGGGGGACGGTCAACTTCCGGGAAACCCGCGCCCATTGTACCTTCAGCGATACGACCATCAGGGCGATGACAACGAGTTCCAGCTGGTTCCGGGATACCGAAGTTGAATTTGGAACCAATGGTGCTGTGGATAACGGAGCGGCTGAGTATCGCTATCTGATGTTCAGTTCCACCAAGGCCGGTAAACGCACGGAGTGCATGGGGTTCTCCAGCGCCTGGCGGAACTTCGTTTCACAAGGAGTGATCTGCAACTCGGCAGGTTCCCTGACCGAAGCCATGGGCCGGACTTTCCTGCAGTCTCTGAACTATAAGGATTATCTTTCGCCGGTCGCTGGATCCCTCGAGTAAATTATGCTGCGAACTCCGCCTTGCTGTATCCCTGAAGATATAGCAAGGCTGTCAGATCGCCGTGGTCGACCCGGAAGCGGGCGGCTTCGGCGACGACGGGCTTGGCATGGAAGGCAACGCCCAGCCCTGCTGCTGCCAGTAGATCCAGGTCGTTGGCACCATCGCCTACGCCTGCCGTTTGCGACAGATCAAGGCCCAGGCGGGCGGCGACCGACCGTAGGGTCTTTTCCTTGGAAGCGCGATCGAAGACCGGCTCAACGATGGTGCCGGTAAGCTTGCCGTCAGCCAGTTCCAGAATATTACCGTGGGCCTCATCGAAACCGAGGCGCTGGCGCACAGGCTCGGAAAAATAGGTAAAGCCGCCGGTGGCGATGACCGTGTGGCAGCCGTGCTTCTTCAAAGTGGCGATCAAGGTCTTGGCGCCGGCCATGTCCCGGATCTCGGCAGCGCATTTGTCCATGATGGCGAGCGGCAGGTCTTTCAGCATCGCCACCCGTTCCTTGACCGAGGTCGCGAAATCAATCTCGCCCCGCATAGAGCGGCTCGTGATGGCGGCGATCTGGGGGCCGATGCCGATCTCGGCCGCCAGTTCGTCCAGCATCTCATTTTCGATCATGGTCGATTCCATGTCGGCGACCAGCAGCTTTTTGCGGCGACTCGCGGCGGGAACGAAGTTCACATCCACAGCCAGACCGGCTAGAGAGGCGCGAACCTCTGCCCGGGGATCGCTGGACACTGCGAACTCGACCGCTTCACCGGCGGCGAGCACATTGGGTTTGCCCAGGGACGCAGGCAGGTGGGCGAGCGTGTTATCGTCGAGGACATTGCTGCCGGGCTTGGCGGTCAGAACCAGGAACTGAGACATGAGTGCGAGCGTATCCATCGGCGAGCCCAAAAGCGGGCGGGAGAAAACGGCGCTCATCCTGGCGGGTCCGACAGCGAGCGGCAAGTCCGCGCTTGGGATCGAGATTGCAAACCAGACCGGCGGTACGATCATCAATGCCGATGCCAGCCAGATCTATGCCGATCTGACGCTGCTGACCGCCCGGCCGGAAGCCGATGATCTGGCGGCGGCGCCGCACCGGCTTTATGGCGTGTTGCCCGCGACCGATCCCTGCGATGCCCAGCGCTGGAGGGAACTGGCGGTGGCCGCACTGGAGCAGACGGAGGGGCTGCCGATCCTGGTCGGCGGCACCGGGCTTTATATCCGGGCGCTTATGCAGGGCTTCTCCGATATGCCCGAGGTTTCTGCCGAGGTGCGGGCCGAGGCGACGGCCCGTCGAAAGGCTATTGGCCCGGAGGTTTTCCATGCCGAAGTGGCAGCTTTCGATCCAGAAGCTGCCGCGCGCCTGCCTGTTGGGGATACGCAGCGGCTGATCCGCGCCTGGGAAGTTTTCAAGGCGAGCGGTGAGCCGATCTCAAGCTGGATGAAACGCCCGCGCTCCGGTCCCCCCGCTGGCTGGCGCTTTGTCACGGCGGTGGTGGAGCCGACACGCACGATGTTGCATGAGCGGATCAACCGACGCTTCGATCTCATGATGGGGAAGGGGGCGCTGGAAGAAGCGCGGTCCGTTGCTCATCTGGATCCGGCTTTGCCGCTCATGAAGGCGCTTGGAGTGCCGGAATTGCTGGCATATCTGCGGAGCGAGATCGATCTGGCGGCGGCGGTGGAGCAGGCCAAAGCCTCCTCTCGCCAATATGCCAAGCGCCAAAGCACGTGGTTTCGCCATCAGTTGCCCGACGCTTTACGCATCGATCCGCAAGAATCTGTCGCAGGCTTGAGAAAAATCTTCGCGACCCTTGCGTAAAATCGCGTTGACCATTGTAACCTCCCGCCCGTAGCGTGACCCTCCCGCCGCAGCACTTCGTTGCGGCGGTAACTTTAAGAACCCTGTGGGTCTATAAGGCCCGCGATAGAAAAGAAGGGTACGAGGAACAACGCTATGGCCGATACGCGACAGAAGATGACTGGAGCGGAGATCGTGCTGCAAGCGCTGAAGGACCAGGGCGTCGAGATCATTTTCGGCTATCCTGGCGGCGCCGTGCTGCCGATCTACGACGCAATTTTCCAGCAGAACGCGGTACGCCACATTCTCGTACGCCACGAACAGGCTGCGGTGCATTCGGCTGAAGGCTATGCGCGCACGACCGGCAAGGTCGGCTGCGTGCTGGTGACATCCGGTCCCGGCGCGACCAATGCGGTCACCGGTCTGACCGATGCCATGCTCGATAGCGTGCCGCTGGTCTGCTTCACCGGTCAGGTCGCGACCCATCTCATCGGGTCGGACGCTTTCCAGGAATGCGACACCGTCGGCATCACCCGCGCCTGCACCAAACATAATTACCTCGTGAAGGATGTGGACGACCTCGCCCGTATCATCCACGAAGCCTTCTATGTCGCCCGCTCGGGCCGTCCGGGTCCGGTCGTGATCGACCTGCCCAAGGATATCCAGTTCGCGACGGGCACCTACACCTCGCCGGAATCGGTCGAACATCGCACCTATCGCCCCAAGAAGCAGGGCGATGCGGGGCGGATCAATGAGGCGCTGGATCTGTTGGCGTCTGCTAAGCGCCCGGTGATCTATGCCGGTGGCGGCGTCGTGAATTCGGGCGATAAGGCCTGCAAGCTGCTGCAGGAATTCGCCCATGAAACCGGCTTCCCGATTACCCTGACCCTGATGGGGCTGGGTGCCTATCCTGCCTCGGACAAGCAGTTCCTGGGCATGCTCGGCATGCACGGAACCTACGAAGCCAACCTCACGATGCATGACTGCGACGTCATGCTGAACGTGGGTGCGCGCTTCGATGACCGTGTGACCGGCAAGCTCGATCTCTTCTCGCCAGACAGCAAGAAGATCCACATCGATATCGATCCCTCCTCGATCAATAAGACCGTGATGGTCGATGTGCCGGTGGTGGGTGATGTCGCTGAGGTGCTTCAGGCTCTGCTGGATGGCTGGCGCGCGCGCAAAGCCAAGTGGGATGCCGAGGCGAAGTCCGCCTGGTGGGGCCAGATCGAAGAATGGCGCCGTCGCCAGTCGCTCAAGTATCACCAGGGCGGCAGCATCATTAAGCCGCAGCACGCGATCCGCCGTCTGTGGGAGCTTTCCAAGGGCCGCGATACCTACATCACAACCGAAGTGGGTCAGCACCAGATGTGGGCTGCCCAGCACTTCGGCTTTGATGCCCCCAAACATTGGATGACCTCGGGTGGCCTCGGCACCATGGGCTACGGCTTCCCGGCCGCCATCGGTGTGCAGCTTGCCCATCCGGATGCGCTGGTTGTCGATATTGCCGGTGAAGCGTCGATCCTGATGAACATCCAGGAACTCTCGACCGCGGTGCAATACCGCCTGCCGGTCAAGATCTTCATCCTGAACAACCGCTATATGGGCATGGTCCGCCAGTGGCAGGAACTGCTGCACGGTGGGCGCTATTCGGAAAGCTATTCCGAAGCCTTGCCCGATTTCGTGAAGCTGGCAGAGGCTTTTGGCGCTGGTGGCTACCGTGCCGAACGCCTGGATCAGCTTGATGATACCATCAAGGCGATGCTGGCCGATCCGCGTCCCTGCGTGGTCGATATCGCGGTGGACGAGAAGGAAATGTGCTTCCCGATGATCCCATCGGGTCACGGCCATCATGAAATGCTGCTCGGTCCGGAGGATCACGCGGACGAAGACGCGATCGAGGCAGGCAAGATCCTCGTATGAGGATCTTGGCTTCCCTTCGCTCGCTCTTGACCTACTCCAGGAATACCTAAATGCAGCAGACCCAGCCTTTGAAGCGCCATACCTTCGCGATCCTGGTCGATAACGAGCCGGGCATCCTCGCCCGTGTTGTCGGCCTGTTTTCCGGGCGCGGCTATAATATCGAAAGCCTGACGGTGGCCGAGGTCGATACCTCGGGCCATCGCTCGCGCATCACTGTCGTCACGTCGGGTACCGAGCAGATCATCGAACAGATCAAGGCTCAGCTCGGCCGTCTTATTCCGGTCCACAAGGTCCACGACCTCACCTCCGACGGTGCCCATGTCGAGCGCGAACTGGCGCTCGTCAAGGTCGCCGGCCTGGGAGAGAAGCGTGTCGAAAGCTTGCGGATCGCCGATATCTTCCGCGCGCGTGCCGTCGACTCGACCACGGAAAGCTTCGTGTTCGAAATCACCGGCAGCTCGGAAAAGATCAACGCCTTCGTCGAACTGATGGCGCCGCTCGGTCTGGTTGAAGTCAGCCGCACCGGCATCGTTGCCATCAGCCGTGGCGCTGGTGGCTTCTAACGCCTATAACGCAACCAATATCGCTCTAAAGTATCGAGGACTCTCCCATGCGTGTTTATTACGATCGCGACGCCGACGTGAATCTGATCAAGTCGAAGCGCGTTGCCATTGTCGGTTATGGCAGCCAGGGTCATGCCCATGCGCTGAACCTGCGCGATTCGGGCGTCAAGGAAGTCATCATTGCGCTTCGTCCGGGTTCGGCCACGGCCGCCAAGGCCGAAGCAGCCGGCTTCAAGGTCATGGCGCCGGAAGAGGCAGCCAAGGTTGCCGACGTCGTTATGGTTCTGGCTCCCGATGAGCATCATGGCGCGCTCTACACCGCCTTCCTGAAGGACAACATGAAGCAGGGCGCCGCTCTGGCCGTTGCCCATGGTCTTTCGATGCACTTCGGCCTGATCGTGCCGCGCCCGGATCTCGACGTGTTCATGATCGCACCGAAGGGCCCCGGCCACACCGTGCGCTCGGAGTACCTCAAGGGCGGCGGCGTGCCGACCCTGGTTGCCGTTTATCAGAACGCCACCGGCAATGCGCTTGAAGTCGCGCTGTCCTATGGCTCGGCCAATGGCGGCGGCCGTGCAGGCATCATCGAGACCAGCTTCAAGGAAGAGTGCGAAACCGATCTCTTCGGCGAACAGGCCGTTCTCTGCGGCGGTCTGACCGCGCTCATCCAAGCTGGTTACGAAACCCTGGTCGAAGCCGGATATGCTCCGGAAATGGCCTATTTCGAATGCCTGCATGAAACCAAGCTGATCGTCGATCTGATGTATGAAGGTGGCATGGCCACCATGCGCTACTCGATCTCGAACACCGCCGAATACGGCGACTACGTGACCGGCCCGCGCATCATCACCGAAGAAACCAAGAAGGAAATGAAGCGCGTTCTCGAAGACATCCAGTCGGGTCGTTTCACCCGCGACTGGATGCTGGAAAACGCTGCCGGCACCCCCTCCTTCAAGGCGATGCGCCGCAACGCTGCAGCCCATCCGATCGAAGAAGTCGGCGCCAAGCTGCGCGCCATGATGCCGTGGCTGAAGGCCAACCAGCTGGTCGATAAAGCGAAGAACTAAAAAAGGCTCGGCGTTCAAGCCGAGCCCGAGTTCGGGGTGGAAAAGCGGGCGGGAGAGCAATCTCCCGCCCGTTTGCTTTTATAAAATTAATCAATAGGCGATATTTATTAACCGCATATCTGGTGTTCGTTATTGGAATAATGGCCCTTCTCTTTGAATAAATTCAGCAATTACAGATATCTGTGACAAGAAAATTGGGACCGATTTCCGGCTGGACGATAGAGGTATCGATGATACATGTTAATGCATCGTTAACGTTTGCAAAGGGCAACAAAAAATGAAAAGCCTCAAGATTATCGCCGTCGCCGCCCTCTTGACCGCCACTGCGGTTCCCGCTTACGCCGGTAACATCCGCGGTGCGGTTGTGTTCAACGGTCTGGAGTCGGCTAACGGTATCGAGACCGGCAATGGTATCGAGACCGGCAATGGTATCGAGACCGGCAATGGTATCGAGACCGGCAATGGCGCCGTGATCGAACTGCGCCGTGCGCTTTCCGCGCTGGCTGCCGCTCCTCTGGCGCGCTGAGTATCATGCGGCGACAGGTATGCCGTTCACTCCTGATGGTGGCAGCTTTGCTGCTGCCATCGGGGCTGCTCGCTCAGTCGTCGCCGGTGCGTAAGATTGATCTCAATCCCACGGGCCAGGAAAAGACGGAAAAAGGGCGCAAGCTGCTCTCCTACATCATTTCCTGCGCCCTCGGGCCTGAGGTGGAGGCGCATATCAGTGTCGATGGCGCAGACTATGTTTTCCGGGGAGCTGAGGGCTTAGTACCCGATTGGGCCGACCGGGCGATGACCGAAACGGAACGCCGCCGGGTTTCCTCCTGCCTTCTGGCTCGCACGAACGTCCTGGGCGTCAAAGTCGGGATCTACATGATCATTGGTCAGGAGCCCGAAGCGGAGGATGTCCGCATCGCTTCCAATGGCCAGGACTTCACACTCTTCGAAGGGATGTTCTTCGGCGATCTGTTCAGCGAGCATCCCGAAGGTTATGCCTGTATGGGCGAGGCCGCGTTGGCTGCGCGCCGAGACCCGATCTTCAAGTTACGCCGCTGTGCGACCCCCAATGGCCGCAAGACAAAAGACGGGCAGGAGATCTCTGCCTGCGATTTTGTCATCACAGGGGCCTGCAGCGATCCAGCTTCCTTCAACGCCGGAGGGCGTGTCTGGAGCGAGGTGATGCAGGTTTGGCTGCGTCCTCACCAACCCGAGGATTAAGTGTAACCGCGGGTTGGTGTTGCGTTGACCCTACTCGGTTTCAGGCCGCCAGCAGCTTACCCGCCAGCGCCTCGTCGATCAGCTTGATGGTTTCCTTGCGGCCATAGAGCGCGATGAAGCTGCCCATGCGCGGGCCTTGTTCCTGACCCAGCATGACCTCATAGATCGCCTTGAACCAGTCGCGCAGTTCGCCATAGGGGTGGCGCTTGCCGACTTCATAGACGGCGTTCTGGAAGTCTTCGTGCGTGGCATCGTCCGCCACCTTCTCCAGTTCTGCCTTGAGGTCCAGCAGCGCTGCGCGGTCGAGGTCGGTGGCGGCGCGGTACTTCTTGGTCGGCTTCACGAAATCCTGGAAATAAACCAGCGCGTAGCCGACGAGGCGCGCTAGCAGCGGGCTGGTTTCCTTGCTGGTGCCAGGGGCATACCGCGAGATGAAGCCCCAGAGCACATCGTCGCTCTCGGCCGAGATCACGCTGGCGAGATTCAGCAGGATCGCGAAGGATAGCGGCACCGACGTGCGTGGTGGCTTGCCGCCATGGATGTGCCAGACAGGGTTCTCCACCTGCTTCTCGACCGGCTCCTCCGGGAACTTGGTCAGGAAGGTGATGTATTCGTCGACAGCCTTCGGGATGACATCGAAATAGAGGCGCTTGGCGCGGCGCGGCTGCTGATACATGAACAGCGCCAGGCTCTCGTCCGGGGCATACTTCAGCCAGTCTTCCATCGTCAGGCCATTGCCCTTGGACTTCGAGATCTTCTCGCCGTTCTGATCCAGGAACAGCTCGTAATTGAAGCCTTCGGGCGGGTTGGATCCAACGGCGCGGGCGATCTTCGAGGATTGCTCGACCGAGGAGATGAGGTCCTTGCCCGCCATTTCGTAGTCGACGCCAAGCGCGACCCAGCGCATCGACCAGTCGGCCTTCCACTGCAGCTTGCAATGGCCGCCGGTGACCGGAACGGTGACGAGATCGCCGGTTTCCGGGTCTTTGTAGCTGACGGTACCAGCCTGAACGTCATGGCCGACGATGCCGACCTGGAGCACATGGCCCGTGCGTGGGCAGATGGGCATGAAGGGCGAATAGGTCTGACGGCGCTCCTCGCCCAGAGTCGGGAGCATGATATCCATCAGCTTGTCGTAATGGGCCAGATACATCAGCAGCGTCTTGTCGAAGGCGCCGGACTGATACATCTGGGTTGCCGACTTGAACTCATACTCGAAGCCATAGCTGTCGAGGAAGGCGCGCAGGCGGGCGTTGTTATGCTCGCCAAAGCTCGGGTGCGTGCCGAAGGGGTCCGGCACCTTGGTCAAAGGCATGCCGAGGTTGGCGCGGATCAGGTCCTTGTTCGGCACATTGTCCGGCACCTTGCGTAGGCCGTCCATATCGTCCGAGAAGCAGAAAAGCTTGGTCGGGATGTCGGACATGGTCTCGAATGCCCGGCGCACCATGGTGGTGCGGGCAACTTCGCCAAAGGTGCCGATGTGCGGCAGGCCCGAGGGGCCATAGCCGGTCTCGAACAGGACATAGCCTTTCTCCGGCGCTTTGCTCTCGTAGCGCTTGAGAAGCTTGCGGGCTTCTTCGAACGGCCAGGCCTTGGCTGCGAGAGCGATATTGCGGGAGACGGACATTGGTGTTTGACCCCAATCGAGCAAAAGTTAAGGGGATAGGGCGTAACCGGGCAGGGCGCCGCCGTCAATATCCGCCAGGGCATGGCGGGTTTGATGTTTGCTTTTTGTTCTCGTTTTCAGGTAAGATCGCGGCACGAAAAAGCAAAGGACGGTCGGAATGGATCAGACGGCGTTGGGAGACGAGGGGAAGACGCGTTGCCGGTGGGCTGCCGCCGAGGTCGAGTTTCCCCACTATCACGACACCGAATGGGGCTTTCCGGTCGATGATGATACCAAACTGTTTGAGAAGATCTGTCTTGAGGGATTTCAGTCAGGTTTGAGCTGGCGAACGATTTTGGTGAAGCGCGAGAATTTCCGGGCTGCCTTTGCGGGCTTTGATATCGACAAGATCGCGGCGTTTGGGGACGCGGATGTCGAGAGGCTGCTGAAGGATGCCGGCATCGTGCGCCATCGCGGCAAGATCGTATCGACCATCAATAATGCCAAACGGGCGCAAGAGATGCGACGTCAGTATGGTTCGCTTGGCGCCTTCTTCTGGAAGTACGAGCCGGACCCCGTGGAGCATGGCAAGCGCGGCACGGTCTCGACGACCCCAGAATCAGTGCAACTGTCCAAGGATCTGAAGAAGCTCGGTTGGAGTTTTGTCGGCCCCACCACCGTCTATGCCTTCATGCAGGCGATGGGCATGGTGAACGACCATGGGGCCGACTGTTTTGTACGCGGACAATGTCAGGTGGCGCGCGCGACATTCGAGCGTCCGCGCGCGTCCTAGCTAGGCGAGGTTAGAAGCCGCCTCCCAGGACTGATTTGCCGATGGCGCTGCCACTTTCCACAATCTTGTGGGCGCGCTGCAGGTTCCCGGCTGTGATCTTGCCCAGATCCGCGGTCAGGGTCGTGCGGAGCACGCCCGCGTCCACCAGATCCGCGACCTCGTTCAGCAGTCGGTGCTGCTCGATCATGTCGGCGGTTTTGAACATCGGGCGGGTGAACTTCAGTTCCCAGGCGACCGTGATGCTCTTCATCTTGAAGGGGCGGATGTTGAGGCTTTCCGGATCGTCGATTAGGGCCAGTTTGCCTTGGGGCGCGATAATCTCCGGCAGGACCGGCAGTTGTTTGTCGGTGCCGGTCAGGCTGGCCACATAATCTACCTGGGGAATGCCGATGCGCTTCAGCTCCTCGGGCAGGGGCTTGTGATGGTTGATGACATGATGGGCGCCCATCTGCTTCACCCAGGCTTCCGTCTCGGGGCGTGAAGCGGTGGCGATGATTGTGAGGCCGGTCAGCTTGCGGGCCAGTTGGATCAGGATTGATCCGACCCCGCCTGCGCCGTTCAAGATCAACAGCGTACCCATCTGCGTCTTGACGCCATAGGGCACGGCAAGCCGGTCGAACAGCAGTTCCCAGGCCGTGATCGCTGTCAACGGCAGGGCGGCGGCTTCGGCAAAAGAGAGGCTTGCGGGCTTGCGGCCGACGATGCGCTCGTCCACCAGATGCAGCTCGCTGTTGGAGCCGGGACGGTCGATCTGTCCCGCATAAAAGACCTGGTCGCCCGGCTGGAACAGGGTCACCTCCGAGCCGACCGCCTGTACGGTCCCGGCGGCATCGAACCCCAGGATCCGGCTCTGGCCTTCGGCGGGCTGCGATCCGGCGCGCACTTTCACATCGACCGGATTGACCGACACTGCCTCGACCTTGACGACCAGATCGCGGGGACCGGGCTGAGGCGCGGGTAAGTCCAGATCGATCAGGGTGTCGACCGGACCGGCGTTGCGGAAACCGATGGCTTTCATGACTGCTTACTCCTTGAAGGCTGTTTTATGCCCTCGATATGCAGTAGGATCGCATTTGCGTGAATACGGCATAAAACTGCATATAGTACACTTTTGGATACCACTCGAGGGGCGGCGCCATGGTCATGAAGAAGCGGAATTTCGAGTGCGCGCCCGGCTGCTCCATCGAAGCGGCTCTGGCTCCTATCGATGGCAAATGGAAGGGCGTGATCCTGTTTCATCTGTTGGAAAAGACCTATCGCTTCAATGAATTGCAGCGGAAACTCAATAGCCGCGTGACCCAGCGTATGCTGGTCAAGCAACTGCGCGAACTGGAAGAGGCAGGGATGGTCGAGCGCAAGGTCTATGCCCAGGTCCCGCCGCGTGTGGATTATTCCCTGACCGAGGAAGGACGCAGCCTGGAGCCTGTTTTGCGCGCGCTCTGGTCCTGGGGAACCGACTGGATGGCCCGCAATCCCGATAAACAGGCCAAAACGGCTGCGTGATTAGGCCAGGGGTTTAGAGCGCGGTTAAGCTCCCTAGCCGAATAGGCGAAATCCCCGCCGACAGGCACCTTTGAGGATATGCAGGGTAATCCTCAAAGGATGACGGACTATGGCGGTGGCATTCGACAACGATGAAGAAGCGGTTCCCCGCTATTTCCTCACCCAAGGTGAAGTTGTGGGCTCGCAGGAGCCTGCTGTCATCTCCACCATTCTTGGATCCTGTGTTGCCGTCTGCCTTTTTGACCGGCGTCGGCGAATCGGCGCGATGAATCACTACGTGCTGGCGAAATCTAAACAAGGCAGTCGCGATCTTCGCTACGGCGATGTCGCAATACCGGCTCTGGTCGAGAAGATGGCTGCCTATGGCAGCCGCGCCAGCGATCTCGACGCAAAGATCTTCGGTGCGGCGGCAACGAGCGAGGGCCAGGCCACCAAGGTTGCCACATCGAACGTCGCCATCGCCATCGACAGCCTGCATCGCCTGGGTATCCCCGTCCTGGCCGAAGCCACCGGCGGTCGGACCGGGCGTGTCATCTACATGCACACCTATTCCGGCGAGGTTTTTGTGCGCCGCCTGGCGGGTTAGACGTCAGACCGCGGCTCCATCATAGGCAGCCTGGGCTGCCAGGACGGCGTCCATGTTATTCTCCGCCCAATGGGCAAGAGCGGAGATCGTCTCGGTCAATGTTCGCCCCAGGGGCGTCAGTGCATACTCCACCGTGACCGGCACGCTGGCAAAGACGCTGCGGGAAATCAGCCCGTCGCGTTCCAGCCGTTTCAGGGTCTGCGATAGAACCTTCTGCGAGATGCCCTTGATCCCGCGCCGCAGATGGTTGAAGCGGACTGGCCCAGGCTCCAACCGGGCAAGAATCAGCACTGCCCATTTGTCCGCTAGCCGCTCCAGCACCAGGCGGGTCGGGCAGCGATCCTCGAAAACATTATAGGGCGGCATGGTCGGAGTGGCTTTGTCGTCCGATGGGCCGGTTACCTTGGGGAAACCTTGTGAGTTCAAAGTGCCTTCTTCCGCGATTTCTTATGCATAGGTATCTATCTCATAGAAACATGGTTTCTAATGGATACCTATAGGGAGAAGCGTGATGGCTGGAAAGATTTTGGTACTAGGGGCTAGCGGGAATGTCGGTCAACCGCTGGTTCAAGCGCTGCTGGCGAAGGGCGAGGCGGTGAAGGCTGCCAGCCGGTCAGGCAAGGCAATTGCCGGGGCCGAAGGGGTCACGTTCGACTATGCCGACCCCGCAACTTTCGAGGCGGCTTTCGCTGGGGTAGATCGCGTGTTCGTGATGTCCCCGGCTGGATACGTCAATGTGCGGGACTTGCTGTTGCCGGTGGTCGAAGCCGCCGTGGCCCGCAAGGTCAAAATCGTGCTGCAGAGCGTCTTTGGCGTCGATGCCGATGATTCGATCCCGTATCGGCAGATGGAGATTGTCCTTGAGAAGTCGGGCGTCCCCTATGTGATCCTGCGGCCGAATTGGTTTGCCGATAACTTTCACGGCTATTGGAAAGCGGGTATCGACCATGGAGCCATCGCGGTTCCAGCGGGGAACGGGAAATCGAGCTTTATCGACGTCCGCGACATTGCTGACAGTGCGGCGGCAGCTCTCACGACATCCCGTTTCGACGGCAAGGCTTTCAACCTGACCGGGCCGGAAGCGGTTGGCTATGGCGAGGCGGCGGCGCTGCTTTCGCGCGTTCTTGGCAAGCCCGTGGCCTATCAGGCCATCGACGACGCGGCCTTTGTATCGTTGCTGACGGGGGCGGGAGTTCCGGCGGATTATGCCAATTTCCTCGCCGCGATCTTCCATCCGGTGCGTGAAGGCTGGACATCGCCGGTCAGCGAAGGGGTCGAAACGCTCACCGGTCACAAGCCGCGATCGCTTGAGACTTACGCCCAAGATAATCGGGCGGTTCTGGCTGCCTGATCTTCTAGCTTCCGGCGCCAATTTCCTCCCGCCAGGGAGGATTGGCCCGGCTGCCTTGGGCAGCCTGCGAGTTAGTTTTAGGCGCCAACTTCCTCCCGCCAGGGAGGATTGGCCCGGCTGCCTTGGGCAGCCTGCGAGTTAGTTTTAGGCGCCAACTTCCTCCCGCCAGGGAGGATTGGCGCCGGGGCGGGAGCAGGTGATGGCGGCACAGCGGGCTGCAAACTCCAGGCTTTCCCGCAGCTTGGCTTCCGTCAGCTTGGCGAGATCCTCCAGGCCATCCCGCTCCTGTAGCGCAACCAGCAGCGATCCCAGGAAGGTGTCGCCGGCGCCGATGGTGTCCGCGACCGTTACCTTGGGGGCGGCGATGGAGATGACCCCGGCCTTGGAATGCCAGGCAACGGCGCCTTCACCACCCCGCGTCAGCACGACCAGCTTGGCACCGTTATCGAGCAGGCGGGCCGCGACCTCGCCCTCATCCGTGTCACCATAGAGATAGGCGAAGTCCTCGTCCGACAGGCGGATCAGATCGGCGCAGGTGGCAAAATCCGCCATCCGCCGCCGATAGTCGGCGATATCCTCGACCAGCCCCGGACGGCAGTTGGGATCGAAGGAAAGCGTGGTCTTGCCCTTGGCGCCGCGCACCAGAGCCAGGGTTTCCGAGGATGTCGGATCTTCGATCAGGGTTGTCGACCCGACATGCAAGGCTGCGATCTCCGACCACGGAAAACGCTCTGGCTGGTACTGCCACATCCGTGCGGCAGTCGCCTGATCGTAGAAGGCGTATTTTGCATGACCATCGACCAGCTTCACAAAAGCGAGGGTGGTCTGGGCATCGAAGCGGTCGGCGAAGTCGAGGCTGACCTTGGAGGCTTCCGCATGATCCGCGATCATCTGGCCATACATATCGGTTGCAAGGCCGCCGATGTAGCCCGCCCTGGCCCCCAGGCGGCTCATGGCGATGGGGATATTGATGCAGGAGCCGCCGACGACGGGCCGCAGGGCGCCGCTTCCGTCGGTGGTCATGACGGGAACAAAATCGATCAGCGCATCGCCGCAGCTAAGAAGCCATTTGGTCATGATGTTGATGCCCCAGCAGAAAGACGTCACCCCGGGACTTGATCCCGGGGTCTCCTCCGGGTGCGTTGCCACGTGGCCTCAGTCGGAATTGGACAAGCTCCCGGAGGAGATCCCGGTGTCGAGCACCGGGATGACGAAGTTTTTAAGCCATGATCGCCCGGGCCTGCCGATCCAGGTCCTGCATCAGGGCGAAGACCTTGCGCTTCCTGGCATGGAAATCGGCGATGGCGCCGTCGGCAGGGGACGTGAGGGACCCGATTTTCGACATGGCGGCCATCGCCTCGGTCAGGCTGGTGAAGTGCCCCGCGGCCATGGCTCCCAACATGGCGGCGCCCAGCAGGACCGGTTCGGTGGTGGTGGGATAAGCGACGGTGCAGCCGGTGCTGTCGGCCATGATCTGGCGGACCAGCGGACTGCGCGAGGCACCGCCGCTCATCACCAGCGTATCGCAGGCAAGGCCCTTGGCGCGGAAGGCTTCGATCACCTGGGCCGTCGAATAGCCAAGACCGCATAGGGCGGCGAGATACAGCTTGGTCAAACCGCCGATGCCCGGCTCCATATCGAGGCCGCAGATAACGCCGTGAGCATCCGGGTCGGCGAAGGGCGAGCGGTTGCCCAGCAGGTCTGGCACCACATGCAGGCCGGTGGTCTGGAGCACCGCGTCGGAGGCGGCGGTGGCATCAAGGATCTTGCGCTCCAACCATTCCAATGGCGCAAGCCCATCGGCCTTGGCGGCGCTTTCCAACTCGTCATAGGCGGGATGCAGCTTCATCAGATAATCGATGGCGGCACCGGCAGCCGATTGGCCACCTTCGTTCAACCAGAAGCCGGGGATCATCGCCGATTGATAAGGCCCCCAGATGCCTTTGACGAACAGCGGATCGACCGTGGTCGCCATGATGCAGGCGGAGGTTCCCATGATATAGGCGACCCGGCCCAGCGGATTGGGTTCTTCCCCATTCGGGCCCACAGCACCCACGGTGCCGACCCCGCCCGCATGGGCATCGATCAGCGAGGCGCCGACCGGCGTGCCGGGCTTGAGGCCGAGCGCACTGGCGGCAACAGCGGTCAGGCCATTGCCCAGCGGATGACCCGGTTCGACGATCTCGGTACCGATGCGTTGGTATCCTTCGGCTGGAAACTCTTCGAGGCCGATGGTCTTGAAGAACTCCCCGTCCCAGGATTTCTCGTGGGCGAGGTAGGTCCATTTGCAGGTGACGGTACAGGTCGATCGCGCAAGGCTGCCGGTGGCGCGGGCGGTCAAATAGTCCGACAGATCGAAGAAGTGCGCCGCCTTGGCGAAGCTTGCGGGCTTGTGCCGCTTCAACCACAGCAGCTTGGGCGACTGCATCTCCGGCGAGATCGAACCACCGACGTAATCGAGAACCTTGGCGCCGCTCTGGTTGATGGCGCGGGTCTCGGACACCGCGCGGTGATCCATCCAGACGATGATATCGCGCTGGGGGTCGTTCGAAGGTCCAACTGCGACCGGCTGCATCCCGGCATCCAGCACGACCAGCGAGCAGGTGGCATCGAAGCCGAGACCCGCGATCCGCTCCACCGCGATGCCCGATGCGGCGACCGCCTGTTTGGTCGCCGTGCAGACAGCGGCCCAGATATCGGCCGAGGATTGTTCGGCGATGCCGCCCGCCTCCTGCCACAGGCGGATGGGGTGTTTGGCGCTGGCGAGCAGCCGCCCGCCCTTGTCGAAGACACCGGCGCGTGCGCTGCCGGTGCCGACATCGATACCAACGAAGGCCTCACTCATAGGCTCACCACCCCAATTGCCTCATCTGCCGGTTCTACCAGCAGGTGTAGCCGCCATCCACCACCACGACGCTGCCGGTCATCAGGCTGGCAGCGTCGGAGGCCAGGAACAGCACGACCGAGGCGATTTCCTCGATCTCGCCCAGGCGGGCCATGGGGGTGCCGTCCAGCCAGGCCTTGTACATATCCGGCTTCGACTTCACGAACTCGTTAAGCGGGGTTGCGATATAGGTCGGGGCGACCGCATTGACGCGCACCCCGCGTGCGCCCCATTCGGCGGCCAGCGACTTGGTCAGGTGATGCACGGCGGCCTTGGAGGCGTTGTAATAGCTCTGTTCCTGCGGCTTGTTGACGATGAAGCCGGACATGGAGCCGATATTGACGATGGTGCCGGTCCCCTTCTCCAGCATGTGTTTGCCAAAGGCGCGGCAGCACCAGAAGGTGCCGTTCAGATTGACGTCGATGACATTGAGCCAATGTTCGTCGGTCACGGTTTCGGCCGGGGTTTCCGAGCGTGCGATCCCGGCGTTGTTCACCAGGATGTCGAGCTTGCCATACTTCTTGAACACCTCATCCGCCACTTCCGTCACGCGGGTCGGGTTGGTGACATCCATGATCACGACATCGACGTCATAGCCCTTGGCCTTCATGGCCGCCTGGCCTTCTTTCGCGGTCGCCTCGTCGAAGTCGGCGATGATGACCTTGGCGCCCGCTTCCGCCAGCGCTTCGACGCTGCCAAGACCGATGGCGCGACCGCCTCCGGTGACGAGGGCGGTCTTGCCGGTGAGTTTGAACTTTTCAAGGTACATGATGCTCTGTCCGTTACTTGCGGTGTGATAGGGGATGCCAAAAGCGATTCGGGAGCCGTCTTCAGCTCATCCAGTTGCCGCCATCGACGTTGAGAGTTTGGGCGACGACAAAGTCGGCATCGCTGGAGGCTAGGAACACGGCTGCCCCGGTGTGATCCTCGGGCAGTCCCATGCGGCCATAGGGGACGGCTTCGCCGACAAGGCGCTTCTTCTCGCCCAGCGGCCGCTTTTCATATTTGGCAAAGAGGGCATCGACCTCTTCCCACATCGGCGTGTCGACCACGCCCGGCGCGATGCCGTTGACGTTGATCTTGTATTGGATGAGGTCGAGACCTGCCGATTGGGTCAGGCTGATCACGGCGGCCTTGGTCGCGCAATAGATCGACACCAGCGCTTCGCCGCGCCGACCGGCTTGCGAGGCCATGTTGATGATCTTGCCACCCCGCTTTTGCTCGACCATCTGGCGAGCGACGGCTTGCAGGGTCAGGAACAGGCCCTTCACATTGACGGCAAACAGCTTGTCGATGCTCTCCGGCGTCACCTCCAGCACCGGCCCCATATCGAAGAGGGCGGCGTTGTTCACCAGGATGTCGATCCCGCCGGTGCGTTTGACGACGGAGGTCACCATGTCGTTGATCGAGGTCAAGTCGCCGACGTCCAGCGGCACGGCAAAAGCCTTGTCGCCCCATTCCTGCGCCAGGGCAGCCGCCTCCGCTACCGCCCGGTCGGCGATGGCGACGGTCGCGCCTTCCTTGATATAGCGCTCGACGATGGCGCGGCCGATACCCCGCGCCCCGCCGGTAACGACCGCTGTTTTGCCGGTCAGCTTCATTTCGACCAGGCTTTCCCATTGGCGTCGAAGCGATGGATGCGGGCGGGGTCGGGGGTAAGGACCACTGGCGATCCGGCTTTAAATCCAGCCTCGCCCGTAACGCGCACCGTCATCGGACCGATATTGGGGACATCGACATAGAGGAAGGTGTCGCTGCCCAGATGCTCGGCGGTGGTGACGGTGCCCTTCCAGCCCTCGCCCTCGGTGCTGGCGATCAGATGTTCGGGGCGGATGCCGATGGTGGAGGCATCGAGCTTGGCGGCCTCTGCGCCGCTGACAAGGTTCATCTTGGGCGAGCCGATGAAGCCCGCGACAAACAGGTTCGCCGGATGGTCGTAGAGCTCCAGCGGCGATCCTGCCTGTTCGACCCGGCCAGCGTTCAGCACCACGATCTTGTCGGCCATGGTCATGGCTTCGACCTGATCGTGGGTCACATAGATCGCGGTGGTGGCGAGCTGGCGTTGCAGCCGGGTGATCTCCTGGCGCATCTGCACGCGTAGCGCTGCATCGAGGTTGGAGAGCGGTTCGTCGAACAGGAACGCCTTGGGCTGGCGCACAATGGCGCGGCCGATGGCGACGCGCTGACGTTGGCCGCCCGAAAGCTCGCGCGGCTTGCGGTCGAGGTAGGAGGTCAGGTTCAGGACATCGGCCGCCGCCTTCACCTTGGCGTCGATCTGGTCCTTGGGCATGCCCGCCATCTTGAGGCCGAAGGCGATATTGCCCCGGACGCTCATGTGCGGATAAAGCGCATAAGACTGGAACACCATCGAGAGACCGCGCTGGGCCGGGGCCTCGTTCACCACGTCCTTGCCGTCGATCATGATCGAGCCGCTGGTGGTATCTTCGAGACCCGCGATCAGGCGCAGCAAGGTGGATTTGCCGCAGCCCGACGGGCCGACGAAGACGACGAACTCGCCGTCCTTGATGTCGAGGTCGACGCCCGGAATGACATCGACGGTGCCAAAGGATTTGCGGACGCCTTTGAGTTGGATGCTACCCATGGGACTTACCTCTACTTCACGGCGCCGAAGGTCAGGCCGCGCACAAGCTGGCGCTGGCTGAACCAGCCGATGATCAGGATGGGGGCGATGGCGAGGGTCGAAGCGGCGGACAGCTTCGCCCAGAACAGGCCTTCGGGACTGGAATAGGCGGCGATGAACATGGTCAGCGGCGCTGCCTCGCGGGACGTCAGATTAAGCGTCCAGAAAGCTTCGTTCCAGGCCAGGATGACGTTCAGCAGCACCGTGGAGGCGATGCCCGGCACCGCCATCGGCAGCAGGACATAGATGATCTCCCGCCACAGGATCGCACCGTCCATGCGGGCAGCCTCCAGGATGTCCTTGGGGATTTCCTTGAAGTAGGTATAGAGCATCCAGACCACGATCGGCAGATTGCCCATCGCCAGCACCACCAGCAGACCCCAGCGGTTATCCAGCAGGCCGGTGTCGCGGAAGATCAGATAGATCGGCACCAGGGCGCCGACCGGCGGCATCATCTTGGTCGACAGCATCCAGAGCAGCGTGTCCTTGGTGCGCTTGGTCGGCGCAAAGGCCATGGCCCAGGCGGCAGGGATCGCGATCAGCAGACCGAAGATCGTGGCGCCGACCGAGAGGAAGATCGAATTCCAGGCGTGGTGGAAGTAGTTCGACCGTTCCTGCACGGTCTCGTAATTCTCCAGCGTCCAGTCGAAGAACAGGAACTGCGGCGGGATCGCGAAGGCGTCGGCTTCGGTCTTGAAGCTGGTCAGGACCATCCAGAAGACCGGCAGGAAGATCAGGAACCCGACGGTCCAGGCGGCGATGCTGTTGCCCACCATGCGGGGCAGGGGAGTGCGGCGTGCCATCTCTCATGCCTCCAGATTCTTGCCGACCATGCGGACCAGGAAGAAGGCGACGATATTCGCCAGAATGACCGCGATGATCGCCCCGGCAGAAGCGCCGCCGACGTCATATTGGATCAGCGCCTGGGCATAGACGAGGAAGGCAATATTGGTGGTCGCGACACCGGGCCCACCGCCCGTGGTGACGAAAATCTCGGCAAAGACCGACAGCAGGAAGATCGTCTCGATCATGATAACGACCGTGATCGGCCGGGCCAGATGTGGCAGCACGATATAGAAGAAGTAGGAGAAGGGACCTGCGCCATCCATCTCCGCCGCTTCCTTCTGTTCGCCATCCAGCGACTGCAGGGCGGTCAGCAGAATGAGGGCGGCAAAGGGCAGCCACTGCCAGGCGACAATCAGGATCACCGACAGCATCGGCACCCGCCCGAACCAGTCCACCGGCTGTAGGCCGAAGGTCGTGGCGATCCAGGCGAACAGCCCGGACACGGGGTGCATCAGCAGGTTCTTCCAGACCAGCGCACTGACCGTCGGCATGACGAAGAAGGGCGTGATGACCATGATGCGCACGATGCCCTGACCGAACATCGGCTGATCGATCAGCAGGGCGATGGCGATGCCGAAGACGACCGTGATGGCCAGCACGCTGCCCACCAGCACCAGGGTGTTCTTCAGGCTGGTCAGAAAATCGGGGTCGGTCAGGAAGTAGATGTAATTCTCGACACCCGCAAATGTCTCCATGCCCGGAGACAGCAGATTATAGCGCAGGGTGGAGAAATAGATCGTCAGCGCGAGCGGGACGATCATCCATAGGAACAGCAGGATGACCGAGGGGGACAGCGCAAAGCGTGCTGCCAGTCGGTTGTGGCGGGTCGCCATGCCGAATACTCCGTCAAAAAGGGGAGGGGCATCTTCCGGGGAGGGAAGATGCCCCAGTCACTCTCTGGGGAGATCTTACTTGATGTAACCGGCGCGCTTCATCTCGCGCTCGGTGATCGACTGGGCCGAAGCCAGGGCTTCGTCAATCGATGTCGATCCGGCCAGCACGCCCGAGAAGGCCTGACCGACGCGGGTGCCGATACCCTGGAATTCCGGGATCGCGGCAAACTGCACACCGACGTAAGGCTTGGGCTTCACTGTGCTATTGATCGGATCGGCGGCATTGATCGCACCGGCGGTCAGTTCAGCAAAGGGAGCGGCCTTCTGGTAGTCGGCATTGGCATAGAGCGACTTGCGGGTGCCCGGCGGAACATTCGCCCAGCCTTCCTTGGCGGCGACCAGCTGGGTGTATTCCTTGCTGGTTGCCCAGGAGATGAACTTCTGTGCGGCTTCGGTCTTCTTGGAGCCTGCCGGAACCGCGAGATTCCAGGCCCAGAGCCAGCCGGCGTTCTTGCCCAGGCCCGCATTCGGGGCGATGGCGAAGCCAACCTTATCGTGGACCTTCGATTCCTTGGGATTGGTCACGAAGGAGGCGGCGACGGTGGCATCGATCCACATGCCGCACTTGCCCGAATTGAAGAGGGCAAGGTTTTCGTTGAAGCCGTTGGACGATGCGCCCGGAGGACCGGATTCCTTCATCATCTGGGAATAGAAGGTCAGGGTCTTCTTCCATTCCGGGCCGTTGAATTCCGGTTCCCACTTCTCGTTGAACCAGCGGGCGCCAAACGAATTGGCCATGGCGGTCAGGAACGCCATGTTCTCGCCCCAGCCGGCCTTGCCGCGCAGACAGATGCCATAGGTGCCGTCGGCGGTATTGGTCATCTTCTTCGCCGCATCGGCGATGAAGTCCCAGGTCGGCTCCTTGGGCATCTGCAGCCCGGCCTTCTCCATCAGGTCCTTGCGGTACATTACGAAGGAGCTTTCGCCGTAGAAGGGCGCCGCATAGAGCTTGCCGCCTTCGGAGATGCCCGAGCGGATGGCAGGCAGCAGATCGTCGACGTCGTAATTGGCGCCCAGGCCGTCGAGCGGCACCAGCCAGTTCTGCTTGGCCCAGATCGGCACTTCATAGGTGCCGATGGTCAGCACGTCGAACTGGCCACCCTTGGTCGCAATGTCGGTGGTGACGCGCTGACGCAGCACGTTTTCTTCCAGCGTGACCCATTCGACAGTGATGCCGGGGTTCTTCGCGGTGAAATCCGACGTCATGCCCTGCATGCGGATCATGTCGCCGTTATTCACGGTCGCAATGGTCAGCTTGGTCTGGGCGAGTGCCGGGACGGCAATAAGGCTCACGGCGCCCAGCAGGGCACCCAATCCGATACGCATCGATCTATCCTCCCAGGATATTGAGCATATGCTCTTATAGTGAGCGTATGTTCACAGGAGGTGGGTGAGGTTGTCAATCCTGTTTCGGGAGAAACTGTGGAATGAAGGCGTTCCCTCCATCCCCTCAAACAAGTCCTGTCATCCCAGGGCTTGTCCCTGGGATCTTGTGTGGCCAGACCGCGTTTTTTTATTTGGGAAGCACAACCATAAGGCGCATCATGTGTCTATGAGCGGTTGGGTTTACATGATGAGCAACAGGCCGGATGGCACGTTGTATGCCGGCGTCACGAGTGACTTGCCCAAACGGGCCTGGGAGCATCGCGAAGGTGTCGTGCCCGGCTTCACCAAGCGATACAATCTGCATCATCTCGTCTGGTTTGAATTTCACGATGATATCAAAGGCGCAATACAGCGTGAGAAGGTGCTGAAATCTTGGCCGAGGTCCCGGAAATGCGGCCTGATTGCTGAAATGAATTCAGCTTGGAGCGATCTCTACGATCAGCTCAATCGATAGAGGTCCGCTTGAGGGAGATCCCAGGGGCAGGCCCTGGGATGACGGGTTTTGTTTGATGGGATGATGAGCTCTTGTCGCCCCTACCCCAACAACGCCCGCGCCGTGGCCTCGTTGGTGATCAGCCCGCTCAAGATCCGCCCCTTCAGCGCCGCGCGGATTGCCTCGATCTTCGCTGGCCCCTGGGCAACTCCCACGACCAGCCGGGATGCCGGAACCTCGTGCGGGACGCTCATCAGCGTGTTGTTGGTGCCGCCGTCGATAATCCGCCCCTGCGCATCAAACGCCCAGCCCGCGACCTCACCGATAGCGCCCAGCCGCATCAATTCCAGCAACTCATCGCGGGAGATGAAGCCATCCACATGCAGCTGCGCGCCGCTGTCGATCTGGCCAACGCCCACCAAAGTTACATCGGCCTTGGCCGCCAGTGCGCGGACTTTCTGCACCGCTTCCAGGCGCAAAAGCTGTTCGCGCTCGGCGGGGGAGGAGGCCAGCACCGGCAGCGGCATCGGGTAGTGCCGCGCCTCGGTCAGGTCGGCCAGTTTGGTCAGCACGTCATAGAAAGAGGCCGCGCCATCGCGGGAGATGTTGCCGATCAGCGAGACCAGTTGATGCAGCGGACAGTTCATGCGCGGCAACTGTTCGACAGCGGCGCGCAGCGCGCGGCCAGTACCGACTGCCATGGTCAACGGCTTGTCCGAGCGCAGTTTCTGTTCCAGGAAGGCGGCGGCGATCTGGGCGATGCCGACCGTGGTGCTGGCATTGTCCGGGTCCGTCGGGGCGACCTCGCAATGCTGCAGCCCGTAGGTCTCGGTCAGCTTTGCCGCCAGTTCCATGCAGGCGCCGATGGGATGATCGAGGCGGAAGGTGATCAGCCGTTCGCTTACGGCAAGCGACACCAGGCGCTGGGCCGTGGGGCGCGAGACGTTGAGCTTGCGCGCGATCTCGTCCTGGGTATTGCCCGCGATGAAATAAAGCCAGCCCGCGCGGGCGGCGTCATCAAGGCGCGACTTCTCGGTCTCGCTGGCTGCCATCGGTCGGCTCTATCCCGTGAAGGGTGAAATCAGTCATCTTGTTGAATACGCGATCAGCCCCGGCTGCTGCCAGCACTTCCGCGCCTTTTCCGCCCTGGTGGTGCAGGCCACCGATAAAGCCCCAGACGGTCATGCCTGCCGCTTTCCCGGCCTGGACGCCTGCAACGCTATCCTCGATCACCAGGCAGCGGGACGGGTCGGCGCCCATCCGCTCCGCCGCCAGCAGGAACAGGTCGGGGGCAGGTTTGCCGTGCTTGACCATCGCCGCGTTGAATATGCGCCCGTCGAAGAAGTCGGCGATACCTGTCACGGAGAGGGATAGATCGATGCGCGCGCGCTCTGAAGAGGAGGCGAGGCAGAAGGGAACGCCCGCCGTCTCAAGGTAGGTCAGAGCCTTGGCGATATCGGGAATGGCGGTCAATTCGACCCGCATGCGTGCCGCCACATCCTCGCGGAAGGTTGGCAGGAAGTCGGCGGGGAGGGGGCGGCCCGCGCGTGTCTCGAAATCTTCCGCGATGGCAACGACGCTGCGACCGAGGAAGCGCTCCATGGCTTCGCCTGCGCTGGTTGGGACGCCATGGAGGGTCAGCAGCGCGGCAAGACTGGCGCAACTGATAATCTCGCTGTCCACCAGCACGCCGTCGCAATCGAAGATGACGAGGTCCGTCACCGAGCGCTTCCTTGAATGGGGAGGGATTTGTTCAAGCTATGAGCAAATATCTCGTCTGACAAGCGGATTACTCTGACAGGAGCCGCGACATTCTCCCACATCTCCCCTGCGCGACACCGACTTGCCCGGTTACGTCGCACCCGCTATCTGTAACTTTCTTTGAAACGAAAAGAAGCGTGACATGCAGGCTGGAACATCGCCGGAAGCGGATATGACCCTCGGGCGCGGACTGACATTCGTGATGGCCGCTGCCACCGGGCTGGCGGTCGCGAATATCTATTACAGCCAACCGATGCTGGGGGTCATGGCCGCGGATTTCCCAGGGTTCGAAAGCATCGGTCTCGTGCCGACGGCAACTCAGTTCGGCTATGCCATAGGCCTCGGGCTTCTGGTGCCGCTGGGGGATCTGATCGAGCGGCGGCGCCTGATCGTCATCCAGTTCCTGCTGCTTGCCTGCGCGCTCGCCCTGGCGGCGTTGGCGCCAAATCCGACCCTCCTGCTGGCGTCCTCCCTGCTGATCGGCATGGGGGCGACGGTTGCCCAGCAGATCGTTCCCTTCGCGGCCCATCTGGCTGCTCCGGCTAAACGCGGCGCAGCGGTCGGGACGGTGATGGCGGGGCTTCTCTGCGGCATTCTGCTAAGCCGCACCCTGTCGGGGTTCGTTGCGACCCACTTCGGGTGGCGGCAGATGTTCTGGCTCGGTGTGCCCCTGGCGCTGCTGACGGCAGGGGCCATGGCGGCGAGCTTGCCGCAGAGCAAAGGGAATTCCGGGCTGCGGTATGGTGGGTTGATCCGCTCGCTCGCCGGTTTATGGCGGGAGTTGCCGGAACTGCGCCGGGCGGCGGCTACCCAAGCGCTGCTTTTTGCGGGTTTCACCAGCTTCTGGGGCATTCTCGCCTTCCGCCTCGCCGAGCCCGACCTCAATCTCGGAGCCGATATCGCCGGGCTGTTCGGCGTGATCGGAGCGGTCGGGATCCTGGCGGCACCGATGGCGGGGCGTCTGGCGGACAGGATCGGATCGCGGCGGATCATCCTGGCCGGGGCGACCCTCTCGCTGCTGTCCTGGCTGATCTTCGGCCTGTGGCCTTCGCTGATCGGCTTGATCGTCGGTGTTGTGTTGTTGGATTTCGGTATTCAGGCTGCGCTGATCTCCAACCAACACATGGTCTACCAGTTGAAGCCGGAGGCGCGCTCCCGTCTGAATACCCTCTTTATGGGCGTGATGTTCCTGGGCGGAGCGGCAGGTTCCGGGCTGGCGGTGGTGGCCTGGCACTCTGGCGGTTGGAGCGCCGTATCGGCTTTGGCTGGGGTCTTCGCAGCGATTGCGGTGGTGCTGCAACTGACTGCGCCCAAGGGCCGGTAGGGGAGGGGCAAGCCCCTCCCGACCAGCTCAGGCAGTGCGGACCTTGGCAATGAAGTCGTCCACCTGACGGCGTAGCAGATCGCCTTGGGCGGCAAGATCACCTGCTGAGGTCAGTACCCGGCCTGCCGCAGCGCCGGTTTGCGTCGCGGCCTGATTGACGCCAGTGATATTGACCGTGACCTCGGAGGTGCCGACCGCGGCCTGTTGGACATTGCGGGCGATCTCCTGGGTAGCGGCACCCTGTTCCTCGACGGCGGAGGCGACGGTGGTGGTGATCTGGTTGATCTCGCCGATCGTTTTGCCGATGTCCTGAATGGCCCCGACCGCTTCCTGAGTTGCCGACTGGATAACGCTGATCTGCTGGGCGATATCCTCGGTTGCCTTGGCGGTCTGGGTTGCCAGCGATTTCACCTCTGAAGCGACCACGGCAAAGCCCTTGCCAGCTTCACCTGCGCGGGCTGCCTCGATGGTCGCATTGAGGGCCAGCAGGTTGGTCTGGGCGGCGATGTCATTGATCAGTTGGACCACCTCGCCGATCTTCTGGGCCGCTTTGGCCAGTCCGTCGACCTGGGCATTGGTGCGGTCGGCCTGCTCCACTGCTTGACCTGCAATGCGGGCCGATGTTGCGACCTGGCGGCTGATTTCAGAGATGGATGCAAACAGCTCTTCGGACGCCGAAGCAACCGTCTGCACGTTGGTAGAGGCCTGTTCGGCGGCGGCGGAGACGACGGTCGCTTGCCGCGAGGTTTCTTCGGCGGTGGCGCTCATGGCCTGGGCGGTCTGCTGCAACCCGGCCGAAGCGGTGGAAACTTTGCCGACCACGCCTTTGACTGAGGCGTTGAATTCATCGGCGAGCCGATTCATGCTGGCGCGCTTCTCGGTTTCGGTGCTGGCCTTCAGGGCTTCCTGTTCGTCGCGCAGGCGATTGGTCTCGATCATATTGTCTTTGAAGACCTGAACGGCGCGGGCCATGTCCCCGATCTCGCTGCGATTGTCGGTGTCCTGCACGACAGTCGCCACATCGCCCTTGGCAAGCGATCCCATGGCGCCGGTCATCTTGGCGATCGGCTGGACAATGGACCGTGTGACAAGGAAGGCAAGCCCAAGCCCCAGAAGAAGACTGGCGATCCCCACGATGAGGGCTGTCTGCAAGGCGAGGGCAAGTCGCTTGTTTACTTCGGCGATCCGGCCATCGCCTGCCGTCGCAAAGCTGTTGGAGATAGAGTCGGCCAGTTGGTTCATCCTCGCGGCCATGCTCAGCGCTTCATCGACCACCTTTTTGCCGTCGGCAGATTCCAACGCACCACCGCCTTCCTTGAAGGTGCGAAGCTTGGGAGCGGACTGGCTGACGTAGGTACCGAGCAAGCCTTTGAGCTCCTTGGCCCAGGCGATGCGCTGGGGGTCCAGGGTCCGGGCGGCGATATCATCCAATCGCTCGCCTGCCAGTTTGAAGGAGGCTGCGGCCTTATCCCATTGGGTCTTGTCGCCGGTACCGATGGCAAGCCAGACAGCAAGGCGTCCGTCGATGATGTATTTCTGAGCCCGCTGATTCAGGACTTCATTGTTCTTCAGCAGGACAAGATCGCTGACGGCGACCTCGGTCGTATCCGCTTGATAATAGGAGAAGCTGCTGAGGCCTGCGATCAAAACTGTCAGCGACCCGAAGCCGATGAGAAGTCGCGCGGCAATCTTTAAATTCGCTAACATATCGACACCTATCCAGCGGAAACTGATGTCGATGATCTGTCTATAATTCTAACCAAATATTACCAGAGGGCGGCTTTTTACGTTTCCCTGTAATGCCTGCCAGGATTTTTGGCGTGTATTGTTATTGGTTTTTTCTCCAAAATATTTGGCATCTGAAAATTGCTTTGCTCGCTATAAGGGTGTCGAACTATCGTCAGGGTTGAGTTGACGAGGAAAGTTTAAATGTCCGAAGCATTAGGTGTTCAGGCGGAAGCAAAGCCGGGGATGAGAGGGTGTTTCTATGCATTCGTCAGCCGGGTCGACATCTCCTTCGAGGACACGGAATATTTGGCTCCTCTGCGCGCACTGGTTGGGCCGGAGTTATCGCGAGGGGGGCTGCTGGATGCGATCCACGGTCTCAGCACGCGCAGTCTCTCGCAATCGGTGACCGTCATTTTTGACGCAGTCGCTTTTGATGAGTTCGATGGACGAAGGCCTCTTCCCGAAGCGCCGCTGGATATGCCCTTGCTCAAGATAGAGGTCACCTTCGGGTATCTCGTCGCGCTCGCTGCCATCGATTTAGGATTAATGTTCGACGAACTCCCCAGCGAATGGTCGGAATGGTATTCTGATGCCGAAATGGTGGATGATCTTGATCTGGGATGGATCTATCCATTTTCGTGGCGATATGGTGAGCCTCCTCCTCCTCCTTTTCAGCGAGTGCGATTGTTCGAGGGGCGCTGGGTTCGGCTCGATGTCGTGCCCTTCGACGGCGGTATCCGTGTGGAGGCCGCTGTTCCTGCTGCCGATGACGCGGATATGGCCTATGTCCCGGCGGCCGAGGGCCAATTGGACTTGATCCTCGGTATATCGCAGGCGGAAGAGGATGCTCTCGTCCAGGCTTATTACATCACCGGCCCTGCGGCGCCGAGGGCATTGATCGGGCCATATGACGATCTTTGCATTGAGGCTGTCGATGCTGGGCAGGCCAGTCTTGTGTCCTTCTATGGGGCTGATAATCAGACCCATATCTTCTTCGACGTTGGTCATCCCCTCTGGTTCAACGCGGGCTCACGTCCGAATGGAGCGGTGCTTAATTACAGACCAGCAAACCCGAACGCCGTGGTAGTCCTGTCGCATTGGGATTTTGATCATTATTTTGAAGGCAAGCGTCGCGCTGTCCTGCACGGACTGACCTGGGTGGTGCCGGCGGTCCCTTCGGCGCCCAATGCAAAAAAATTCGCAAATTCGCTGCCAAACCTTGTCACTCTTCCAGTCGGTTCTACCCTGCGGATTGGGCATCTCCATCTGGAGCGGGCAAGCGGAGCGCAGAGCGATCCGAATAACAGCGGAATTGTTGGCCTTTGGCAGGACGAGCAAGGCCATCGCGTGCTGCTGACAGGCGATGCTGCCTATGGTTTTGTGCCGCCGCATATGCGGGCCAACCTGACGGCGCTGACCATCCCGCACCACGCCTCCCTGACCGATCATGATGTGTTGAATGTGCCTCCGCCCGCCGGTCAGCAGGGGAAGGCAGTTGCCTGCGCGGGCCAGAATAATCGATATGGTCACCCGGTCGCGGCCGTGCTTGGCGATCATGGCGCGAACTGGGTGGTTGATGTGACGGGAAACGCGGCTGGCTATGCCCGCGGAAACAAGAGACTGCGCTGAAGCTTAGCCCCGGCGTTCCTTAGCAGCAGCATCGATGACGCTTTTGAGCAGCCCAGGAAAGCGCGTTTCTACATCTTCGGTCCGAAGCGAAATATAGCGGTAGGGGCCATCGATGCGGGTGCGGGTCACGCCCGCCTCTCGCAATTTCGCCAGATGATAGGTCGTGCTGGTCTTAGAGCCATACTTGCCGACCCCGCCGCAGGTGGATTCTCCCTGTTCCCAGAGGTCGAGCACCATGGTCCGCCGAGTCGGCTCGCTCAAGGCTTCCAGCACGGCGGAAAGATCGATCTGGTCCCGGTCGGGATGAAATAGTTCCTTGCTCATACCTGTGAACGTAAAGCGGCGTGGCATTCGGTTCAAGGTTCATAAGTTCAAGAGTTGATGAACTGTTTGACATCGATCTCAAAAGGGTCCATCAGTTCAACAATCATTGAACTGAGTATCTTTCCCTGGAGAGCCATCCATGATGCTCCGGCTGTTACCCCTCATTCTGGGCGCCTTTGCCATAGGCGCCGAAACCTTCATGATCAGCGGCGTGCTGCCCTCCCTGTCCTCTGATCTCGGTATTTCCTTTTCGCAGAGCGGGGCGCTGGTGACGGTTTTTGCTCTGACCTATGCGGTGGGATCACCAGTACTGGCGGTCCTGACCGGTGGGTTTGAGCGCCGCCGTGTGTTGACGTCTGCCATCGCCGTCTTCGCGCTAGGCAATGTCGCGGCCGGTTTGACGACGGGCTATGCTGGACTGGTCGGAGCAAGGGTGCTGCTGGCGTTGTCCGCCGGTCTTTTTATGCCTGCTGCCATTGCTTACGCCACCATTGATGCCGGGCCGGAGCGTCGAGGCAAGGCGGTCGCAGCGATCTATTCCGGTATGACCATGGCGATTGTCGTCGGCGTACCGCTGGCAACGATCCTAGCCTCCGCTTTTAGCTGGCGCGCCGCTTTTCTCGGCGTCGCGTTGCTTGCTCTCGTGGCGCTGCTCGGTATCGGGGCTTTTCTGCCGCGCCAAGATGGCATGACGACTATCGGTCTTCGCCACCGTATCGATGTCGCCCGTCGTCCCGACGTGCTGCAACTGCTGGCTCTTACCACCCTGTCCTTGATCGGGCCATTCACTATCTCGACCTATATCGGTGCCTTGATGGGCGAGACTCTGGGGATTACGGGCGACCAATTGGCCGTGGTCCTGCTGATTTTTGGTTTGGCGAGCGTTGCAGGCAACAGCCTGGGGGGCTATGGCGCCGACCGTTGGAATCGCGAGAAGTTCCTGGCGTCGGTTCTGGCGGCCTGTGTGCTGTCATTCGCGATCATTTCCCTCGGAGCAAATCTGCAAGGCACTCTGGGGACTATCCTTGTGGTGGCGGGCCTTGCGCTTTGGGGGGCGACCGGTTGGGCCTTTCCTTCTATCCAGCAGGCGCGTCTCGTCTCTCTCGACCCCAAGCTGGCGCCAGTTACCTTGTCTCTCAATACCTCGGCTCTCTATTTTGGCACCGCTATCGGGTCGGCTTTCGGAGGCTTGATCGTGAAATATGAAGGTGTGGCAAATATCGGCTGGGGTGCAGCCATGACGGGAACAGCAGCGCTTATTCTTCTGCTGGCGACCTGTTTCAGAAAAGTCTCAGCCGCTTGATTGCTGCAGAGCAAAAGCTTGCAGGGTAGGAAATCCGCCGATTCCCTTTTAGGAGTCGGCGGATCTTCATTTTCGCGCCTGCAAAAAATCGTAATTAGGCGGATAATGCGTCTTTAAATTGCTTCGCGTTCGCCCTAGCTTTGTTATGGACCGATCACCGGATCGCCCCCGCTTGCCTGCCCCGTTTGGAGGATGTCGCCTATGTTGAAGAAAGAAGCCTTCACGGTCGCCATTCACCGGAAAAACGGCGCGGCTGTGCCGGTGGCCGAGGCTGACAGCCTGGAAGGGGCCCGCGCCCTTATGGACACGCTGATCCGCGATGCCGAACTGTTGCGTGAAGCGCAGAGCTTTGCGATCCTGGACGGGAAAGATCGGGCGGTCGAACAGGCTGCTCTCAACCCGTAAATTTCGCTCTCCAAGGAATATCGATGCTTAAAGCGCTTGTGCTTTCGCTGGCGGTGCTGCCGTTCGTCATGGCAGGCAATGCCAAGGCCGAGGAAGTAGGGTGCGTCAGCACCGTGTTCAAATGGGTCGGGCCCAACGACAAGATCTGCATCGACAGCTTCAAGGACCCCAAGGTCGATGGTGTAGTCTGCCATGTGAGCCGTGCCAAGACCGGCGGTCTCTCGGGCGCGGTCGGCATCGCCGAAGATACGTCCGATGCTGCTATTGCCTGCCGTCAGGTCGGGCCGATCACCTTGCGCCCCGGTCTCAAGGATGGCGAAGATGTCTTCAAAGAAAGCCGCTCCTGGCTATTCAAGAAACTGCAGGTCGTGCGGTTTCACGACAAACCGAACAACACGCTCGTCTATCTGATCTATTCCGACAAGCTGATCGAAGGATCGCCGAAGAACTCGATCTCGACCGTTCCCATCATGCCGTGGGGCGGCAAGTAACATGCGCTCCTTGCGGGCGATCCAGGTTGTCGGTTGCCGGGATGCCCGCTCGATATAGGATGCATCGCCCTAATCAAGACTGAGGTCTAGCGATCGCGGGCGTGCAGGTGCCGCTGGTTGCCCGGACGTTGTTTCGACCATTTCCCGTCGGGCCTGGATGATCGGCATGATGACCTATGCGCCTCAATCCTGATGATCCTTTTCCAAGTGGCTCTGTCGTTTCCCATACTTGTGGAACTGCGGCGGAGCTTGGTTATTTTGATGGTTTTTATTCGTGATCACCATAATTTCTAAATAATATTCATGTCGTGTGAATTTTATTTTGGTATTTTCATGGATCGTGAGACGATTTCCCTGATTTGTTAGTATCGTGGGGCGATTGGTGAGAATACCGATATTAAATGGAACGACTATTTTGCTCGCGGGTATGGTGTTAACAGCCGGCGATGCTGAAGGTGTGCCGCTATCTGATTCGAAATCCGCGATCATGCCTATTACCGCTAAGGTTATAGCGCCGGTAATTATTCAGAAATTGTCGGACTTGAGCTTCGGCAAGATCGCACCTGCAGCCTCCGGGGCAGCAAGTGTAGTGCAGGTGCCGCTAAGTGGCCCCCGTACGATTACGGTGGCCAATGGCGCGACCTTGACGGGCGGTAGTTGGACGCCCGCAAAATTTCAGATTTCTGGGAATGCAGGACTGGCGGTGACGATTACCTTTCCGACTAAGAGCTATAGCCTAAAGCATTCATCCGGTGCTCCGAACATGAACATGGTGCTTGAAACCCCGACTACTCCAATGGTTCTGGCTACGGGGTGGAACGAGATTACGGTCGGCGGCAATCTTACGGTGGCCGCAGGTCAGGTACCCGGTATCTATACTTCCAATGCCATCCAGATCACGGTGAACTATCAATGAGGGCGTTTGTTTATCCGCTGCTCGCCGTTGCAATTTTCTATTCTGGCAAAGCCGCCGCCGATTGTTCGGGTTTTGTCGGCGTGACGATTCAACTGTTTGCTGGATTGGACTTCGGGACGATCGTCCAGCCAGCAGGCGCAGCGACTGTTAATATAACCCGTGGCAACACACGTACAGCGACGGGAACAACGACAGTAGGGTCGACCTATGCCCGCGCTCATTATCAAACCAAGTCTGCCTCGAACAATTGCGTGGCCACCGTTAGCATCTCGCCCACCACGGTCAGTCTTGAGAATGAAAACGGGGCTACCATGAGTGCCACGATCAATCCCTCAGCGATCAACGGCCATGTCCGCTATCCGGTTATGGCCGACGGGGTTTATCCTTTTATTTTTGACGGCCTTAATCACGACCTGCGTATAGGAGGGACGCTGACCCTCAATCCTGGTCAAGATCCAGGCACCTATAACGCGACGGTGACGCCGATCGTAACGGTCACGGTTAATTGACGAGCACAGTCAGGTCATAAAGCGTCGGCGCTTTCTCGGTCAGTTCGACTGGACGCTCGAACACTTGTTTGCCGCCAGTACTGACTGTCATTCGATAAGCGCCAAGTGGGATCTGTTCCAGAAAGAAACGCCCCTTGGTGTTTGTGCGACCGTCATAGATCCGCCCGTCCTTGGCGGTGAGAGTGATATCGGCCCGTCCTACGGGCATGTCACCGCGGAAAACACTTCCCTCGACCTCGCCGGTTTCGACCAGAACCACCTCGGTCTTTGACCAAACACCGGCCCGCGGTAAGGTCGCCACGCCTTGCCTTTGTTTCAGCGCCATAAAGGGGGACGGCAGGCTCTCCGGATCGGCATCCAGGGCAACTGGAATATGAGGTTCGAGGCTTTGGATATGGCTGCGCCCCTGTGCATCTGTCGATGTTCCGGTTGGGAAGCCGTTGGCCGTGGGTTTAATATTGGTAAGGGGCGCGCGGCTACCATCGCTTCTCTCCAGCACATAGTTCGGCGCGATATTGCCTTGGGTGGCAAGGCTTCGGGCGGACAGAAAGGGAGAGCCATCCGGCATGCCGAAGGAAAAATTGATGCCGAGGCCGATGAAGTTCTCGCCCTGCCGGGTTACTTGCCCCTGCAGCGACAGGGTCATCTGTTGAAAATCCTGCGCCAGATAAAAATTCAGATAGTCGGCATTCCGCTCCTGAAGATTTCTGGAGACACGCACCCCGGTGCGCATGTCAAAAACGGTGGTCATATTGGCTGAAACGCTGATTTCCTGGGGCTTATATCCATCTGTAATCGAATAGAAATGGTTAATCTGCCAATCGATGTCCTGCCAGTGGGTGCCGATGTCAAAGGTGCCGAGATAGTCATATAGCGCCTCACCGCCTGAGAGTTCACGCCGCACGCTCAGCCCTTGAGACAAGCGCATATTGCCGATAGGGAAGGCTGTTCGTCCCACTACGTAGTCGCCTATCCGGTCATCGACGAAGATGCGCCGCTCGCCTTGCAGGCTCCAGGTCGTGTCGGGCAACAGGTCGAAAGTTGGCAACTGCCCGGACAGATAGAGTTCATGACGATCTGTCAGCGTATTGGAGCCAAAGCCGGAAATGGCGCTGGTATAATTCCTGAAGCGAGATGTCTTACCGTTTATGCTGATATCGTCCCAACCGGTCGAGATCGAAAATTGCGTTGCATTGCCTCCGGTCAGATTGCTGCTGACATCCCCCTGAAAGAAGGCTCCCAGCGCTGACAGTCGCGCACCTGTTCCCACGAAATAACCTAGTTCCTGCTCTAGAGTCAGGCGGCGAAGATTGCGATTGCGCGGCGGTTGACCCGGTTCGCCCGGATTGAGGGGGTCGCTTGGGGTGTAACCAGGCTGGAAGGGGTCTTCCTGGAAGCGGTATTGCTCGTTCTTTGGTGCCCTGGCGGCAGTGGCCAAGACGGTCAGATCTTGTGTTACCCCGCGGGAATAGGAGGCGCCGAAAGCTTCTCCTGCTGATTTCCGGTGACCGGAAACAGGGGTGCGTACAAGGTCCAGCAGAGTTACGCCGGCCTGTGTAAAGCTCACAGTCGTCGCGTCCTCGTCTGTCCTTAGCAGCCCGCCCTCGATAACGATGGGAACTGCGGTTTCGCTTCGCTGGCCATTCGGGCCGGTCAAGATAACCTTAAGCGGATTGCGCCCTGCTAATACGGCTACATTGGTGAAGCGATAAAGCCCATCGCCGCCGATCTTCTGTGAAGCTTCCAGGATCTGTCCGCGATAGAGTTCGGCATCATATCCAGGTGGCCCACGCCCCTCGATCGTGGTGCGATCAACATCGCTGCGATAGCCGACTTGTGCGCTGGAGAGTGTCACACCTCGCTCTGTCCGGCCGGACGAAATCAGCGGCATCGTTGGTGTGTACGTGTCGCCTATTCTAGCTGAGCGAAGCGATGGAACGCCGAAGACTCCACCCGACGGATCGACCCGAGAGAGCGAAAGGCTCCCCGATTGTAGCCTCTCCTGCGATGTTCCGATGATGGAGCCTTGCATGCCCATGTACGCCAGATCGCCACCGAACTGCATGGAATATGTCTGCTGCAGTCCGCCGCGGTTGCCGCCAAGGCTGCTGTCCAGCCCGATATCGATGCTGGGTATGCTCAGCAGTTCGTAGGGGGGAGGAGGGGCGATGACGCTAAGTGCGCGCGCCCCGAAACTATCTCCTCGTGCCGCGAGCCCTTTACGGCGACGTTCGCGCTGGACCCGCTCGGCGATGGGCAATGTCTGAGAACTTTCCGCCACGAGCAGGCTCGCACGCGTGTCCAACCGGAGGTGCAGTCCAAACAACTGGTTCGCCACGACGGCCGGTACCACGGGCCCATCGGGGCTGTGCTGGATATCTTCCAGAGAGAGCGCAATCGACTTGCCGCCGATATGGATCGAGGGTGTCGCGAGATCAACTTCAAAACGATTGTTGGTTTCGAAAGCCCAGCCGGAAAACCGTTCCTGTGTTGCGCCTTCATCGACCGCAAATCCAGCAATCTCCGTCAGATCCAGTAGGGCGATGTAGAGCTTGCCGCCGACATCACGCACGCCCATGTCGCCAACCTCGACACCATCAATTTCGACCACCACCAATAGATCTTGGTGCCAGGCGGATTTTGATGTCGGTCCTTTGGCCAGAGGGGCTGCAATGCTGATGGTCTGCGTAAGAGCCAGCATGCTGGCGCAAAGGACCACCAGAAGCCCGTTGCGATAGCCCGATGTCATCGCTGCAGGGATCGTTCAGCCATGACTTTCTCGCCCTGATCCTTGGGCGTCTGGTAGCGGAGTGTCAGGGGGCCTGAGGGCAGTGCAGCAAGCGGTATCTGTAAGCGCCTTGCGGCAATCTCCGTATAGACGGCGACGCCATTTAGTCTGCCAATGGGTTTATCCCCTGACAGCACCAGCACATCACCATAAAGAGAGCCATTCCCCTTGCGCTCCAATCGCGCCTCCAGGAACGGTGCGCCAGGATCATTCGTGTCTAGTCTTAGTGCATCCAGGGTGCCAGTCGCTTCGATCTGTCCCTGGCGATAAAGGATCGGCAGGGCAACGCCGATATTGAAGCGGACCTGAACACCGACGGCTTGTTCTTCGCCGGTGTCTGCGGGTTGCTCCGGCGCTTCGACCGAGACGCGCATGTGGATATGGTAGTCACCATCGGAGAGGCGCTTCGCACGCTTCAAGGCGACACGGACAGTCTGAGTTTCGCCGGGCTGTAGAGTGAGAGATTGCGGTGAGAACCGTAACTCATCCCTAAAATCATTCATAAAGGCTGGTGGGGTCTCCGACTCACGGACGGTTCCATCTTCCTGCATCACCATCGAGACGAGGGCGAGCGTATAAGAACGCTCGCCGTCGGCACTGTTGGATAAAGTTATGGTCGCTGCTGGCCGCCGTTCATCCAGATGAACGCGGCCAGGCGTAATCAGGATTTCCGCTTGGGCCAGCAACGGCAGAAGCGCGAGCGTAAGGCCCAGGATCATGCCGAAAAGCATTTGCCGCCGAAGCCGCCCCAAACCGGCACAGGGATCTGTGCCGGCTTCGGTGGACTGAATATCGCGCTTCATGGTCAGCAGATATTACTGATAGACGACATCGAAGTTCTGGTTCGCGCTGGCATAGGCACCAGCAGCCTGCGATGCGCCGACAGTCAGCGAGCCCCCGAAGCGCACTGTCTGGGCGGCGCCAGTCAATGCCAGTGTGGCGGTGCCGGCACCGGTGGCCGTCATGCCGGAAGACTGGGTATTAAGGTTGATGGCAACGGCCATCGTGTCGCCGCCGTTGGCCATGGTGAAGGCCGTCGGAACTGAGATATCGGCGGTCTGGCCGTTGGCGCCCTGGATGGTGAATTCGGCGCGGCTGACGGTGCCAGCTGCAAGGGCAGCGGTACCTGCGGTGACCGAGCGCACGCCGGCTGCGTTGATTTCAACGGTGCTGCTACCGGTGCTGGCGGCGATCTTACCGAAGCTGAGGTTGGTGACTTTGGTCACGGTGATCGCATTGACGATCTCGGCAGTCGCTGTGAAGGTGGCGGTGGCGGCGCTCACAGCGACCGGTGCAAGGGTGAGAGCGCTGATGGTGGCGATGCCGATAACGCGCTTAGTAAAGTTCATTTCATTGTCCCTTATTTCTCAACGGCCCCCCGTTTGAGTAAATAAGAACGATTGATGCATATTAGTGTCAACGGCTTGATTGTGAATCTATTCTTTATATGAGGTCGAATTATTTCAGTGTTGCAGGTGGTCTCTCATTATCGAAATTAATATTTGTACGACAAGATGTTAACCAAGCTGTCGGCAGCTTGTCGAAACTGCATTTTCGGCCAATTCCGCAGAGGTTAGGTGAAATGCGCACATCTTTAAATAGTAAATCAGCGCATGTATCTACGCCTTCTAATTGGCTGTGTTCATTCAAAAATAAACTATTTCGGGTTGGAGAGAATCATGCATTTATGGTATATATTTTTTAACAAAAAGTATAATGATGGGGCTGGTAAGATTTCCAGGTTGTCTGTTTATTGATGTGTGCTTTCGGCGGAAATCATGTTTTAGATTTTCTGGCCGCGTGAAGAGATTGAGTGAATATAACTCCTGATAGACACTTGGTCGTGACTTCGGTCGGCAGGGAATGGGCCGCAAGTCGGTGTTGTTGAGCGGCTGAAGGGTCCATCCACATCAGTCCCCTCAAACGCCATCAAAATCCTGGAAGCTTGCCCCTTACATCGAGCCGTAATCCAAGACGGGGTTCCAGGGTTTCGCGCCCGCGACCAGAGCTTTTTCCAGCAGACTGTCAGCTTCTACCCGGCTTTGGACGGATAGGCAGGTCAGAATTTCGGTCGCCCGATGCGCGTCGCTGATTGGCTGAATGATGTAATCCTTGAACTTCGCTTCGGTCAGCAGCATCGCGAAGATGTTCTTCTCGATGATCATGCAGGTGGCTGTCTCATCGGAAAACTGGGAATTGAATGTAAAGCCTAGAGCACTGAAGAAGCGTTTGGAGGCATCGAGACCCTTGACCGGTAGGTTGACGAAGATCATGCGCATAGGGTGAGCCCTTTCCGTTTGCTGGTTGCTGCCCTGGTGACGAATGAAGCTTTCCGGTTCCGACACCCTTATGGGATGGGATCGGAAAAATACTCGCGCACCGCTGTCAACTTGTCGCGACATTCCAGCCAGGCCGCTCCCAGGTCGGCGATCAGGCGGGCGCGGTCACCATCCCCCCAAGGGCGTGGCGGCGTCTCGATTCTCTCCGTGCACCGGGTCATTTCAGCGGGCGGGCGCGACTTCACCAGGGTTATGACGGGGCTCGGCAGTGGTGGCGGGTTGCTGGAGCACCCAGCCAAGAGCAGCATCGCTGCCAGGCTGGGGGCAGTGATCTTGTGAAGCGACATGGCGGATTTCCTCTTTCAGGCGGGTGAGCTCGCGCATCTGCCGGTGATGCCGGTCGGTGAGCGCATTGCTTAGGGTCTCGGCGCGTCTCTGATCCGATTGCAGGGTCTGCAGCGCGGCGGCATTGAGGTCGGCTGTGAGTTCAGCTGAAGCGATCCGGGCTTTTGCTGTTGCCAACTCCTCGAGGGCAATGTCGTGCGCAGCCTGCGCATGCTGAAGCCGCAGGACGAGCAGGAGCAGCCCGCCCGCGGCGAGCATGAGGCCGATCCCCGGAAGTGAGAGGCGCGACATCAGATTGGTGAAGAGGCTCATCATGAGATATCCCCGTCGCTGATGCGTCCTGTCTTGAAGGCGACATAGCGCCGCCAGGCGTAAAGCGCACTCGCCTGGAACTGGCCGCCGATCTGGGCCAGAAGCAGCGACGGCTCAAACGGTGGCAATCCCAGGAAGTGGCCAAGGATGGTCGCTGCGATCAGCCCGGTGGACAGAATGAGCGCCAGCCACATCGCAAGTTTGGTGAGGGAGAGGATCCTTTGTCCTGGCTCGAGTAAATTAAGAAAGCGCAGGATTGCCATGGGTGGCCTCTTCGATCTTGAGGGTTAGCGGCTGTCCCTGGCAGAGGTCGATCAGGCGGGCAATGGCAGCGCGGCTTTCACCGATGCCAAGTTGACCGCCGATCGATCCGCGCGTCAGGCCGAGCAGGATGCAGCCCTCCACGTCGCTCTTAAGTCCGAGGGTCACGTCGCCAGCGTGATTACCGGCATGGATCAGAATCTGGCTGCGATCTGGAACGGCTGCCAATTCATACATCGGCCGTTCAAACTTGGGAGAGAAGGAGAGGGCTGCCCGATAGCTGCCGGCTGGAATGCAACTGCGGCGCGCGCGATTGTCGCGCCAGGGCAATTCCAGGCTATGGCATGTCCAGCCGTCCTCCAGGGTGAAGCGGCCAAAGGTGCCTAAATCCGTCGAGGCTTCTCGACGAAGCGTTGCGCGCATCATGTCAGAACTTTCGCAGAAGGTAGTTGATGGAGCCGGTGGTGAGGGCTGATCCGAGGAACAGGATGAGCCCCTGTACGAAGGTCACCCGGTTGAGAGTCAGGGCCTGCCCCACCGAGGAGCGGGCAAGGGTCGCAAGTTCGGCGGTGGCGTCGTTGAGGCGGGTTTCCAGAGTGTCGATCTGGGTCTGGAGATGCCGGTTGTCCGACTGATGCTGCACCTCGAGGATCAGTACCTTGTCCCGATTGTCCGCCAGCTTTTCCAGCGTGGTGGTGATGCGTTCCATCCACCGCTCGACGCCCTGAAAGCGTTGTTCGACCTGACTTCGCAACTCGCTGATGTCCGCATGCATCGCTCGGGTTCCTCCGGTCAGTGTTTGATCAGTCATTGCGGTCCCTTTCGGGGGTAAGCAGGTCGACGAGATCCCGTGCTGACCGCTCCTCAAACAGCTCCCCGGCATCGCAGCGATGGCAAAGTGGCGGCCGATTCCGATGCAGGCAGCTCCGGCAATCCTCGAATTTCGTCTCGGCCTTAGGGGGCTTGTTCGAGAATTGGTTCGCTAAATGTTCTTTTTTGAGGGTGGTTTTCACCACCATGGGGTCCTGGGGTCTCCCAGCCATGACGCAATCTCCAGATAGTCATTTATGACTGATTATGAACTGGAGAAAAATGAATCTCAAGCTGAATGATCAGTCAAAAATGACTTGTCATTATCGGGGAGGCCCGGTAATCAGAATGTCACCCTGGGCAATGGCGCCGGGAATGGGAGTGCGCATGACCGAAATGACGATTGCCGATTATCTGGACCGGGCTTTGAGCGAAACGCCAGGCAAGAGCGCGTCAGAACTGGCCCGAATCATCGGCATAAAGCCCAATGGAATTTCGATGATGCGGACCAAGAAGATCCCGGTGCCGATCAAACATCTGCCGATCATTGCCGATTATCTTGGAGTGGATCTGGTCGTTCTGATGCGCCTTGCGCTGGGAACGCTTCTGGGTAACGAAATGCCGCCGGAAACCCGGCAACGGATCGATACGGCGCTTTCCCGGATATGTTCGGCCGAAGAAGCGCTTCTGTTGGAAGTGATGCGGGCGCGTCTTGGGCCTGAAAGTCTGACGACCCTTGATGACGCGCGACGCAACCGACTTGTCGACTCGCTGTTGGCTAATCTTTAGAGCGGCGCTATTCGTACAACTATCTTGCCGAACTGCTGATTCGATTCGAGATGGCGATGGGCGTCGGCTATTTCGTCGAATGGAAAGATCTTGTCGATGACCGGCGTTAGATCCCCCTTTCGCAGACCTTCCAGAATGAAGCGCTTGGCGTTGTCCAGCTTTGCCGGATTGCCCGTGATTTCATGGACGAGATAGCCGCGCAGCGTCAGATTTTTCGCCAACACCTGAGCCAGCGGGTAGGGCGTTGGCTGGCCGCTAAGGCCGCCATAGGAAAAAAGGATGCCGCCCGGTGCCATAGCATCGGCCAAGGGGGTGAAGTTAGGACCCCCGACGGCATCCAGCACGACGCGCACCTGCTTGCCGCCGGTAATCAGGTTGAGGCTGCCCGCGAGATCTTGTTCCTGGCAAGCAATCACATCCGTGGCGCCCTGTTCGCGTAGTGCGGGGACCTTGGCGGATGTGCGGGTGATCGCGATCGGATGTGCCCCAGCCTGTCGCGCTATTTGAATAGCTGCCAGCCCGACGCTGCTGGAGGCAGCGGTAATGGCGATGAAATCGCCGGGGCCAGCTCGAGCGATATCGACAAGAGCGCCATAGGCGGTGAGGTAGGGCATCCAAAGGGCGGCCGCCGCTTCCCATCCGAGGCTTTCTGGGTGCTTCACGACAAGATAGGCCGGAAAATTGATGATCTCGGCATAGGTCGGCCATTGCGCCTGGGAGAGTGGCGGTATCACGCTCACCGCATCTCCTAGTCTGAAGCCGTCGACACCCAGCCCAAGGGAGGCCACTTCGCCTGCGGCCTCGAACCCAAGGCTAGATGGCAGGGCAGGACTTTCCAGATACTGGCCTGCGCGCATCAGGGCCTCGGCGCGATTAAGGCCCAGCGCCTTTACGCGGATCTGAATCTCGCCCGGACCTGGCGGCAAGATGTCCACCTGCTCAATTCGCAGGACCTCCGGCCCACCGAGTTCATGAAATCGGACGATACGGGGCATGGCTTAACTCCAAATCTATAGGAATGAATAAGCTATGCCGTGTCTGCTGTTCGGGATAAATATCGGCTACAAGTCGACACTGATAACCAAGGGTTTTGAATGGATCGGCTAACCAGCATGGCCGTTTTTGTCAAGGCGGTGGATCTAGGCTCCTTCGCGGCGGCCGCCGACGCCTTGGGGATGTCCGGGCCGATGGTCGGCAAGCACGTTCGGTTCCTGGAGGAGCGCCTGGGCGTTCGCCTGCTCAACCGCACGACGCGGCGCCAGAGCCTGACCGACTTCGGGCAGACTTATTACGAACGCTGCCGCCTTGTGCTGTTTGAAGCCGAGGCCGCAGATGCCCTGGCCGCCGATCAACTGGCTGAACCTCGCGGCAGGTTGCGCGTGACTCTGCCGGCACTGTTTGGACGTTATTGCGTCGTGCCGGTTCTGTTGGAATTGGCGCGGAAGTATCCGGTGTTGGAGTTGGATTTATCCTTTGGGGATCGGTTCGACGATCTGGCGGAGGGTGGTTTCGATCTGGCCATCCGTACCGGCGTGCTGGCGGATAGTGCCGGTTTGATCACCCGCCGGGTTGCACGCCAGCCGATGCTCGTCTGCGCCGCGCCCTCCTACTTGGAAACCCAGGGCACACCCGAGAGCCTTCAGGATCTCGCGGGGCATCAGGCAATCCTCTATCGGCGGTCCGGGCGCGCTGCGCCTTGGCTTTTTCCGAACGATGGCGCAGAGGTGGCGGAGATATCTCTGCCCAGCCGTTTCCATCTGGACGATATGGGGGCCATCGCCGATGCGGCGGTGGCAGGCATGGGGTTGGTTTGGCTGCCGTTCTGGCTGGTCCAGGATCGGATCAGGTCGGGCGCATTGCGGCCGGTACTGCGCCGACAGCCGCCCTTTCTTTATGACGTGCATGCCCTATGGCTGCAGACGCCGCATCTGCCCCGGAAAGTAAGGGTGGCTGTTGATGCCTTGGCAGCCGAACTGCCAAAGCATCAACAATATATCGCAGATTATTCGGCAGCGTTTGCGAGCGGGGCGGACTTCAGCTTATAGCCCGGCCAGGTCTTCGGCGTGGCGCGAGCAAAACGCGGGTGAACTTGGAAGTCACTTACCCCCAGTTCCTCGGCTGCCCGCCACACCCAGCGCGGCTCGTCGAGAACGGCGCGAGCGAGCGCGATCATGTCCGCCTGACCATCCTGGAGGATCTGTTCGGCCTGGGTCCCGGTGACGATCATGCCGACCGCCATCACCGGCACACCCGGTGCGGCCTTGCGAACCGTATGGGCGAAGGAGACCTGATAGTTCGGCCCGACGGTGATTTTCTGGGTGGAGGTGAGGCCGCCCGAGGAGACGTGGAGGAAGTCGATACCCGCTTCTTTCAGCAGCACCGCCAGCTTGGCTGCATCGTCAGGGGTGACGCCGCCTTCATCCCAGTCGCTGCCGGTGATGCGGATACCGACCGCCTTATCCTTGGCGAAATTGGCGCGCACGGCGGCCACGACTTCCAGGATGATGCGGGCGCGATTCTCGAAGGAACCGCCATAGGCATCGCTGCGCTTGTTTGACAACGGGGAGAAGAATTCATGCAGCAGATAGCCGTGGGTCGCATGGATCTCGATCAGATCCAGACCCGCGCGGTCCGACCGCTTGGCGGCATCGCCGAAGGCTTTCACGATGCGTTGGATATCCTCGACCGTGGCCTCCTTGGGCGCGGGCCAGGTGCCGTTGAAGCTGATCGGCGACGGGCCGACCGTTTCCCAGCCGCCGTTTTCGGGCGTGATATAATGCGGGCCGATCCAGGGCATATCGGTCGATGCCTTGCGCCCGGCATGGGCCAGCTGGATGCCCAGCTTGGCGTCGGAATAGGTGCGCACACCATCCACCAGGGACTTCAGGACAGCTTCCTGCTCGTCATTCCACAGGCCGGGGCAGGCAGGGGAAATGCGGCCGATGGGCTCGACGCCGGTGGCTTCAAGAATGACGAGGCCATAGCCCGAAGCGGCCTGACTGCCGATCTGCTGAATGTGCCAGGGCTGCATGACACCGTCGACGGCCGCATATTGGCACATGGGTGCCACCACGACGCGGTTGGGGATGGTGATGCCGCCGAGCTGGATCGGCTGGAAGAGCTTTGGTGTTCCTGGGGGCGTCATAAGGGCCTCATGGGATAAAAATCGCTACTGCCGAGAAGATGATATTTTCCATCTGGATGAAAAAGACGCCGATTGGCATTTGTCTTTTTCCTGTTTGGATATAATCTGTCTCTTATGGAGTTACAGGATCTTTCCATGTTCGTAGCCGTAGCGGAAGTGGGCAGCTTCAGTGAAGCGGCGCGCCGCCTTGGCGTCACCCCATCCGCCGTCAGCAAGGGGGTTGCCCGGCTTGAAAGCGGCCTTGGCGTCCGCCTGCTCGCGCGCTCCACCCGGCAGGTGGGGCTGACACGTGAGGGGATGGCGTTTCGTGACCGCTGCCGCCCCATTCTTGCGGATCTGAATGAAGCGCGGGACGAGGTGCTGTCTGCCGGAACGGCGCCTGCGGGTCGCTTGCGCATCAGCCTGCCGACAGCTTTAAGTCAGCGAAAGATCATCCGCGCTTTGCCGGTTTTCCTGAAACGCTACCCGGCTATTCATCTCGATATTTCCACCAACGACCGACCTGTGGATCTGATCGCCGAAGGGGTCGATATCGCGGTCAGGGTGGGGGAGATGGCGGACAGCAGCCTCGTGATCCGCCGCCTCGGACGCCCGCCTTATGCGACCTGCGCCTCGCCAGATTATTTCGCGGAGTATGGGATTCCTCAGACGGTCGAAGATCTGGCAGACCATCAATGCCTTGGCCGTTTCGTCGATCACGTCGGGCGGGTGCGCTCCTGGTGCTTCCGGCAGGAAGGGCGCGAGATGGATTGGGAGCCGGTGGGGGCGATCACCATCGACCGGGCCGAAGGGCTGGGGATTGCCGCACTGCATGGCCTCGGCATCATCCAGGTCAACCGCTATATCGTCGAGGAGGATATAGCGGCCGGGCGTCTGGTGGAGGTGTTGAAGGACTTTGCCCCTGCCGGGTCGCCGTTGCAGGTGGTGCTGCCACCGGGCCGTCAGAATGTGCCGCGGGTGCGGGTCTTCGTCGATTTCCTGGTGGAGCTGTTTGCCGACTGCGACGTGGCCGACTAATCCCGCCGATGCAGTACTTCCGACCAGGCAACGATGCCTTGAGCGTCGGCGACATCCACCGGGTCGCCCTTGGCTTCTGCCTCGGCAAGGTAGCGCGCGCGGGCTTCATCGGTGGTCAGGCCAAAGGCATGGCCAAATTCCAGTAGTTCGGCGCGGTCGGGCTTAAGGGGCGTCAGCCAGTCAAGGATCTTCATCGGGCTTCCTACCGGCGCAGGGCCAGGGCCGCGCCGAAGACGATCATCACGGTGCCAGAGGTCCGATTGACCGCCCGCCCGACTTTGGGATCGAGCAGCCAACGCCGCAGGTGGCCCGCACTATAGCCGCAGACCATCAGGCAGGTCAGTGACAAGCCCATGAAGGTCCCAGCCAGAATCGCAAATTGCGGGGCGAGGTCGGCTTCAGTGCGGACGAACAGGGGGAAGATCGCGGCGAAGAAAGCCATCGCCTTGGGGTTGGTCAGGGCAGTGCCCAGCGCCACGAGATAACGCCGCCCGGCTGACGGCATCATGCCCATGGGCTCCTGCGCTTCGGGCGGCTTGGAGCGCCAGAGCTTAACCCCCAGGAAGACGAGATAACCACCGCCCAGCCAATGCAGAGCTTCGGCGACCCAGCCACCCTGGGCCAGCAACGCGCCCATACCGCCAGCAGCAGCTGCGGCCAGTATCCCAAGGCCGGTTATATTGCCAAGCGAGGAGGCCAGAACGGCGCGCCCGCCGAAACGGACGCCATAATTCAAGGCGAGGATGATGGCTGGACCCGGCGAGATGATCGCCAGACTAGCAACGGCCAGATACCCCAGCCACAGATCGAAAGTCATGCCGTAACGTCGAACCGATTGAGAGCGCGGAAATCATTATAGAGATCCTTCTTACGCTGGATCTGCTCACGCGTCATCGCTGGCCCTTCCTCATCGGCGGTTTTGCGATCCGCCATATCGACCAGCAGGTCGACAGTGCCCATCATGCCCTGCACCTGATCGGATTTACGCTGAATTTCTCGCCAGCGCATCGCGGGGTCGGAGGTGTTATCGACCCGGTAGAGTTCCCGGCTGCCCTGGATCCAGTCACCGCTGACCCGTTCGATCTGGCGGGCAACACGCATGCCGTCCCGCGCCAGACGCCGGATGGCCTTGTCATCCCCCAGGATCAAGGCGGTTTGGGCAGCCTTGCGCAATCCGGCAAGCCGATCCTGGGCCCCGTTCAAGGCGGTATCGGCTAGCATCCGCCGGTCCTGCGCAGCGCGGCGCTTGATTTCCTTGATCTGTAGCTCGGCCTTTACCTGATCGAGCGGCGAAGCGCTGACGGTGGCGGCCTCTCCCTCCAGCGTAATGCGGGGATAGGTTACATCGGCGGGCAGTGTCACCAGCGGCATCATGGCATTCTGCTCCAGAAGCTCGGGCGAAAGAGGGTAGGGCAAGCGATCAGTGTACAGATCGCTGCCCTCGCAGGCTAGAGGGGCCGAAGCCGCCCCCTAAACCCAGAAATCGACCCGGCCCGCCAGGATGTCCTGGGGGCTGCGATTGAGATAGAGTGAGATGAAGGAGCGGAATTTGCCGTCTAGCTCGCCAATCAGTTTCTTGGTCAGATCCTTGATATCGCTGATATTCTTGATCACGCCATTCAAGGTGCGGCTATCGCCAAGGCCCTTGTCGGCCAGGGCGCCGATACGGCCCAGCAGGCTACCCGCCAATTCCCAGACGAACTTCGTCTCGCGCGCCAGCTCCGGTGTATAGGGCGAGATCTCGCCCAGTTCGATCAGCTGTTTGGTGCCCTGGAGCCATTTGTCGGCCCCTTCGCCGATGCTGCGGGCGGTGCCATCGACACGCGACCAGAAGCTTTGGGATTCGGACAGTTTCCCTGTCCGCATGACGCCTTCGTAGGTGTCTTCGTAGTTCTGGACATCTTCACGGGCCTGGGCCAGCGCCTTCAGGCCGTCATTGCGTAGCTTATAGGCTGCCTGAACCTTATCGTTTCGGACCTTTACCGCCGCCAGTTCCTCCAGCGAGCCAGTCATCTTCAGGGGATCCCTGAATTGCGCCGTCTTGGCGGTGGTCGCTGAAAAAAGCGACAGGGACGACTTGTAGGAAAATGCCGTGATCGAGACCATAATGAACACCTTCGCCAGCAGGGATTCTTCCCGCGATTGAAAGAAACGGTCCGGGCGCTTTGCCGTTCATGGCGGTCGCCGCAATCCGCATGCATATCTAAATATCGATACCGTTGGCAGCCTAACAAAAGCCGAAGCGGTTAGGCAAATGGAGTCTTACAGCTTTTGCGTGCGTGCCTGACGGATGATATCGGACGTGTAGAGAGCAAGCCCGATCCAGATGCAGCCAAAAGCCAGAGCGTGACCATAGGTGAAAGCCTCGCCGAAGACGGTCACCGCCAGCAGAAATTGCAAGCTGGGGGAGAGGTATTGGCATATGCCGAGGGTTGCATAATCCAGGCGCTTGGCCGCCGCATTGAAGGCCAGCAACGGGATGGTGGTCACGAGCGATGTTCCCAGCAGCAGGACCATCACGAAGCTATCTGCGGTTCCTGACACTTGCCCGGTTTGCGCCGACACGTAGGCCAGATAGGCAAAGGCGAAAGGCGCTGAGAGCATCGTCTCGAACAAGAGGCCGGTCAGCGGGTCGACCGGCGTCATCTTGCGCACCAACCCATAGACCGAGAAGCTGGAGGCGAGCAGCAGAGAGATCCAGAGGTAATTGCCGCCGCCCGCCAGCATCGCGATGACGCCGACCCCGGCGACCCCGATAGCGATCTTGCGCCGCCCGCTTAGACGCTCCTTCAAAATAAGCGCGCCCAACGCGACGTTGAACAGCGGGTTGATATAATAGCCGAGGCTCGATTCGAGCACATGGCCATTGACCACTGCCCAGAGATAAAGCCCCCAGTTGCAAGCGATAAGCACACCCGAAAACAACATGCGCAGCACGAGCTTGCGGTCGTTGAAGATAGCCTTGAAAGCCTCGATCCGCTGGAACGCCAGCACCAGCACGATCAGCGCGACACCGGACCAGAGGATGCGGTGTGCCAGCATCTCGCCCGCCGGAAAATGTCCCATCATGCGGAAATAAAGCGGCGCGAACCCCCAGCTGCCGAACGCAATGGCCGCGAATAGATATCCGCGCGAAGTTTCGGGGGTGGATGGCATGGGGGATTTTCCTACGGCTCGGTTCGGAAACTGTCTTAGGCCGATCTCACGCCCTTGGGAAGCGCTCAGAACAATCTGGGGTCGAACTGGAAGTCTGGGTCTTCGATGGCGATCTGGATGGCGCCATATTCCGAATGGGCAGGATTGATCAGAAGATTCATCTCGCGCGGTTCGATAATCGACGGCACCCAAAGGCCCAATGCAGTGCCTTTGCGCAGCCACTCTGTCCCGAAATGCTGGGTATAGCCTGCATCCCGCCGCCAGCGTGACCGCTCCAGGCCCAGATCGTCGGCGGCGTTGATGCGTGCGCCCTCCGGCAGATCCAGGCGGATCAGAGCCTGATTGGCCGGTTGGAAGCCGTTGGCGTGGACGCGCTTTTCAAGCTGGGTGAGCGCGCGGCTGGATCCAGCATAGACGACGCTATAGCCGAAGGGCGGCGGCAGATGCCAGCGGCCTGGCGCCAGTGTCGAGCCATAGGGAAGCGCCTGAAGCCGAAGGTCTCCGTTATAGCAGATGCGCCAAACGGAGATGCCCATCAGGCGACGCCACCATATTTGAGGCTGACGAGCATGCCGCGCACCGCTTCTGCACCGAATTCATTGTCGGCATAATCGGCGGGCGGTAGACCGTCGAGCAGCGGATGAGGGCGGCGCAGCCATTCCCGACCCGTCTCGATTGCCCCGAAAACATCGGCGGCGATCAGTTGCAACTGCATGGTGCGTAGTAGTTGCTCGACCGAGGCGGAGGGAAGGGGTTTGCCCTGCTTCTCCCAGCGCCAGAGGCTGGTCCCGTTGGTATTCAGCATCCGGCTGAGTTGGTCCTTGCGCTCGATGCCCAGAACCTCCAGCAGTTCGGCCACATGACCCGCGCTCAGGCCATCGCGGACGATGGTCGCAGCCGAGGCTGGGGCCAGGGTCGGGATTTCCCCTTCACTTGCCACAAAAAGCGCAGGCGCATCCGCCTGCTTCTCGCGCGACCGATCGATCCAGCCCGTGAAGCTGCGGGCAAGAGAGGCAACGTCTTTCCGTTTTGCCGCCAAAGACATCATGGCCTCCATTTGAAATGCCATACCATTTCAAATGTGATGTCGATCCTGGGGCCTGTCAATCCGGCACAAAAAAGGCGGCCCATCGGGACCGCCTTTTTCGTAACGGGTGCCAGAGCGCTTACGAAGCAGCCGCTTCCGTCGCGACGCCCTTGGTGGTGAACATCTCGGTCAGTTCGCCGCTTTCATACATCTCACGGATGATGTCGCAGCCGCCGATGAACTCGCCCTTCACATAGAGCTGGGGAATGGTCGGCCAGCTCGCGAAGTCCTTGATCCCCTGACGGATCGAGGGATCGGCCAGGACGTCGACGCCCTTGAACTTCACGCCCACGTGGTTCAGCACCTGCACGACGGCGGCCGAGAAGCCGCACATCGGGAACACCGGGGTGCCCTTCATATAGAGAACGACGTCGTTCTCGTTGATTTCCTGCTTGATACGCTCGAAGACGGCGGTATCGCTCATAGCTTTATCTCCTGACAGCTTTCCCACACATAGGGCGGGAGAACCGAAAAATCAAACTTCAGCGGGGGCAGAGGTGGAGAGGGCCAGCGCGTGAAGCTCGCCCCCCATCTTACCACGCAACGCGGCATAGACCATCTGATGCTGCTGCACCCGGCTTTTGCCCTTGAAGGCGGTCGAGATGACCTGGGCGGCATAGTGATCGCCATCCCCGCGCAGATCGTGGATCGTGACCTGCGCGTCGGGCAGCGCCTCGCGGATCAACTGCTCGATAACGGCGGCTTCCATCGCCATCTTATTCGTTCCCTTCTTCCTCGACGTCGGCGCCGTCAATCAGACCCGCCATATAGTCCGGCAACCAGCTTTCGTTGATTGCGACCAGCTCGTCCAGGGGAATGGTGTCGTCCTCGCCGATCGTCAAGTCCTCACCCGCGACTTCACCGATCACCAGGGCCGGAACGCCAGCCTTGTCGGCGGCGGTCAGGATGGCATCGGGATGGGCGGTGGTGACGATATAGCGGCCCTGGTCTTCGCCAAAGGCGAAGGCATGCGCCGGAATATCATCCGGGAAGGCCAGGACGGCGCCGATCTCGCCCGCCAGGGCCATCTCCGCAACTGCGACCAGCAGGCCGCCGTCACCGACGTCATGGCAGGCAGTGATCAGCTCACGACCGATCTGCTCCAGCACGAATTCGCCGTTGCGACGCTCGACCTTCAGGTCGACCGGCGGCGGTGCGCCGTCTTCGGCGCCGCAGACTTCGCGCAGGTACATGGACGAGCCCAGCCAGCCGGTGGTGTCGCCGATGACGATGATGGTCTCGCCTTCCGCCTTGAAGTCGAGGCTGACGGAGGTCGCGACATCCTTCAGGACGCCGACGCCGCCGATGACCGGGGTCGGCAGGATGCCCTGGCCGTTGGTCTCGTTATAGAGCGAGACGTTACCCGAGATGATCGGATAATCGAGGGCGGTGCAGGCTTCCGCCATGCCTTCGATGCAGCCGACGATCTGGCCCATGATTTCCGGGCGCTCGGGATTGCCGAAGTTGAGGTTGTTGGTGCAGGCCAGCGGACGCGAGCCAACGGCGATCAGGTTGCGCCAGCTTTCGGCGACCGCCTGCTTGCCGCCTTCGACCGGCGAGGCAAAGCAGTAGCGCGGCGAGCAGTCGGTGGTCATCGACAGACCCTTGACCTGACCTTCCAGACGCACGACGGCGGCATCGCCACCCGGACGTTGCACGGTCTGACCGCCGACCAGATGGTCGTACTGCTCCCAGATCCAGCGCTTGGAGGCGAGATCCGGGGTGGACAGCAGATAGGCGACAGCGTCGGTCAGGCTTTCCGGCGCTTCCACATCCTCGACATCCACAACGTCGCGCGCCGGGGTCGGGGTGTGCGGACGGTCGTAAAGCGGGGCTTCGTTCATCAGCGGATCGAGATTGAGATCGCAGATGGTCTCGCCGTTTTTCTTCAGGACGATATGGCCGGTGTCGGTCAGCACGCCGATGCGGGCGAAATCCAGTTCCCACTTGTCGAAGATCTTCTTGGCCGCGTCTTCCGAACCCGGCTTCAGGATCATCAACATGCGTTCCTGGCTTTCGGACAGCATGATCTCGTACCCGGTCATGCCGGTTTCACGCACCGGAACCAGATCGAGGTCCAGCTCGATACCCAGGCCGCCCTTGCCCGCCATTTCGACGGTGGAGGAGGTGAGACCGGCGGCGCCCATGTCCTGGATCGCGACAATGGCGTCGGTCGCCATCAGTTCCAGGCAGGCTTCCAGCAGCAGCTTTTCGGTGAAGGGATCGCCGACCTGCACGGTCGGGCGCTTGGCTTCCGCATCCTCGGTGAATTCAGCAGACGCCATGGTGGCGCCATGGATCCCGTCGCGGCCTGTCTTGGCGCCGACATAGATCACCGAATTGCCGAGGCCAGCTGCGGCGGCATAGAAGATCTTGTCGGTCTTGGCGATACCCACGGTCATCGCATTGACCAGGATGTTGCCATTGTAGGACGGGTGGAAGTTCGTTTCGCCACCCACGGTCGGCACGCCCATCGGGTTGCCATAGCCGCCGATACCGGCGACGACGCCCGCGATCAGGTGGCGGGTCTTCTCATGCTCGGGATCGCCGAAACGCAGGGCATTGAGGTTGGCGATGGGGCGCGCGCCCATGGTGAAGACGTCGCGCATGATGCCGCCGACGCCGGTCGCGGCGCCCTGATACGGCTCGATGTAGGAGGGGTGATTGTGGCTTTCGATCTTGAAGACGGCGGCATCGCCGTCACCGATGTCGATGACACCGGCATTTTCGCCCGGACCCTGAATGACCCAAGGGGCGCTGGTGGGGAGCTTCTTCAGATGCAGGCGCGAGGATTTATAGGAGCAATGCTCGCTCCACATGACCGAATAGATGCCGAGTTCGACGAGGGTCGGCGTGCGGCCGAGGCCGGAAAGCACGCGTTGCCATTCGTCGGGCTTCAGACCGAATTCGGCGGCGTCCGCAGCGGTGGCGGGGCGGGTATCGACGATCACGATGCGAAGTCCTTTACGAAACCAGGGCGGTCGCGATGCTCGTGAAGAGCCCCGCGCCATCGGTCGATCCCAGCAGCGGATCGATGGCATTTTCCGGGTGCGGCATCATACCGAGCACGCGGCGGTTTTCCGACAGGATGCCCGCAATGTTGCGCTGGGCGCCGTTCGGGTTCCAGCCTTCCTCGGCATAGCCTTCGGGATCGCAATAGCGGAAGGCGATACGGTCTTCGCCTTCCAGCGTGTCGAGCGTCTTCTGATCTGCGAAATAATTGCCGTCGTGATGGGCGACCGGCACCTGCAGCACGTCACCGGCATTATAGCTGCGGGTGAAGGGGCTGTTGCTGGTTTCGACCGCCAGCAGGACATCGCGGCAGACGAACTTCAGCGAGGCGTTACGCATCAGCGCGCCGGGCAGCAGGCCCGCTTCGCAGATGATCTGGAAGCCGTTGCAGACGCCGACCACATGGCGGCCCTGGTCGGCAGCGGTCTTGATCTCACGCATGATCGGCGAATGAGCGGCCATGGCGCCGGGGCGCAGATAATCGCCGTAGGAGAAGCCGCCGGGAACGAAGATGAGGTCGAGGCCGGACGGCAGCTCAGTCTCGCGATGCCAGATCATCACCGGTTCGGTGCCGGCGATTGTGCGGAAGGCGGCCGCGGCGTCACGCTCGCGGTTGATGCCCGGAAAGACGACGATGCCGACCTTCATGGCGCTTTAGACCAGTTCGATCTTGTAGTTTTCGACGACCGTATTCGCGAGCAGCTTCTCGCACATCGTCTTGACGGCGGCTTCGGCCTTGGCCTTGTCGGTCTCGGTCAGGTCGACCTCGATGTACTTGCCCTGGCGGACTTCCTCGACGCCATCAAAGCCCATGCCGCCCAGCGCGTTCTGGATGGCCTTGCCCTGGGGGTCGAGAACGCCGGGTTTCAGGGTGACGTGGATGCGAGCCTTCATGACGATCTTCCGGTCCTGCTAAAGCGTTGCGTTGCTGCAGTAATGAACCGGCCCCGCCTTTTGGGGGAGGGGCCGGAGGTGTTGGTGCTAGTTCACGACCCGTGGGTTCTTGGGGTCGCCTTCGGTATCCTCGGATTCCACCTCGGCGGGCAGAACGCCAAGGCGGCGGGCCACTTCCTGATAGGCCTCGCGCACATTGCCGAGATCCTGGCGGAAACGGTCCTTGTCCAGCTTGTCGCCGGTCTTGGAATCCCACAGGCGGCAATTGTCCGGGCTGATTTCATCGGCCAGAACGATGCGCATGTCGCCGTTCTCATCGAACAGGCGGCCGAATTCCAGCTTGAAATCGATCAGCTTCAGACCGACGCCCAGGAACAGGCCCGAGAGATAGTCGTTCACGCGGACGGTCAGGCCGACCATGTCGTCGAGGTCCTGGGTCGTGGCCCAGCCGAAAGCGGTGATATGCTCTTCGGAGACCATCGGGTCGCCCAGTTCATCGTTCTTATAATAATATTCGATGATCGAACGGGGCAGGGCGGTGCCTTCCGCGATCCCGAGGCGCTTCGAGAGCGACCCGGCCGCGACATTGCGCACCACAACTTCGATTGGGATGATCTCGACTTCGCGCACCAGCTGTTCGCGCATGTTGAGAGCGCGGATGAAATGCGTCGGGATGCCGATCTCGGCCAGGCGCAGCATGATGAACTCGGAAATCCGGTTGTTCAGCACGCCCTTGCCGTTGATGACGCCCTTCTTCTGATTGTTGAAGGCGGTGGCATCGTCCTTGAAGTACTGGACCAAGGTGCCGGGTTCCGGCCCTTCGAACATTACCTTCGCCTTGCCTTCGTAAATACGCCTGCGTCGCGCCATGACGGCTTCTCTTCCAATGGCCAGACGCCGCCGGACTGGTCGACCCTCCGACGGCCTGGACTTTTCACACCCTTTGCCAAGGTGTTTCGCTCGAACGTGGGCACTCTATAGCAAGCTGCCCCGCGCTGCACAATCAGCGATCCCGACATGGAGCCTGTGCAAAGCCTGACCGCTCGGTCAGGGCTCGTGGCCGCTGGTCGAATATCGGGGCCAGGAGGTGTCGCCGCACTCTTGCGGGAAAAGTATTTTGTTGAAAATTGAAGGGTTAATTCTAATCAATAAAGCATAAGCGCGGGGCTTATTGATTGGGTTTTATGAAAATACTGGGCAATATTTCTGGAAATGCTTTGGCTGATCTTGTCGATGATGCCGACGGTTCTCCGGAACTGCTGCGCGCTTGCCGACACTACGTGCAGCGTATCGAAAATGACAATGATCCCTGTAGCGAGACGAATGGGGAATATCGGTTCCTGACGGATATTCTGCCGTTCTGCCGCACTGTGTTCGACGTGGGCGCCTGCGCCGGCAATTGGGCTGACAAGGCACTGGAGATCAACCCGGCCGCCGTTCTCCATTGTTTCGAGCCTATCCCGGCGGCGCAGATGGCCCTGTTCGGGAAAGTCGGGGGTCGGGCCATTATCAATGCCTTTGCCTTGGGGAGGGAGAATGGCGAGGCTGCATTTTTCAGTTCAGCCGCCGATTTCGAGATATCGTCGCGCTTCAAGCGGCCCAGCTTTGCTTCCGCGGATCTGCGCCAGGATATTCTGCCGGTGGTCTCGCTGAGCCATTATTGCCGTCAGCATGGAGTTGACCACATCGATCTGCTGAAGATCGATGTGGAGGGGGCGGAGGTCGATGTCCTGGAGGGTGGGATCGACCTGTTTCGCCAGGGCCGCATCATGGCTGCCCAGTTCGAGTATGGCGGAACATGGCTCGACTCCCGGCGCCAGCTTCGCGACGTGTTCTACTTGATGGCCGGGACAGACTATGTGCTCGCCAAGCTGATGCCGTCTGGGTATCGGGTGATTCCGGACTATAATGCCAGCCTTGAGAACTTCTGTTATTCGAACTGGCTGCTGCTGCAACGTGAATTGGCCGACGCGGGTGCGCTCTAGAGGTCGCGGCGAGTGTGTACTTTATAGTAGGCTCGGCACCTGTTCCTGAGCCTGGGGCCGTTTATGTCCGACATGATTTCCGATGCCGATCTGATCCGCGCGTTGCGGAAGGCGGCTTTTTCAGACGGCCTTAAAGAAGCCTGCGACGCCTATCTCTGCCGGATCGATAACGATAACGACTTCGAGCCCGAGACCAATGGCGAGCATCGGTTTCTCGATGCCATCTTGCCGTTTTGCCGCACGGTGTTCGATGTCGGGGCCTGTGTCGGCGAATGGTCGGAAAAGGTGCTGGCGATCAAACCGGACCTGGAACTGCACTCCTTCGAGCCCATGGCAAAGGCTCAGCAGACCCTGACCTACAAAGTTGGTGGAAAGGCGATCATCAACTGCTTCGCCCTGGGCAAGGTGAGCGGGAAAGAGGTCTTTCATAGTGCCGAGAATTATCCCCAGCTCGCCTCCAGTTTCGAGCGTCCCTGGTTCAGCTTCGAGAATACCCGCGCCGATACGGTCGACGTCATGAGTCTGACCGATTATTGCGACCGACACGGCGTTGGCCACATCGATCTTCTGAAGATCGATGTGGAGGGGAGCGAGATGGATGTGTTGGAAGGCGGGATCGATCTGTTCCGCCAAGGCCGGGTGATGGCGGCGCAGGTCGAATATGGCGGCACCTGGATCGCCCCGCGCCGCCAGCTGCGCGATCTGTTCGACCTGCTGGCGGGGACCGATTATGTCGTCGCCAAGCTGATGCCGGATGGCTGCCGGGTGGTCGAACGCTACGATCCGTCGCTGGAAACCTACCGCTATTCGAACTGGCTGATCCTGCAACAGGAGATGGTCGAAGTGGTCAGGGGGTAGGGCAGGGCAAGCCTATCTATCCAGCGGCAGCGCCTTGAAAGGCGCACTCAGCATCTCGCCGCTCTTTTCTACCCGCACCTCAATCCCGGCTGGGGAGATGGCCAGGATCGCCGTGCGTCGGCTCTGTGGGTCGGGGTGCATGGTTGTGCCGAGGCCGGTCAGGGTCATCAGATCGAAGCGCGCGGTCGTGGCATCCTGCCACACAAAGCTCGCCGCCATGGCGCTGTGACCTTTGCCATCGTCTTCGGCGTCATAGGCTGGGAGCCTGGCGATCCGTAGTTGGTCGGACACGTCCAGGATCGCGACTGGAACATCATCGCCATAACCTGCCGTTTCGGTCATCAGGAGATATTGCCCTGTGAGCGAGGCATGAGGGTGGGCGCCCTCGATCAGTAATTTACGGCCGGTGTCGGTGTCGACGATCCAGCTGTAGGTTTCGTCCTCATAGCCATCGACGGAAACAAAGGCATAGCGCCCGAAGATACCTTCGAAACTGTAGCTCTCTTTGTCGTTATCCGCGCAATGATCGGGCGCAGATTTAAGATCGACGAAGGTCGCTGCCAGCCGTCCGGTGGGCAGCGCGATCCGAAGGATGTTGCGCCAACGGGTTACGGCATCGCCGGAGGCCCGGATCCGCATGATTTCTTCCGCATCATCAACCCAGGTTTCGCTGGTGTGCCGCAAGCTGCGGCCATAGCAATCGGGTAGCGGCTTTGCCAGCTCATATTGCCCTTCGGCAAACGCCTGACTGCTTGCGAGAAACAAAAACCCGGCCAGAAAATGCTTCATTTCGGCTCTTCTGATGGTGGGCCAAACGGCAGGTCTTCGACCGTAGGTATGGGCATGAACGTTGCTGTCACGAAGCGGTTCTCAGACGGAAACGTCAGTCTTATACCGATATCATCTAAGCTCGCGATGGCTCCGAGCGGGTCCTTGCGATACGGATGGGTGACAGAAAGCTTGAGCTTGCCCGGACTATCCCAGGCCATATTGGCCATGCCATACCCTGGCAGAGAGGCGATACGCAGACCGCCTTTTGTATCTATGATATGCAGCGGCGCGGGTGCATCGATATAAGCCGATTGATCGATCAGCAGGTAACGCCGATCCTCCGATGTCAACAGGCCTTCGCCATCCACCCTGTGGCGCGCGCCGGTGATCATATCCACCAGGAAATAAGCCGGATATTCATATCCCTGGAAGGAAACTACTGCGACATCGCCAAACAGGCCGGCAAATTTATAGCTTTCGGGATAGCTCGCGATTTCCGGTGTCGAATCGCAGGGCAGTTTCTCTGGATAATTATCGACGAAGGTCAGCTTGAAATTCGATGTCGGCCGCAGGCTCAAGATTGATCGGGCGCGGGCGACTTTGCCTGGATTGGCTCTGATTAAAGCCGTCTCTTCGGGATCGTCTTTCCAGGAGCGATAGGCCGCTTCCAGTCCGTCGGCGTGGCAACTGGCCAGCGAGGTGTCATCCGGGGCCTGGGCGAAGGTCGGTAGAGCTAATAAAGTAGTAAAGCTTAGGATCGGCAGCAGGCGCAGCATCGCGAATGGCTTTCGGAAAGGCGAGGAGCCATCTCGTCTTACAACCGCGATGCTGTCTATTGTCTAGTCGGGCGAAGCGATCCCGGAGGTCAAATCAACGGATAGTCGAACACCGTTGCGGCTCAGCCTCACCCGCCCACTGTCGATCCCTTCCAGCCGGTGGATCTCCGCCTCGATATGCCCGCAGGTGACGTCCTCGCCCGTGGTTGGGATCAGGTCAAAGAAAGTCACATGGCGCCCATCGTCGAACGTCACTTTCAGGATGCTTTTCTCCCGTACCACCCGGCCACCGCTCGCCTTGATCGACGCTGCTTCGGCCGGATCTTCACGCCAGAGATCATAGGCGTGCTGCATGCCGTCGATCCGGCATTCGGCATCCGTTGTCTGGGCTGTGGCCGTCAGGGGCAGGAGCAGGGCGAGCAGCAGGACGCGCAAGGCTACTCCAGCACCGACTGATAGTCGGCCCGATCCGGCGCGCCGTTGGCGTGCAGTAAGACTGGCGGCTTGTCGGACCCGATGGCGGGCAGGGCGAGCAGGGCGCTCGACAGTGTCGCATAGCCGCTGGGGGTCGTGAAGGTGAGGGCGAGACTCGGATCCTCGTCGTTGCGCTCGGCCAGCAGGCGGGTCCAGCTCTGCCAGTCGCCCTTCTCAGGATCGGGCGGGGCGACTTCCTTGAAGCGGGGCAGATACAGAGCGATGCGCGGATCACCGGGGTCGTTCGCTTCTCGCGCCGTGATCATTGTCACGCCTTCGGGCAAGGCAAAGGCCTTGGTTTTGCGACCGTCGTTGCGCAGCCAATAGGCATCGCGATTATCCGCGATCACCATGTTGAAAGGCCGGTAGGCGCGGGCATCGAGATCGAGCAACGCCTGAACGGCCGCGACCGCATCAGGATGGTCGAGGGCTTCAAGAACCAGTTCGCCCCGGCTGCGTTTGCCGTCCAAGGGGCCAAGCGTGCCTTCGCGGTTGAGCAGCACGGCCGCAACGCCGGTATCGTTGAGGCCGAGCCAGGAGCCGTCCGTCAGATGATCGCGCCCGGCGATGATGTCCTCGCGGTTGTCCCAATGGCGGGCGGGCGGGTCCCAGGTGCGGGCCTGCATCTCGTTCCGGTTGCCCGCCAGCAGGATTGGCCAGGGATGTTCGGAGCGACGCAGAATGACAAGAGTACACATGGACTGAACCTGAAACCTTTGAACGCGAGGAATTTTCCCGGTGCGGCATGATGACGGCTTATGCTCTAATCACCGCAAGCGGCACTATGCGCCACCGCACCGCCGATAAATACCCTACCGATTGGAGATACCGTAATGTCCGCAAGCAATCCGTTCAACGATAGGGAAAAGGGCTTCGAAGCCAAGTACAAGTTGGACGAAGAGCAGGCTTTCCGCGCCCATGCGAAGGGCAACAAGCTTTTTGGCCTCTGGGCTGCCGAGCAGCTCGACCTCAGCGGTCCCGAGGCGGATATGTACGCCAAGACCGTTGTTGAGGCCGACTTCGACCGTCCGGGCGATGATGACGTCATCGAAAAGGTGATGGACGATCTGCGCGCCAAGGGCATTCAGACGACGGCCGAAAAGCTGGTGGCAGAACTGGCTACCAAGCGGGCCGAGGCTGCTGCCTTGATCGCCGCAGAAAAATAAGTAGGGCTTGATGCCATGCGGAAAGGGCCGGGAATTTCCCGGCCCTTTTTTTGTTTAGTTCACTTTGCTGCGCGGGCGTCGGCGATCAACTGCTTTAGATAATCCTCGTCGACCGCACCGGGAACCAACTGCTTGCCGATCAGGAAAGCCGGCGTGCCCGAAATTCCGATGCTGCGGCCTAGGCTCATGACGGTGCGTAGCCGGTCCTCGACCTCGGGCTTAGCCATTTCGGTCTTCATCTTGTCGGCATTCAGGCCGACAGAGGTGGCAACCTTCAGAATGCTGTCGACATCCATTTGGCCCTTCCAGGCCATCAGTGCCTGATGGAATTCGACATATTTACCCAGGGCCTGGGCTGCGATCGCGGCGCGCGCAGCCACCACAGACTGCGGCCCTAGGATCGGATATTCCTTGAAGACGACGCGAACCTTCTTGTCGGCTTTGGCGACGTTCAGCACGCGGTCGGCCACCTGTTTGCAGTAGGGGCAGCGATAATCGAAAAACTCGACGATGGTGACGTCTGCATCGCTCGGGCCGAAGGTCGGATCCTTGGCGTCACGCTCCAGGGCGGCGCGATGGGTCGCGGCGGCGGCGCCCATGCGATCCAGCTCGGCCTTGCGCTCCGCCATCTCCTGCTCTTCGCGCTTCTTGACCAGGATGCCCATGGCTTCTTCGAGAAGCTCGGGATTAGAGATCAGCGTCTCGCGGATCAAGGCCTTGACCGCTTCCTTCTGTTCCGGGCTCAGGGGTTCTGCTGCCGAGGCTGTGAAGGGCATGGCAAAAAATAGAGTGGCTGTCACCAGCCCTGCGAACCGCTTGCCCATTACCTGTTCTTCTCCTCCTCGACTTCACGCATGGACTGACCTTCGATGTCCTGGGCACGGATATAGCCTGTCGATCCGGTCGGCAAAAGGCGTATCGCGCGCTTGGCCTGATCGCGGGCGTCACGATTGCGCCCTTCCAGTAAGGCCTGTTCGGCGCTGGCGACGGCGGCCATCCCCATCTGATTGTCCCGCCCATAGGCGATTGCCAGCAGGCGCCAGAGTTTGGGGCTGTTGGTTTCGACACGCGCAGCCTCTTCGAGATCGCGTTGGGCAATCTTCAGCTGATCCGGGTTACCGCTTTCCACGCGTGCCTGCGACAGGTCAATCTTCAGCAGCGCATTGCCGGTAAGCCTGACGGCTTTTTCGTAGTACGGCAGCGCCTGGGTTCCCTTGCCGGTCTCGAACAGCATCTGTCCCTTTAGCTCATTGTAGTAGGCGTCTTCAGGGTTCAGTGCCAGCAGCTCATCGACGAGCTTCAGGGCTTTCGCGAAATCGAGCGCACGATAGGCGGCGAAGGCGTGTGCGTATTTCGCATCCGTACTGGTGTCTGTGGCGGGATATTTCTGGGCGACAACGTATGGCGGCTCTAGATAGCCGATAAGCTTGGCACGTATCCGTTTCAACTTGGCATCCGCATCGGGCGGCGGCGGGACATCACTATAGCGTGAGCGGCGCACCTGATTGCGTAGGAACTCGATACGCTCAGAGGTCAGCGGATGGGTGCGCATATAGGGGTCTTGCCGGGCGGAAGACTGCAGTTCCTGGCCGGACAGGACTTCCATGAATTCCATCAGCCCGCGTGAGGACTGACCGATGCTTTCGAGATAGTTGACGCCCGCCTGGTCGGCCGAACTTTCCTGGCTGCGGGTGAAGGCGAAGAAGGTGCGTGCCGCAGCAGATTGGCCCCCACCCAAAACGCGGCCGGCGTTGGGATCGCGATAACCGGGATCGCGGCTGCTGCGGTTGCTCATCGCTCCACCGGCGATCATGGCGCCCATGGCGAGGACGGTTTCAACCATCGAGACGATTGCCGCGCGCTCATATTCCTGGGGCAGGCGGGTCAGATGTCCGCCTGCGATATGTCCGGTTTCATGGGCAATGACGCCCATCAGCTGCCCGACATGGTCGACACGCATCAGAAGCCCAGTATTGATAAAGACCCGTTGCCCTCCAGAAACGAAGGCATTCAAGCTGCGATCATTCACCAATGTCAGCCTGACAGCGTCCGGTGAGAGACCCGCTGCGGCGAATAGTGGCGTTGCGATCTCGCGGATGGTAGTTTCCGTCTCCGCGTCGCGGATGAGGGACACGCCCTGCGCCCTGGCAGGCCCTGCCAGGGACAGGCTGACCGTCGTCACGATGAGAACGGATGAAACATAGCGCTTTATCAAGGACCAACCCTCGTTGACTTCCTGCCTAGTTAAGCGCCGGCTGCGCCAGCGTCAATCGTCGCTCCTTCGTTCCGCTCTTCTCGCCACCGGTTTGAGCTTAGCGCTTGCCGGTTGCGCATCGGAAACGGAAAAGCCCCTCGGTACGCCCGGATATGTTGCCGGATTCTATGGCGCAGTTGCGGCAGACGAACCGCGCGCTGCCCTCGTCGGGCGCGATGTCTTGTCCGCCGGGGGCACAGCCGCCGATGCGGCAGTGGCAACTTATTTCACGATGGCGGTGACGCTGCCGGCTTCTGCAGGTCTGGGTGGGGGCGGCATGTGCCTGTCCTACAATGCCGAGGCCAACCGCATCGAGGCTTTTGATTTCATGCCGCGCGCTACGGCGGGCGGTCGCTCGGGGGTGCCGTCTTCGGTCCGTGGCATGGCGCTGCTGCATGCCCGCGAGGGACGCCTGCGCTGGGAGCAGGTTGTGGGGCCGTCGGAGGCCCTGGCCCGTATCGGTGTGCGTGTCTCCCGCGCCTACGGTTTGACCCTGTTCGATCCGGCCATCGCTGCCAATCTCGATCCTGCTGCACGTGCAATCTATCTTGATGCAGAAGGGCGGCCGCCTGCCGAAGGGGCGGACCTGCGCCAGCCGGACCTGTCAGCGACTCTGGGACGTATCCGTGCCACGGGGGCGGGTGATTTCTATCAGGGTCAGTTGGCCCGGCAGATCGCCGCTGCCAGCGTCGCGGCCGGCGGCGATATCACTTTGGATGATCTGCGTGCCCGAATTCCGGAACCTCGACCCGCAATTCTTCAGCCGCTTGGCGATAGTGTAGTAGCTTTTGGCCCACCTCCTGCCTGGGGTGGGGCCATCGCAGCCGATATATTTGCGCAGATGCGGCTGCTGGGGTTTGACAAGGCCGAACTGCCGCAACGCCCGCACCTGATGGCTGAAGCCATCAGGCGGGCCGTCGCGGCTCAAGCGCGTCGTGGCAATGGTGAGGCGCTGCCCATCGGGACAGATGCTTTCGCCCAAACGTTGATTGCAACGCTTGATCGTTCCCGCCCGACTCCGCAGGCAGGTCTGCGGCTTCAGCCGGATACGGCGCCGCCGGGAGCCAGCTTCGTGGCAGCGGATCGTTTTGGCAATTCCGTTTCCTGTGCGGTCACGACGGGCGGCTTCTTCGGAACGGGCCGTTTGCTGCCGGGGACCGGCTTCTTCGCGGCTCCTCCGCCGTCGCCAAGCGGCAATGTCTCGCTGGTGCCAATGCTGGCAGTGAATACAAATTCTCGTAAAACTTTCTTTGCCGGGGCCTCCACCGGCGGCAGTCCGGCTCCTGCGGCCTTGATCCAGGTGGCGGTCTTTGCCGCGCTGGAGCGCTTCGATCTGGAAGAAGCAATGTTCCGTCCTCGTCTGTTTGTCGAAGGCGAGCATGTCTTCATCGAACCGGACAGCGAGGATAGCGCGCAGGCACTGCAGCAACGTGGTCATACGTTGACCCCCGTACCCAATATGGGCCGTGTGAACGCTATCTGGTGTCCGACCGGTATCCCCTCGAACCCCTCCGTCTGCGATCAGCGATCCGATCCGCGCGGGGCTGGTTTGGCGTCCGGGTCGCGGTGATGAAGGTCGCTGACCGGGGTCGGATCGACCCCTTCATCGTGATGGAAGTCATGCGCGCCGCCGGTCTGCGCGAGGCGGCCGGGGGCGATGTGCTGCATCTGGAAGTCGGCCAACCTTCCACCCCAGCGCCTGCCAAGGTGCGTGAGGCGGCAGTCGCAGCCCTGAATGCCGACAAGCTGGGATATACAGAAGCCCAGGGGATCCTGCCGCTGCGGGAGGCGCTGGCGAAATATTATCGCACCACCTATGGCGTCAGCGTCGACCCGGACCGTTTCGTGCTGACCGTTGGCTCCTCGGGCGCTTTCCTGCTGGGATTCCTGGCCGCTTTCGATGCCGGTGCCCGTGTGGCGCTGGCCAGCCCAGGCTATCCGGCCTATCGCAATATCCTGAAAGCCCTGGATATCGAAGTGGTGGAGATTCTGGCGGGTCCGGAAACCGGCTATCAGCCGACGCCCGAACAGCTGGAAGCGGCAGGTCCGCTGGATGGTGTGATTGTCGCAAGTCCGGCTAATCCGACCGGGACCATTCTGTCCGAAGCCCACATGCGGGCTCTGGCGCTCTGGTGTCAGCGCAAGAAGGTGCGGCTGATCTCGGATGAAATCTATCACGGCCTGACCTATGGCGCGCGGGCGACATCGGCGCTGGAAATCACCGACGATGCGCTGATCGTCAACAGCTTCTCCAAGTATTTCTCCATGACCGGCTGGCGGCTGGGCTGGATGGTGATGCCCAAGGATCTGGTGCGGCCCATCGAATGCCTGGCCCAGAACATGGTGATTTCGGCGCCGACTTTGGCCCAGCATGCGGCGGTGGCGGCGTTCGATTGTATCGAGGAACTGGAGGCCAATCGTCTGGCCTATGCGCGCAATCGCGAGATCCTGCTGAACGAGCTGCCGGGCGCCGGGTTCAAGGAAATGGCGCCTGCCGATGGCGCCTTCTACCTCTATGCCAAGACCGACCATCTGGGTGACGACAGCGAGGCCCTTTGCCGGGAATTGCTGGAAAAGACCGGAGTAGCGATCACGCCGGGGATCGATTTCGATCCGTCGCGTGGGCGCTCCTTCGTGCGTTTCTCCTTCGCAGGCTCGGAAGCGACGATGGTTGAAGCAGCCAAGCGGTTGAAGATCTGGGCTCAAGCCAGGTGAGTTTGGCCCGGTGATTTTCGACACCGATCTGGTCGAGGCGACGCTCGTTCGTCGCTATAAGCGCTTTCTGGCGGATGTCGTGCTGCCGGATGGTTCGGAGGTCACGGCCCATTGCCCGAACCCCGGTGCGATGATCGGTCTGTGCGCGCCGGGCTCCAAGGTCTATCTGCTGCCGGGCAAGGGCAAGCTGCCCTGGTCCTGGGAGCTGGTGGAACGGCCCGAAGGGCTGATCGGCATCAATACGAACCGGCCCAATACACTGGTCGCCGAGGCGCTGGCGGCGGATGCGATCCCGGAGTTGTCCGGGTACGACGTTATCCGGCGCGAGGTGCCTTACGGTGTGAATTCCCGTATCGATTTTCTGCTGGAAGGGTCGGGGCGCCCCCCAGCCTATGTCGAGGTGAAAAACGTGCATCTGGTGCGCGAGCCTGACATGGCAGAGTTTCCAGACTGCGTCACCGCCAGGGGCGCTAAACATTTGGTGGAATTGAGCGCAATGGTCGCGGCGGGCGGGCGCGCCGTGATGCTTTACGTCGTGCAGCTGGATTTCTGCCGGAATTTCGCGCTTGCGGGCGACTACGATCCGGCGTACTTGCGGGCCTTCCGCGCGGCAAAGGATGCCGGGGTTGAAGCTTATGCCTATGATTGTCAGGTCGACAAAAAAGGGCTTCGTCTCATGCGGCCGATGAGGATACTGGATCGCTGACGATGGATGATTTGTGGGACGACGAAGACATGACCGCAATTAAACTGCACCCGCCCGAGGATTTCGACGGCATGCGCCGCGCTGGACGGTTGGCGGCAGAGGTCCTGGATTTTATCACCCCCCACGTCAAGGTTGGCGTTCCCACCAGCGAGCTCGACAAGCTGTGCCACGACTACATCATCGCGGCCGGAGCGACCCCTGCACCGCTGGGATATCGCGGCTTCCCGAAGTCGATCTGCACTTCGATCAACCATGTGGTCTGCCACGGCATTCCGGGTGATAAGCGCCTGGAAGACGGCGACGTGATGAATATCGACGTCACCGTGATCTTGGACGGCTGGCACGGTGATACCTCGCGCATGTTCTTCGTTGGCAAGGTCGGCACCAAGGGCCGCAAGCTGACCGAGGTGACCTATGAAGCTCTGATGCGCGGCATCGAGGTCGTAAAGCCCGGTGCGCATTTCGGCGATATTGGTCACGCGATCCAAACCTTCGTTGAGAAGAACCGCTATTCGGTCGTGCGGGATTTCTGTGGCCATGGCCTGGGCAAGGTCTTCCACGATGCCCCGTCGGTTCTGCATTTCGGGCAGGCCGGTAAGGGACCTGTGATGAAGCCGGGCATGTTCTTCACGATCGAGCCGATGGTGAATATCGGCAAGTACGACGTGAAGGTACTGGCGGACGGTTGGACGGCGGTGACGAAAGATAAGTCGCTGTCCGCGCAGTTCGAGCATTCGGTCGCGGTTACCGAAACGGGCTACGAGATTTTCACAGCGTCGCCCAAAGGGCTGCATTTCCCGCCCTATGCCGCCTGAAACGCCTACTCCCGAAGCGGAAGCTTCCCCGCATTACCACGGGCATCGCGCCCGTCTGCGGGGGCGTTTTCTGGCAGGGGGCGGTGAGGCATTGCCGGACTATGAGCTGCTGGAATTGATCCTGTTCGGCGCGGTGCCGCGCGGGGACATGAAGCCATTGGCCAAGAAGCTGCTGGCGAAATTCGGCAGTTTCGCGGCTGTTGTTACCGCCGACGCAGCCCAGATCATGGACGTCGATGGGGCGGGCGAAGCCGTCGCGGTAGCGCTGAAGTCGGTTGACGCCGCCGCGCGCCGGCTAGCGCGCCAGCAGGTCGAGAGCCGCCCCATTCTTGGGTCCTGGGCAGCCTTGGTCGATTATTGCCGGGTCGTGATGGCCCATGAGAGTATCGAACAGTTCCGCCTGCTGTTTCTGGATCGGCGTAACCACCTGATCGCAGACGAGATGCATCAGCGCGGAACCGTCGATCACACGGCGGTCTATCCCCGGGAAATTGTCAAGCGTGCCCTGGAGTTGGGGGCCATATCGGTCATCCTTGTGCATAACCATCCGTCGGGCGATCCAGCTCCCAGTAAGGCCGATATCACGCTGACGCGTGAAATCCAGAAGGCGACTTCGGCGGTTGGGATTACAGTGCACGATCATTTGGTGATTGGACTTCATGGCGAAGTCAGCTTTAAAGCATTAGGGTTGATGTAACGTAGATCCGGGGGCAACCGAGAGCTAAGATGCGTTTCATTGCTGCTACTTTTGCGACGCTGGTTTTCAGCGCCGCCTTATCTTGCATGCCTGCGCGTGCAAACGAACTGCCGCAACCGACTGAAGCGGTCATCCTGTCTGTGACCGGTAAGATCAAAAACACCAATGCACCCGGCCGCGCCGATTTCGATCGGCCGATGCTCGCAGCCCTTGGGTTGACCGACGTCGAAACCAAGACTGCCTGGACCAAGGATCTGCCGAAATTCCGCGGCGTTCGTCTATCGAGCGTGCTTGAGAAGGTTGGCGCAGAAGGCGACAGCTTGCGTGCGGTCGCTTTGAACGACTATGCCGTGACGATCCCGATGGTGGATGTCGCCAGAATGAAGGTCTTGCTGGCGTTAGAGATGAATGGCGCGGAGCTGCCACGTCGAGGTAAGGGGCCTATTTGGGTGATTTATCCTGACACCGAAGGGACTGCCGATGCCGTCATCTATCGTGATCGTGCGATCTGGCAACTGCGCAGCCTCGATGTTCGATAAGAGCTGACGTGACCCGCTTCGCTGAAAAGATCCGTTACTTCGTCCTCGCCCTCGCGGTTTTCGCGTTGGGCGCGTCAGTGATGTATGCGGTGTCCGCCTATAACAACTATCGCGATCTAGCTTGGCTGAACTTGCAGCGCCCCGCCTGGCGCTTGATGCAGACAGAATTCGAGCTGCTGAAGTTTAATCACGCCATGGAAATGGCGCGGATTGCGCCGTCGGACGAAAACTTCTCGGCGGCTGAACTGCATTTCGACAATGTCTGGAACCGGATCGACGTCACCTTCAGCGCCCTGGAGGCGCCCCGCATTCTGGCGGTGCCGGAGGTGGCGCAGGTCTTGAACGATCTGCGCAAAGCGACCGAGGATATGGCGCCCGCGATGAAGGTTCTGCGCACCGACTTCACGGCGCTGGAGCCGTCGGTGAAGCGGTTCCAGGTTCTGACCGATCAATTGCACCGGGCCGTTCTGCTGGTCCTGACCGATCCAAAATATAACGGCCTTGCCTCCAACCGGGCCGAGACGATCTTTACCAACGGCATCATTGCCTTTTTCATCACCGCCCTGGTGGTGCTGGCGGTGTTCCTGACGCTTTTCATTGCCGAGGCGCGGTTGTCGCGACGGGCGTTGCGTCAGGCCCAGAGTGCGCTGGCGCTGGCCGAAGCCCGCCGGGCCGAAGCGGCTGCGGCCCAGATGCGGACAGCGGCAGCCCTGGTCGCTGCCGAAGAAGCCAGCCGTACAAAGTCCAACTTCCTTGCGAATATGAGCCACGAGCTACGCACGCCGCTGAATGCGATCTTGGGTTTTTCCGAGATCATGCACCAGGGTCTGTTCGGCGATCTGCAGCAGCCGCGCTATAAGGAATATGTCGGGCATATCCACGATAGCGCTGGGCATCTTCTGTCGTTGGTGGACGACCTGCTGACGCTCGGCAAGATCGAAGCCGGTGGTTACGCCCCGGCGGCTGGAGAGGTGGATCTGGTTTCAGTCGCGCAATTCGCCGCCGATCTGGTCGGTGTGCGTGCAACGGCTGCCCATGTGGACCTGGTGCTGCTGTTGCCGGATGTAGTCCCGGCGCCGATCCAGGGGGATGAACGAGCCCTGCGGCAGATCGCGCTCAATCTCGCGACCAATGCCGTCAAATTCACCCCCCATGGTGGGCGAGTTGAGATCAAAGTCGCTGCACGGTCCCAGGAAGAAGTGGCCTTAAGCGTCTCCGACACCGGTATCGGTATTCCCAGCGAAGCGCAGGCGAAGGTCTTCGAGCCCTTCTATCAGGTCGATAACGTTTTCGCGCGCCGTAACCAGGGGGCGGGACTCGGGCTTGCGCTAGTTCAGTCGCTGGCGGCGGCCCATGGCGCACGCGTGGAACTGGAAAGCGAACCCGGCAAGGGGACGACGGTAACGGTATTGTTCACGGTCGCCGAGCGGGCTGCTGCGTTGCAATAGAAGCGGCTATTCCGCGACGGCGGGCGTCCGGGCCGAAGGGTCGGAAAGCTCGTCGATCATATGCTTCAGGATATCGGCATACAGCGCGAGTTTGTCTCCATGCACGGGATCCTGCCCCGAAAGGGCTGAAAATTCCTCGGCTACGTAACGCAGCAGTCCGGCATGGGTTGCATAATATGGAGACATCGTTAATCCTCCGCCGGTCTTGTGCCGGTGATGTTGACAAGTATGCCGCAGTGCAGCGTCATCGTCCCCTAAAATATGTGTCACAAATAAGGTCCCTGTCATGATCCCTCGCTATAGCCGCCCCCGGATGACCGCAATCTGGGACTCCGAGAACCGTTACAAAATTTGGATGGAGATCGAGACCCTGGCGGCAGAGGCCATGGCCGAGCTTGGAACCATCCCGAAGGAAGTGCCGGTCGCGGTTCGCGCGCGGGGCAATTTCGACGTCGCGCGCATCGAAGAGATCGAGGCTGAGACGAAGCATGACGTCATCGCCTTCCTGACCAACCTTGCCGAATATGTCGGCGAGGAAGCGCGCTTCGTGCATCAGGGCATGACCTCGTCCGACGTACTCGACACCTGCCTTGCGGTTCAGCTGACCCAGGCCTGCGATATTCTGCTCGAAGACATGGACGCTGTGCTGGCGGCGCTGAAGAAGCGCGCCTACGAGCATAAGGACACGGTGATGGTCGGCCGCAGCCACGGTATCCATGCCGAGCCAGTGACCTTCGGCCTGAAGCTGGCCGGTTTCTATGCCGAGTTCGACCGTGGCCGGAAGCGTCTAGTCGCTGCCCGTGAAGAGATCGCGACATGCGCCATCTCCGGCGCCGTCGGCACCTTCGCCCACCTCGATCCCTACGTCGAAGAATATGTGGCCGCCAAGCTGGGCCTGAAGCCCGAGCCGATGTCGACACAGGTCATCCCGCGCGACCGCCACGCCGCTTTCTTTGCCGCGCTGGGCGTCATTGCCTCGTCCGTCGAACATCTGGCGACCGAGATCCGCCATCTGCAGCGCACCGAAGTGCGTGAGGCCGAGGAATATTTCTCGCCGGGCCAAAAGGGCTCGTCGGCCATGCCGCACAAGCGCAACCCGGTGCTGACCGAAAACCTCTGCGGTCTTGCCCGTATCGTCCGCGCCGCTGTGGTTCCTGCCATGGAAAACGTCGCTCTCTGGCACGAGCGTGACATCAGCCACTCCTCGGTCGAACGCATGATCGGCCCGGACGCGACCGTGACCCTCGACTTCGCCTTGGCCCGTCTGGCCTCGGTCGTCGACAAGCTGGTGGTCTATCCCGATCGCATGCAGGCGAACCTGGATATGCTGGGTGGTCTCGTCCATTCGCAGCAAGTTCTGCTGGAACTGACCCAGAAGGGCATGAGCCGCGAGGGCGCTTACAAGGCTGTCCAGCGCAACGCCATGGACAGCTGGCTCAATTCCAAAAACTACAAGGCACTGCTGGCTGCCGACGAGGAAGTTGCGCAGTTCCTGAAGCCCGCCGACCTCGACAAACTCTTCGACCTCGGCCAGCACACGCGGCACGTGGACACCATCTTCAAGCGGGTGTTTGGCGAGTAAACCTTTGAAATATCCCCGCCATCTGCAATCCTAGGTGGCGGGGTGTTTTAAGGGGGCGCACATGCTGGATCTGATTTCCGTACTCCTTCGTGCGCATTTTCTACTGGTCATTCAGGCTCTCTTTTCCCTGATCGGGACCTTCGTTCTTCTGCACAGATCATCGCGGGAGGTTTTTGCGGAGATCCAACGCCAGAAACACCCCCAAGATTCGAGCAGCCGTTTTGCCAATCCCAACGCCTATGGGTGGGTGGGGCGGCAAGGGCGTGCCGAAGCGGATATGATGCTTGCTGAGCCGAAGCGTGTGGTCGTTGGTCTCTGGTTAGCTTGGCTTGCACATGCCCTTTTCGTTTTTCTGCCACCGGAATATCGATTCTGGTGATGCCCTATTAGACCGGCACGGTCCTTGCGGAGCCGGGTGGGTGATGACATCTGCCCCGCGTATTTTCTCCTCCTCCCCGATGCAGCGTGCCGATGGTGCCGCGCGTATCGTCTTTGCCAGGCGCGAGGACGGAGTGTCAGCGCTGGCCGATCTCTATCAACGCAGTCCTGCCAAGGTTCTGTTCCCCGGCGGCGAGGATATTCCTGAAGCTGTTCTGGTTACGACCAGCGGCGGCCTCACAGGTGGCGACCGGATGCAGCTTGCCGTCGCCGTACAGGCTGGCGCGGAAGCCGTCGTGACCTCCCAGGCCGCCGAAAAGCACTATAAGTCCAGCGACGATACTCCGACCGAGATGACACAGGTCTTCTCTGTTGGAGCCGGCGCCACGCTGGAGATGCTGCCTCAGGAGCAGATCCTGTTCGAAGGCAGCCGCCTTAAACGTCGAACCGATATTCATCTGACCGCGACCAGCCGCCTGCTGATGGTGGATTGCCTGTTTTTTGGGCGATCTGCCCATGGCGAGAGCGTCACTATGGGCATGCTCAATGACCGTTGGCAGCTATACCGTGACGGGCGTCTGCTGTGGGCGGACGGTTTGCGCCTTCTCGGCAACATCCAGGAAACATTGGCTGCCCAGCATGGCTTCGGCGGGGCGAAAGCCTTGGCGACATTGGTGATGCATGGGGTCGAGGCCGAAGGGGCGCGCGACCGGCTGCGCGCTGTTCTGGCTCCGGCCTTGCATTCGGGAACGCTAGGCGGGGTTACGGCCTTGGGAAGCCTGGTCATTGCGCGGATCGCCGGGCCGGATGCTGCCCTGGTGCGCGCGGCCCTGGTGACGATGACCGAGGCGGCGAGAGCAGAATTAGGACGTCCGGCGCGTTTGCCGCGCGTGTGGGCGACATGATTGAGGGAGCGAGCGTTCAATGAATCTGACCCCGCGTGAGAAGGACAAGCTGCTGGTCGCTATGGCGGCGATAGTGGCGCGCCGTCGCCTGGAGCGCGGCGTGAAGCTCAATCATCCCGAAGCCATCGCGCTCATCACCGATTTTGTCGTGGAGGGCGCCCGAGACGGCCGCTCGGTCGCCGATCTGATGCAGGCGGGGGCCAAGGTCATCACGCGGGCGCAGGTCATGGAGGGCATCCCCGAGATGATCCATGACATCCAGGTGGAAGCGACCTTCCCCGACGGCACCAAGCTCGTCACCGTCCATAATCCGATCCGCTAGGAGAGCCGAGATGATCCCAGGCGAACTCATCCCCGGTACCGGCGATCTGGTGCTGAACGAGGGCCGCGAGACTGTGGAAGTGACGGTTTCCAATACGGGTGACCGTCCGGTGCAGGTCGGCAGCCATTATCACTTCTTCGAGACCAACCCCGGCCTTGCGTTCGAGCGGACCAAAACTCGTGGCTTCCGTCTGGATATTCCAGCAGGGACGGCTGTGCGGTTCGAGCCGGGCCAGACCCGGACCGTCCGTCTCGTGGCTTTTGGCGGCAAACGCGAGATCTATGGGTTCCGCGGCGATGTGATGGGAGCGCTCTAAACATGGCCTACACAATTGACCGGCGTTCCTATGCTGCCATGTATGGCCCTACTGTGGGCGACAAGCTGCGTCTTGCCGATACCGACCTGATCATCGAGGTCGAAAAGGATCACACGATCCGGGGCGAGGAAGTGAAGTTCGGCGGGGGCAAGGTCATCCGCGACGGCATGGGCCAGTCCCAGGTGACGCGCGAGGGCGGTGCGGTCGATACCGTCATCACCAATGCGCTGATCCTCGACTGGTGGGGCATCGTCAAGGCCGACATCGGCTTGAAGGACGGACGGATCGCGGGCATCGGCAAGGCCGGTAACCCGGATACACAGCCCGGCATCGACATCATCATCGGCCCGGGAACGGAAATCATTGCGGGTGAGGGGCGCATCGTCACCGCCGGTGGCATCGATGTCCATATCCACTTCATCTGCCCGCAGCAGATCGACGAGGCGCTTTATTCCGGCATCACCACCATGATGGGCGGCGGCACCGGGCCAGCCGCGGGCACCGCTGCCACCACCTGCACGCCAGGCCCCTGGCATCTGATGCGCATGATGCAGGCGGCCGAAGCTTTTCCGATGAATCTCGGATTCTTCGGCAAGGGTAATGCAGGGCTTCCGGCAGGGTTGGAGGAGCAGATCAAGGCGGGGGCCTGTGGTCTGAAACTTCATGAGGATTGGGGCACGACGCCCGCCGCCATCGATACCTGCCTATCGGTTGCCGACCTCTATGACATCCAGGTCGCGATCCATACCGATACGCTCAATGAAAGCGGCTTCGTCGAAAGCACCATCGACGCTTTCAAGGGTCGCACCATCCATGCCTTCCATACAGAAGGCGCGGGCGGTGGCCATGCGCCGGATATCATCCGGTTGGCAGGCGAGGCGAACGTCATCCCGTCTTCGACCAATCCGACCCGGCCCTACACGGTCAATACGCTCGAAGAGCATCTCGACATGCTGATGGTTTGCCATCACCTGGATGCGCGGATCCCTGAAGACGTCGCCTTTGCCGAAAGCCGGATCCGCAAGGAGACGATTGCAGCCGAAGACATCCTGCATGATATCGGTGCCTTCTCCATCATCTCCTCCGACAGTCAGGCCATGGGGCGGGTGGGGGAGGTTGCAATCCGCACTTGGCAGACCGCCGACAAGATGAAGAAGCAGCGCGGCAATCTGCCGGGTGAAAGCGGCAACGACAATCTGCGCGCCAAGCGCTACATCGCCAAATATACGATCAACCCCGCTATCGCGCAGGGCATCAGCCACGAAGTCGGCTCCATCGAAGTGGGTAAGCTTGCCGATATCGTGATCTGGCAGCCCGCTTTCTTTGGCGTGAAGCCGGAGATGATCCTGAAGTCCGGCACCATCGCCGCGGCGCCGATGGGTGATCCCAATGCCTCGATCCCGACGCCGCAGCCAGTTCACTACCGTCCCATGTGGGGCAGCTTTGGCCGCTCGAACCTGCAATCGTCGCTGCTGTTCGTCAGTCAGGCGGGGCTGGAAAATGATATCGGCAGCCGCTTTGGCCTCTCGCGCCCCCTGTCGGCGGTGAAGAACACCCGGACGGTCGGCAAGAAGGACATGAAGCTCAACGATCTGCTGCCCAAGATCACCGTCGATCCCGAGACCTACGAGGTGCGGGCGGATGGTGAGCTTCTGACCTGCGAACCCGCAAAAGTGCTGCCGATGGCGCAGCGCTACTTCCTGTTCTAGAGGGCATGATGGCACGCGCGACCGAAGTCCTGCGCAAGGGGCACTGGGCCCCGGCTAAGGCGACCGACCGGGTAACGCTGGATTACCAGGACCGGCATCGCCGCCGCATCCATCTCACCTGCGACGGAGGGACGGAATTCCTGCTCGATCTGCCCCAGGCGACCGTGTTGGAAGATGGTGACGGGCTGTTGCTCGAAGACGGCCGCAAGATCGTGGTGACGGCCAAGGACGAACCGCTTTTGGAGATCGAAGCAGATCAGCACGCCCTGCTACGGGCCGCTTGGCATATCGGCAATCGGCATCTTGCCGCCGAACTGACGCCGACCTGTATCCGCATTCTCTATGACCATGTGCTCGAAGACATGCTGAAGGGGCTTGGCCTTTCGCCCGTGAAGGTCGAGAAGCCTTTCCGGCCGGAGGGCGGGGCCTATAGCTCACGCGGCGGGCATGGGCACAGCCATCACGATCATCACGACCATGAACACGATCACCACCATGGGCATCACCACTGATGATCGCAGGTCTCACCCGTCTGCTGACATGGCTGTCACCCGCCTATCCGGTCGGGGCCTTCAGCTATAGCCATGGCATCGAATGGGCGGTGGAGACGGGGCGCGTCGTCACATGGCAGCAGGCCGCCGATTATATCGCGACGGTCCTGGTTGACGGCGCCGGATGGAACGACTCGATCCTACTGGCCGAGGCGCATCGGGCAACAGAGATGGGAGATTGGCCTGCTGTCGATCATCTGATCGATCTGGGGGCGGCTTGGCGCTCCACATCCGAAACGGCGCTTGAATCCCGCCAGCAGGGCAAGGCCTTCCTCGACATCACCCGCAAGACATGGCCGGATCCTGCGCTCGAAGCCCTGGCGGGGCTGGTTGACGGCAGGCCGCTGGCTTATCCGATTGCACTGGGGGTAGCGGCTGCTCCGCATCTGCCGCTTGCCGTCATGCTTCCTGCCTATCTGACGGCTTTTGCCGGGAACCTGATTTCGGCGGCAGTGCGGTTAGTGCCGCTGGGCCAGACCGATGGTCAGCGCATCCAGGCATCCCTGGAGAAGAAGATTGCCGAGGTCGCCCATGAGGCATCCCTGGCCAGCCTCGACGATCTGGGCAGCGCGGCGCCGCTGCTCGATATCGCGTCGATGGCCCATGAAACTCAACATACGAGGTTGTTTCGGTCATGAGCGTATCCTCCAACGGTCCACTGCGTGTCGGCATCGGCGGCCCGGTCGGGTCTGGCAAGACGGCCCTGGTCGAGCGGCTGTGCAAACATATGCGTCAGGCCTACGACCTCGCCGTCGTCACCAACGACATTTATACCCGTGAAGATGCGGAGTTTCTGACCCGCGCGGGTGCCTTGGATGCCGACCGGATCACCGGCGTGGAAACCGGCGGCTGTCCCCATACGGCGATCCGGGAAGACGCCTCGATCAACCTCGTCGCGGTTGAGGAGATGTGCGGCAAGTTCCCCAGCCTGGAACTGATCTTCATCGAAAGCGGCGGCGATAATCTGGCCGCCACCTTCTCGCCGGAACTCGCCGACCTTACGGTCTATGTCATCGATGTGTCGGCAGGCGACAAGATCCCCCGCAAGGGCGGGCCGGGTATCACGCGCTCCGATCTGCTGGTGATCAATAAGACGGATCTGGCGCCGCTTGTCGGTGCGGACCTGTCGGTGATGGACCGCGATGCCAAGAAGATGCGGGGCGAGCGGCCCTTCATCTTCTCCAACCTCAAGAAACTGGACGGTGTCGAAGCCGTTGCGAAATTCATCGTTGAGCGCGGTGGCTTGCCCGTCCGCACGACCGCCTAAATCGGAGGATACTATGCGTCGTCTTGCACTCGCCGCCGCGCTTGCTCTTGTCGCCGGTCCCGCCCTGGCCCATACCGGCCATTCCGAGGGAGGGTTCATCGACGGCTTGTCACACCCGATCTTCGGCCTTGATCACGTGCTGGCGATGGTGGCCGTTGGCCTTTGGGCAGCACAGCTGCATCTCAGCAACGCCAAGGCTCTCTGGTCGCTGCCTGTCGCCTTCATGACTGCTATGGCCATTGGGGCGGGTGTATCCCTTGCTGGAATCGGGATTCCTCTGGTGGAAGCCGGCATAACCGGCTCCATCGTCGTACTCGGACTGGCCGTTGCCATCGGCCGTCAGCTCCCCACCACCGTTGCTATGGCTGTCGTCGGTGCCTTCGCCCTGTTCCATGGCCATGCCCACGGCACCGAGATGCCCGAGCTGGCGGCGCCCACGCTTTATGGTCTTGGTTTCCTGATTGCAACCGGCGCACTGCATCTGGTCGGTGTTTTCGGCGGTCTGGCTGCCACGCGGCTTTCGGGGATCGTTCTGCGAACTGCCGGTGGGCTCGTGGCTTTGACAGGCCTGGCGCTATTTGCCGCCTAGATGAAAGAAGGCGTCGCGGGGGCGGCTGACCAGGCTCTCCCCGCCGTCTATCGCCAGGATCGATCCGGTCATGGCGGGGGTGTCCAGAATGAACTGCACCCCGCTCGCGATCTCTTCAGGCGTCGAAGAATAACCCAGCGGGGCAGCAGCCTGGGCCTGGGCAAACCTTTCAGGGGTCTGCTTGCCGCTGATCAAGGTCAAGCCCGGCGCAATGCCATTGACGCGGATCTTCGGGGCTAGCCCCATCGCCAGCATGGTCGTCAGCCCCTGGAGCGCTACTTTCCCCATCGTATAGCTGATGAAGTCCGGGTTTAGCTGCAGCACCTTCTGATCCAGGATATTCACGATCACAGCGCCATCCGGTGCCTGGGCCGCGAAATGTTTCGACAGGAAAAGCGGGGCGGCGGCATTGACCTGGATATTCTGGTGCCAGCTTTCCCAGGTCACGCGATGAATATCGTCGTTGGTAAAGGTCGAGGCGTTGTTGATCAGCACGTCGAGTGGCCCGAAGCAGGTGGCGGCCTTGGCAATCAATGTATCGACGTCGGCCTCATTCGACAGGTCTGCCTGTACGACGGCGGCATTGGTGCCGATTTCCGCAGCAACCGCATCAGCCTCGTTGCGTGACGCGTGACAGTGTATGACGACGCGAGCGCCATTGGCGGCTAAGCGCTTGGCTATGGCGGCACCAATTCGGCGACCCGCTCCGGTGACAAGAGCTGTTCTTGAACTCATAGGAAGTGGGGATACCATAGGGGGAGGGCGATGGAAATGGTCTCGCGCGTCGTCTTGACCTTGTGCGGCGTTCGGCCTATATCCGGCACTCCATGATGACCAGCCGAAGCCCGATAGCCGCCATTCATGGCGCCGATGACATGCCATCGCCGCGCAGAGGCATGCATCGCATGTTTATTCGAGACTTGGTTCTGATGGCAAACATTGGTGCCTACGCTCACGAACATGGTGCGGCGCAGCGAATTCGGATCAATGTCGATCTAATGGTAATGGATAACCAGGCGTTCCTGACCGACCGGTTGGAGGATGTCGTGAGTTACGATACCCTGGCTCAGCGTATCCGTGCGATCGTCGCGAGCGGTCATGTGAATCTTGTGGAGACGCTGGCTGAGCGTATAGCGGCGGCCTGCTTGGTCGATTATCGGGTGAGAGTCGCTCGCATTCGCGTTGAAAAGCTTGACATCATGCCAGATACGGGTGGTGTCGGAATTGAGATCGAGCGCGTCGCTAGCGGAGCCTGATCACCCGCCAAAGCGCTACCCCTGTCAAGGCTATTTGTTCACAGCCCTGCTGAATCTCTGTCAAGGGTTTTGATAGCGATTGGTGCCTTAAGCGTCGCTTTTATCTGAAGGAGTCTTTGAACCTGGGTGGCTTGTAAAGGCAAGCAAAAACAATAGGTTAATTCTTGTGCCTTAAAAATGGGCATTGCGCCAAGACCCTAGGGTTTGCCACAATTCCACCTAGATGACACTCTCCTTGCCCACAGAGTTATCCACAGGTTCGGTGGATTGTCGCGGTATCCCTCGCCATCCCATTGAGTCATCACGATTTCCGTTTCATGACAGCTAAAAATGGTTAAAGAAACTGCTTTATCATTGACAGGCGAACAAACCGCCGAGGAGCCAGTTGTCTCCTTTGATCGTGGGGCGGCGGTAATCATTTCTGTGGTGGAAACCCTGTCGGGGAACCCTGGCGTTTACCGAATGATGAATCGCGAAGGCGATGTTCTGTATGTCGGTAAGGCGCGCAATTTGAAACGCCGCGTCGCCAACTATACAAGCTACGGAAATCTGTCGAACCGCATTCGTCGCATGGTATCGGAAACGGCTTCTATGGAAGTCGTTACCACGCATACCGAGGTCGAAGCGCTTCTTCTGGAATCCAATCTGATCAAAAAGCTGGAGCCGCGCTACAATGTCTTGCTGCGCGACGACAAAAGCTTCCCGCATATTCTTTTAACCGGTGACCATCCCTTTCCACAAATCACGAAACATCGCGGGGCAAGATCGCAAGCTGGCGATTACTTCGGGCCATTTGCGGCGGCTGGTGCCGTCAATTCCACCATCATTGCACTGCAGCGAGCGTTCCTGTTGCGAAACTGTAGCGACGCCATTTTTTCGGCCCGTACGCGCCCTTGTCTGCAATATCAGATCAAGCGTTGCTCAGCCCCGTGTGTCGACCGGATCAGCGCAGAGGATTATCGCGCCCTGGTCGATCAGACGAAGAGTTTCCTCTCCGGCCATAGCCGCGAGGTACAGGACGATCTTGTCGCCAAGATGCAGGCGGCGTCTGACGAGATGGATTTCGAGCAGGCGGCAAAGTTCCGCGACCGTATCCGGGCGCTGACGGCCATCCAGGCCCATCAGGAGATCCATATCGAAGGGGTGGGGGACGCGGACATCATCGCCCTGCATCAGGCGGGTGGTCAGACCTGCATCCAGGTCTTCTTCTTCCGGGGCGGCACCAACTTCGGCAATCGCGCCTATTTCCCCGCTCATGACAAGACTCTGGCGACGGACGAGATTTTGGCGGCCTTCCTGGGGCAGTTCTATGCCGACAAACAGCCCTCGCCGCTGTTGCTGCTCTCCGAAGAGCCAGCAGAGGCCGAATTGTTGTCCGAGGCTTTGTCGGTACGGGCGGGGCGCAAGGTGCAACTGCATGCCCCTAAGCGTGGCGACAAGCGGGCTGTGCTGGAGCATGCGCTGACCAACGCCCGCGAGGCCCTAGGACGGCGGCTGGCGGAAAGCTCCTCCCAGCGGCGGTTGCTGGAGGGGGTACAGGCGCTGTTCGAACTGGCCGAGGTGCCGGAACGGATCGAGGTTTATGACAACAGTCATATCCAGGGCACAAACGCGTTGGGTGGCATGATCGTCGCCGGGCTTGAAGGCTTCACCAAGACGGCCTACCGCAAATTCAACATCAAGGGGGATATCGCGCCCGGTGACGACTACGCCATGATGCGCGAGGTTCTGACCCGCCGCTTTGGGCGCCAGATCAAGGAAGACCCTGAGCGCTCCGGTTCAGGCTGGCCCGATCTGGTGATGATTGATGGCGGCGAGCAGCAGCTTAAAGTGGCTATCGAGGTGCTGGAGGAACTGGACCTTTCCGATCTGGCCGTTGTCTCTATCGCCAAGGGGCCGGATCGCGATGCCGGGCGGGAGAAGTTCTTCCTGCCCGGCAAGGCGCCTTTCCAATTGGAGCCCAAGGATCCGGTGCTCTATTTCCTGCAGCGCTTGCGAGACGAAGCTCATCGTTTTGCCATCGGCAGCCACAGGGCGCGGCGCCAGAACGCAATGTCCCGTTCAGAACTTGATGAGGTCCCGGGAATAGGCGCTGCACGACGCAAGGCACTGCTTCTGCACTTCGGGTCGGTCAAGGCGATCAAGCGAGCAGGCTTGGCGGACTTGGAAAAGGTGCCGGGTATCAGTTCGTCAGTGGCCCAAAAGGTCTATGGTTTTTTTCATCATGATTAAGGGCTTACAAAGGCCCCGGATCTATTGGGGAATCAATGTTCAGTCCTTGGCGTAGAGCTGTGCGCACATAGGATTCGGTCATCATTGCCAGATCCTGTGCCCAAAACAACTTAAGCGAAGGATTCGCCAGCAGGTCCTGGTCGGTGGTTACAGTAAACCACATCGACGTGTACCACTCCGAGTCGCACCGGACGGGCTCAAAATTGGTTGAGAAACCAAGCTTATCGATACTGCCGAAAGTAAATTTGAAGACCTGACTCTGTAACCATGCGGAATAGGCGATGGCAAGGGCTTGCTCGGTCGGATCATCTTCGATCGATTCATAATGCTCGGTATTATGCTTCCGCCAATCCACAAAACTGGGGTTGAGAAAATCGTTCTTGAGCCAATAGATGGCGAAGATCCGATAGACATTAAGACCGCACCAGAGTTTGAAGCGGATTTCCGTTCCATTTTGATCGATGAATTTTCCTGAATAGATCCTGCCAAAGATATCTCGCTTTTGTGAGTTTGGCTGACCATCTGATGGTTTATCGAGTTTGAAGAAGTGAAAATTCTGATGCCTGTCGTCGGTGATTGACACCTGTTCCAGTGCTTCGGCCACAGTTATGTCGAGGAAGTCGTTTGCCTGGCCGCGAATAACTTTGATACCGGCGTCGCGCTCGGAATAGATCGCTATGGCACCGACGAGGATCGCGCCGCAGGTCAGTTGGGCGAGGGATAGGCAGAATAGAATTGTATCTGTCTTATCTTCCGTCAGGACAAGGACGATGGACACGAACAAGGAAGCTAAGAAAAGTGTGATCAGAAGCCCGGTCAGTGCTATTTTGATCTTGGACGGTAAATAGATAATATTTTTCGATTCGATCATCTTAGCGTCCTATGTCCTGATGTAGACTATTGAAGCTGAGCCCGCAATCTATCGTCAGCGTTTGCCCGGTGATCGATTGATTGTTCAGAAGAAAACTCACTGCATCTACGACGTCTTCAAGCTTTGCTGAACGCTTGAGGGGAGTTCTCTTGCTTTTCTCCTGGAATTCCTCGTCGCTTTGTCCGGGGGCAGGCAACATATAGCCCGGCGCGACTGCATTGACCTGGATTCCGGGAGCGAGCTGGCGTGCCAATATCTGCGTCAGACCGGCCAGGGCATATTTAGACAGTGTGTAAGACAAGTGATCCGGGTTTGGATTGCTAAGCTTGAAGTCCAATATATTGACGATGTTACCCATCAGGTCGTTGGGCAGATGGCGCGCAAAAAGTCGGCACAGCAGAAGCGGTGCATAGACGTTAACGTTCATGTGGTCTTGGAAGGTTTGCAGGGATGCGCTGTCAAGGTCATCCCATTCAAAGCGTGAGGCGCTATTGACCAGGGCGCCAATACGACCGTTGGAAAGGCTCAGGGCTTCTGAAAAGAAGGCATCGATACCTGCCGGGTTCTGAAGGTCCCCTTGGACGGCGACAGCCTTTCGGTTTGCATCGCGGAGCAACTGGAGGGTTTCAGAGGCTTCTTGAGATGACCCCCGGTAGTGAAGGATGACACCCCAGTCGGCTTGAGCTGCAGCCAGGGCGATCTCCCGCCCGAGCCTTACGGCCGATCCGGTAATCAAAAGCCATTTGTCACTTTGCATGATAGGTCTTTTCTAGACTGCCTTCAGGATAAGTTCTGATCGCAAATCGGAGTGCGAGGCAGATTAAGGGGGTGGCTGTGTCAAGGGCAAGCATGCTTGCACGTTGTAGGGCGCCATCTTTTTGCAATATTCGCGCTGTGAGATTGAGTGGTCCTACATCCTCTCGGCTGACATGACCCTGCTTATAATTTCCGCTGCCCGCTCGCCCCTAGGTCAATTCGCCAGGGAGTTTCTGATCTTCGGTCTCAAGCAGGCCTGGGCCTGCCTGTTCGGCGGGGCAATGCTGGCGCTGATCATCGCCACCAAGCTGCTGTGGCAGCCCGATTGGGCGCTGCATCGTTATGACTTTCTGTTCCTGGCGGCTTTTGTTCTCCAAGGGTTGTTGATCCTGGCCAAGCTCGAAAGCTGGCAGGAGGCCAAGGTCATCTTCCTCTTCCACGTGGTCGGCACGGCGATGGAGGTCTTCAAGACGGCTGCAGGATCCTGGATCTATCCCGAGGAGGCCTTCTTCCGGCTTGGCGGTGTGCCGCTCTTTTCGGGTTTCATGTATGCCTGTGTCGGCAGCTATATCGCGCGTGTCACCCGGCTCTTCGATCTGCGCTACAGCCACTATCCGCCTTTCTGGGCAACGGTGGTGCTGGCGGTCCTGATCTATATCAATTTCTTCACTCACCATTATGTGGTGGATATCCGCATCGGATTGTTTGCCTTTGCGGGGGTGCTCTATTGCCGTTGCTGGATCTATTTCACGGTCGATAAGGTGCCGCGTCGCATGCCGCTGCTGCTCTCCACCCTGCTGGTCGCCTTCTTTGTTTGGGTCGGGGAGAATGTGGGCACCAACTCCGGCACCTGGGCATACGCGGGACAAAAGGCGGGCTGGCATCTCGTGTCTTGGGGAAAGCTCGGATCCTGGTTCCTGTTACTGTTTGTGAGCTTCGTTTTGGTTTCGCTGTTCCATCGGCCCGAACCGCCGAATGCCTCCCCCCTTGCAGAGCGCGGCTGACGCACAGAATTAACTAGAACCTATTACATCAGCCTCGCTAAGATGCCGGACCCGGGAGTTTTTAATGACCTATTCGCTGGCCAATATTCTGACCCTGTCGCGCATTGCCGCCATTCCGGCGGTGAGTGTGCTGCTATATGTACAGGGGCCGGTAGGGGCCTGGAGCGCTTGGGCGGTTTACGCCATTGCCTGCGCGACGGATTGGTTGGATGGCTATGTTGCCCGCAACTGGGGGCAGGATTCCGAGTTCGGTAAATTCCTTGACCCGATTGCCGATAAGCTGCTGGTGGCAGCCGTTCTGCTGCTGCTGGTTGCCCAGAATCGCATCGACGGTTGGGCCGTCATCTCAGCGCTTGTCATCCTTTGCCGCGAAATCATGGTGTCGGGCCTGCGGGAGTTCCTGGCCAAGACCGCGATTAGTGTCCCCGTTTCGCGCCTTGCCAAATGGAAGACGGGCATCCAGATGGTCGCCCTCGGTGTCTGTATCGTCGGCCCGTTCGGCCCCTGGGGTATGCCCTGGGTCTTGATCGGCGAGATCGGCCTGGGGATTGCGGCCCTGCTGACTCTGGTCACGGGTTGGGATTATCTGCGTTCGGGTCTGAAGCATATGACCCGTGAGGAAGCTGCGGCGCCGACGCCTTCGAAGCCGGTCGGCAGCGTCGGCTGATCCGACGTGCGGATCCTCTATTTCGCCTGGTTGCGCCGTCAGATTGGCAAGGCTTCGGAGGACATTGTGCTTCCTGCCACCGTCACGACACTTGGCGACCTCGTCACTCATCTCCGGTCTCTCTCCGAAGGGCATGCGGCGGCGCTGGAAGATCTTGAAGGCTTGCGTGCTGCCATCGATCAGGAGTTTGCCGAGTTCGATGCCCCTATCCTGGGCGCGCGGGAGATCGCTCTATTCCCGCCGGTGACCGGTGGCTGATCGCTTCGAGATCCGCGTGCAGGAGGCGGCCTTCGATCCGGGCGCCGAACTGTCTGCCATGACCGACGGTCGCAGCGATATCGGCGGCGTTGCCTGCTTTGTCGGGCTGGTTCGCGATTTCGCCTCCGACGAGGCGGTGACGGCCCTCACTCTTGAGCATTATCCCGGCATGACCGAGAAGCGCCTTGCCGAGATCTGCCGGGAGGCGGTCACCCGCTGGGATCTGACATCCGCTCGGATTGTCCATCGGGTGGGGCGAATGCTGCCGGGCGAGCCGATTGTCCTGACGGCAGCGGCCTCCCCTCATAGGGCAGCCGCTTTCGAGGCCTGCTGGTTCCTGATTGATTGGCTCAAGACCTCCGCCCCCTTCTGGAAACTCGAAGAAACGCCCGATGGCGAACGATGGGTGGATGCAAAGGCTTCGGATGATGCTGCCGCCAATCGCTGGCGGCAGGAATAGTCACCTTTCGGGCCTATTTTCCGCTTCGGTGTTCAGCTACCATAGCAGCCGGGAGAACCGGGCTTAACGTCGACCATAAAAACAGGCGACGACGGCTCGGAAAAAAACAGGCTTCACTAAGGGCTGATAAGAATGAGCGACATAAAAGGGGGCTTTAACCAACTCTTCTTGCGTGAAGAAGAGCTGCGTCAGGCGATGGAGCTGATTTTCTATGCTTATCGCGATTTTACCTGTGAAGCCGACGCCATTCTGGCGAAATCGAATTTCGGCCGCGCCCATCATCGGGTAATCTATTTCGTCGGTCGCTACCCCAACATCACGGTCAGCGATCTGCTGGGTATCCTGAAGATTACCAAGCAGTCGCTCAGTCGTGTGCTGGGGCAGTTGATCGATCAGGAATATATCGCTCAACGCCAGGGACTGCGTGACCGTCGTCAGCGTCTGCTTGAACTTACCCCGAAAGGGCTGGAGCTTGAGCGGCAACTGTCGGAAAATCAGCGCGCGGTTATCGCCCGTGCCTATCGTGGTGCAGGTGCTGCTGCTGTCGAAGGGTTCCGCAAGGTGATGCTGGGGATTATCAACGAGGATGATCGCAAGAGATTCCGCGCCCCATCGCAGCCTGTGCCAGTTTCTGCACCTTCTCGCATGCGGGGAAGCGGCTGAGGCTTGGCGAGCGTTTCCCTAAAATGGTAAGAGTTAATCTCCCGGTAAGGAAATCGGGTTAGTCCAAATCCAGTCACTTGCGAGAACCGCACCTGATCCATGTCTGAAACGACGACGAGCCCTCAGAAAAGCGAAGCGGGAGAAGAGCAGCGCGTGGCGATCTGCGCGACTGTCGATGATCTCTATCAGCCCCCTTCGCGCGGAATGATCGGGACTTTGTCGCGTTCGTTTCTGGATCAACTGGTATTGACGCCAACGGAACTGCTGCATTCTTCGCGCCATCAATTGCGCCTTGAAAGCGCGGGTACCTTGATGCGCGATATCATGGAACGTGCTGCGGTTGCCCAGGGACGGGCGTTGGGCATGCCGACGCGCGACCGGGCCCGGGATCTTCAGAAGCTGCTGGACGAGGGCGGGACCTTTATCCGCGAAGTGGAAAAGGGCGAGCCGCCGGCCGAACTATCTGCGGGTAAGTTCGCCGCTTCGGTGCAGCGTCTTTCCTCCGGAGTTTCGGCCGACAAGGCCAGCATGCGCATCAACCGTATGCTGACCGAATATCTGATCACTTGCCGGACCTGGGTAGATAAGCTCGATAAGGTCATGGCGTTGGCTCAGGAAGTCGGAAATGGTCCGGACCTGAAATGGATCGATGCGCTGTTGGCCGAACTGCTGATCAGCGATATGGGCCAGGATACGATCTTCGGTCGCCGCCTCTCGCTTGAGGATCGGATCGATGATCTGATCGATACCCTGAAGCAGCAGTATCCCAGCCGCGACAAGATCGGCGAGCCGCTGCCGATGGCCGCGACGTTCCAGAAGCTTATGCTGGCACTCGACCTGCCGGAAACTAAGGCTGCGCTCGAAGTTGCCATCGTGCAGACGCTCGCGTCGCGTAATCCGCTGGCTGCCGCCGATATGGTCCATGAGCTCAAAGCCACCCATGGGATCCTGATGCGCCTGCGCATGGGCGAGCGGATCCTGGGGGGGCGCCGATCGCTCGAATATGTCGACAAGCGGATGCAGCGCATCCTGACCGAAGAAAATGTGGCGGATTATATCCGCTCGGCCTCGACCCTTGGTGACCGTATCCTGGCGGTGCTGGAGCTGTATTCTGTCACCTTCGGTCCGCGTAACAAGCGGCTGCTTGAAGGGCATCTGCAGCGCTATTTCGCGGACGAGGATTTCCACCGACGCCTGCTGGTGGGCGAGGGAACGGGCGTGCACAAGGTGCGTCTGGTGACCAACCTCTATCAGGCCATCGTCGCCGCTCCGCTGGAGCGCGGCATGAAGGTCGAGTTGGCCGGGCGCATGGCGCAGGTTCAGGCCGATTATATTGTCGAGAGCAAGTTCTTCGCCAATCTCGACAAGCAGTTTCCAACGGTCGCCCGCAAGGCGATGGCCTTGATCGATCTGGTGCGCGAGGGGATTTTCATCCCCGGCGACAATGTCGAGCGTGCCAAGCTGGTCGTGAAGCACTACCTCAATAAGCCTGATTTCATCGATAAGTTCCTCGAAGGCATTCCGGCGGCACCCGCGCGTGACGCACATCTGGCGCAATTGCGTCAGAAACTGGGGGAATTGGATATTCCGATGCCCGCCAAGAGGTAGCGATGCAACTGGCCGCCGATGCGAAACACCTGCTGGTCGTCGATGACGATGCCCGCCTGCGCTCGCTGCTCAGCCGTTTTCTGACCGAGAGTGGCTTTCGGGTAATAGCCGCAGGTGATGCCGATGAGGCTGCATCCCATCTGCAATCCTTGGCCATAGATCTCATTGTGCTGGACGTGATGATGCCCGGTATTAATGGCATCGATTTCGCCCGCCGCTTAAGGGGGCAGGGCAGTACGACTCCGATCTTGCTGTTGACCGCGAGAGGCGAGGTTGGGGATCGCATCGCCGGATTGGAAGCCGGCGCCGATGATTATCTTTCCAAGCCCTTCGAGCCGCGTGAGTTGCTGCTGCGGATCAATGCCATCCTGAAGCGAGCGGTACCGGTGCTGCTCGAAACTTCCCGTGACGAGCCCATCCGTATGGGCGAAGTGACTTTCGACCGCCAACGTAACCTGCTTCTGCGAGAAGATGCGCCCATTCACTTAACCCAGGCTGAGGCGAGCCTATTGGCTGCTTTGGCGGCGAAGGCGGGCGAAGTCGTGACGCGCGAAGATCTATTGGAAACGGGCATTACGCCTGGGCAGGAACGCACCATCGATGTGCAGGTGACGCGCCTGCGCAAGAAGATCGAGCCAGACCCCCGCCTGCCGCGCTATCTGCAGACGGTACGAGGGCGAGGCTATGTCCTCCAGCCGGACTGATAAGATAGCATCTCCGGGTGGGGCGCCCGATCTCGGTGAGCCGTTGAAGCCCCGGTTGCGCCCATGGTCTATCAAGCGGTTTGTGCCCCGCGGGCTTTTCGCCCGCTCGCTCCTGATCATCGTGGCCCCTTTGGTCCTGCTACAGGTCATCGCAACCTGGGCTTTCTTCGATCAGCATCTTTCCACCGTCAGCCGCCGTCTGGCCCAGGCGGTCGCGGGCGATATCGCCGTCGCGATTCAGCTATGGAATGGCGCCAAGGACGATGCCGATCGTCAGGCTGCGCTCGATCAGGTGGGAAGCGCCCTCTGGATGCCGCTGCGGTTTGAGCCCGATGCCATTTTATCGAATGAGGGCAATCGCAGAAGCTCCTATGTGTCCCGAACAATGGCCGATGCGGTCAGGGAAATGGTGCGCCGACCTGCCGAAATTGACGATACCAATGGCGAGCGCGTGCATATCGCGGTCCAACTCCCGAACGGCATTCTGCACGCCAACGTTTCACGCAAGCGCCTGTTCAGTGCGTCTGCCTATGCATTTGTCCTCTGGATGGTCGGTTCTTCTTTCATCCTGTTGACTGTCGCCGGACTTTTTATGCGCAACCAGATCCGCCCGGTACAGCGTTTGGCGGATGCGGCCGAACGTTTCGGCAAAGGGCAGGGCGTTGGAGCCTTCAAACCGGAAGGGGCGCTGGAAATTCGCCGCGCTTCCATCGAGTTCCTGCGAATGCGTGAGCGTATCCAGCGTCAGATACACCAGCGAACCGAGATGCTGGCCGGGGTCAGTCATGACCTGCGTACCCCCCTGACGCGTCTGAAGCTGGAACTGGCCATGCTCGGCGCATCTAATGATCTTGAAGCCGCGAAGGCCGATCTTGTCGAGATGGAAGGCATGCTCGACGCCTATCTCGCCTTTGTGCGCGGGGAGGGCGGCGAAGAGTCTGAAGAGGTCGATCTCGTGGATCTGATCCAGGATCTGGCAGCCGCCTATCGTCGCTCGGGTGGGGAGATTACGTTGGATCTGCCAGAGAGCCTGCGCATGGTGCTGCGGCCCATGGCCATCGGCCGCGCGATCACCAATCTGGTGGGGAATGCCGGAAAATATGCCCGACGTTCGGTTGTTCTGTCAGTTCAGACCCAGGGGGGATCTGCTCTTATCCACGTGGATGACGATGGCCCCGGCATTCCCGAACATCAGATCGAGGAGGTCTTCAGACCCTTCCGTCGCTTGAGCGAAGCTCGCACGCTCGATGGCTCCGCTTCGGTTGGTCTCGGACTAACCATCACACGCGATCTGGTGCGTGGGCATGGTGGCGATGTGCTGCTGGGCAAAAGCCCGCTCGGCGGATTGCGCGCGACCATCCGGTTGCCGCTTTAAGCGGTCGATGGGCTTAAAGAAAAATCCCGGCGCGAAGGCCGGGATTCTAACGTCAGTGCGGAAGCCGTCTTAGGCTGCCACCGTCACTATAGCCTCTCGCGAGCGGGGAAGTCCGAAGGCTTCCCAGACAGCATCCAGCGACGCGACCAGATGGTCGATCATCTCATCGGTATGCAGCGGGCCGGGTGTGATACGGATGCGTTCTGTGCCGCGCGGCACAGTCGGATAATTGATCGGCTGCACATAGATGTTGAAGTCGCTGAGCAGTTTGTCCGTCACCTGTTTGCAGATGGCGGCATCGCCCACCAGCACCGGGACGATATGGCTGGGGTTGGCGATGACGGGGATTTCCAGTTCCGCGAGACGGCGCTTTACCTGGGCGACGCGGTCCTGCTGGGCTGCGCGTTCCTTGTTCGAGGCCATCAGATGTTCGATCGAGGCGCGGGCACCGGCAGCGATCACCGGCGGCAGCGCCGTGGTGAAGATGAAACCGGGGGCCGAGGAACGGATGAAATCGATGGTGGCCTTGCTACCTGCGATATAGCCGCCGACCATGCCGAAAGCCTTGCCGAGCGTACCCTGAATAATGTCGATGCGATGTTGCACACCATCACGCTGGGCGACACCGCCGCCCTGGCCGCCATACATACCGACCGCATGAACTTCATCAAGATAGGTGAGGGCGCCGTATTTTTCGGCCAGCTCGCAATAGCCTTCGATGGGGGCGATGTCGCCGTCCATGGAATAGACGCTCTCGAAGGCCAGGATCTTGGCGCGGTCCTTCGGCAGGGCCGCCAGCTTGGCTTCGGCGTCGGCCAGATCGTTATGCTTCAGGATGATCTTCTCGGCGCGGCTGTGACGCACACCTTCGATCATCGAATTATGATTCAGCGCATCCGACAGGATCACGCAGCCCGGCAGCAGGCGGCCGAGGGTCGAGAGCGTGGTTTCGTTCGCGACATAGCCCGAGGTGAAAACCAGGGCCGCTTCCTTGCCATGAAGAGTGGCCAGCGCCTCTTCCAGCAGGACATGTTCGTGTGTGGTGCCTGCAATATTGCGGGTGCCGCCAGCGCCGGTACCAAAGCGTTCGATCGCTTCATGCATGGCGGCGCGCACAGCCTTGTGCTGCCCCATGCCAAGATAATCGTTCGAGCACCAGACGGTGACTTCGCGGGCCTGATTGGGGCCGCTGCGATGAAGGGCGGTGGGGAAGTTATCGACCTGACGCTCCAGATCTGCAAAGACGCGATAGCGGCCTTCGTCCTTAAGCGCGGCGATGCTCTTCGAGAAATAGGCTTCGTAATCCATTCCGACCTCTTCCAAAGCAGCCCCTTTCAATAGGGTGCTTTATTTTGTGGCCACTGTAACACGCCTGGCACCGTCGGGCAGCCTGGAAATGCCGCCTCCGGCGATCTGTCGCAGAAGAAGCCTTTTTCTGGATGTTTTATTGTAGATTTGCATTGAGTTAGATCAATCGAGAACCCCGTTGCAAAGGGGCGAGGACTCCCGCAAGCTGACCGAACGTAAAAGCACTCATGAGTGACGGATCAACCGTCCTGAGGCTTTGGGGGATGGCTTGAAGCTGATCCGTAAAGGACAGCTTTTTCTAGGGAGTCTTGAGACCTATGCGTTGGACATCTGCTCTTCTTGCGACTGCTGCGCTGACGATGGTGCCGCTTGTCGCGCCTTCCGCGAAGACCTTCAAATGGATCAACGACGGCGATGTCGTCTCGATGGATCCCACCTATTTCAATGAAACCTTCCTGCTGGGTTTCATGCAGAATATCTATGAGCCGCTGGCCCGCCGCTCGAAGACGCTTGAACTTGAGCCTGCGCTCGCAACCAAGTGGGAACAGGTGGATCCCAAGACCTGGCGGTTCACCCTGCGTCAGGGCGTCAAGTACCATGGTGGCGAGAGCTTCACCGCCGATGACGTCGTCTTTTCGCTGGAACGCGCCCGCATGGACGGGTCGGACGTGAAGTCCAAGCTCGCGTCCATCGACACCATCAAGAAGGTGGATGACTTCACTGTAGACCTGATCACCAAGGTGCCGGATCCCCTGCTGCCGGGTCAGCTGGGAACCGTGTTCATTCTGTCCAAGCAGTGGGCGGAAAAGAACAATGCCATGAAGCCGACCGACGTGAAGAAGAAGGAAGAGGGCTTCATCACGCGCAACGCCAATGGCACTGGCCCCTTCCAGCTCGTGACCCGCGAGCCGGGCGTACGCACCACCCTGAAGGCAAATGCTGCTTGGTGGGATAAGCCTGAACATAACCTGACCGAAGTCATCTTCGAGCCGGTTCCCCAGGCCTCGACCCGTCTGCAGGCGCTGCTCGCAGGGCAGGCCGACATGGTCTACACGCTGTCGACCCAGGATATCGACCGTGTGAAAAAAGAAGCCAGTCTGAAGATGTACGAAGGTCCGGAAATGCGGACCATCTTCCTCGGTTTCGACCAGAAGCGCGACGAGCTCGAAGGCAGCAACATTAAGGGCAAGAATCCCTTCAAGGATGTCCGCGTCCGTAAAGCTGTCTATCAGGCCATCGACGAGAACGCCATCGTCAGCCGGGTTATGCGTAACGCCGCGACGGCTACCGGTCTGATGGTCGCCCCGACCATCAATGGCTTCGACAAGGAACAGAACGCTCGTTTCCCCTTCGACCCGGAAGCTTCCAAGAAGCTCCTGGCCGAGGCTGGCTATCCCGACGGTTTCGAAGTCCTGATGGACTGCCCGAACGACCGTTATGCCAATGACGAACAGACCTGCCTCGCCATCGTTCCCATGCTCAAGCGTATCGGAATCACCGCGAAGCTGACGGCTCAGTCGAAGGCGACCTACTTCCCGAAGATCCTGGGCCGCAATTCGAGCTTCTATCTGCTCGGTTGGACGCCGGACACCTATGACAGCTACAACGCGCTGTTCAATCTGATGGCAACCCCGGGCGACGGTGGCCGTGGCGCCTTCAACCTCGGCAGCTGGTCGAACGCCAAGTTCGACGAACTGACCGCAAAGGTGCAGTCGGAAACCGATCAGGCCAAGCGCAACGCGATGATCAAGGAAGCCTTCCAGATCCATAAGGACGAGGTCGGCCATATTCCGCTGCATCAGACGTCGCTGGCCTGGGCGGCCAAAAAGAACATCGACCTCGTGCAGGGCCCGGACAATATCTTCCAGTGGCGCTGGGTGAAGGTTAACTAAAAAAATAAGGGTTCGAGTCTAAAACGGCTTATCCGGGTCCATCGCCCCAACCTTGCAAAGGGTTGGGGCGGCGGCTCCAGCGCTGAAGTTTTATCTTCGGCCCGTTTCTTGCTGTCACCGGAGCGCTATGCTCGCTTTTGTTATCAAACGCCTCGGCCAAGCGGTGGTCGTGATGTTGGCGGTTGCTTTTATCGCCTTCATTCTTTTCCGCTTCGCTGGCGACCCCATCAACGCGATGGTCGGTCAGGACACCCCGCCCGAAGCCCGCGAAAAGCTGCGGGTGGAGCTGGGACTGACCGCGCCAATGCCCGTGCAGTTTGCCAATTTTGTCGGCAGAGCCGTCACCGGTGACTTTGGCCTATCGTACCGTCAGGGGCGTCCCGTATCGACCCTGATCAAGGAACGGTTGCCCGCAACCTTGGAATTGGCCCTGGTCGCCTGCGCCTTCGCGCTGACCCTGGGGGTCATCTTCGGCGTCTATACCGGCATCCATAAAAAGAGTTTCCTGTCGCGCTTCGTCATGGTGACGAGCCTTGTGGGTATTTCGCTGCCGACCTTCCTGACCGGCATCTTCCTGATCCTGATCTTTTCCGTCTGGCTGCCCTGGCTACCCGCCTATGGGCGCGGCGATGTGATCAAGTTCGGTTGGTGGTCCACCGGTCTTTTTACCGCCAGCGGCCTGAAAGCCATTGTGCTGCCAGCCATCACGCTGGGCCTGTTCCAGATGACGCTGATCATGCGCCTCGTGCGCTCGGAAATGCTGGAAGTGTTGCGGACGGATTATATCAAGTTTGCCCGCGCCCGCGGCCTGTCGCAGCGAGCGATCCATTTCGGTCATGCGCTTAAGAATACGCTGGTGCCGGTTATGACCATCACAGGTCTGCAGCTTGGATCCATCATCGCTTTTTCGATCATCACCGAAACTGTGTTCAGCTGGCCGGGCCTGGGTCTGCTGTTCATCCAGTCGGTTGGCGTGGTCGATATTCCGGTGATGGCGGCTTATCTGATCCTGATTGCGGGCATGTTCGTCGTGATCAACCTGATTGTCGACATTCTGTATTTCGTGGTCGACCCGCGTCTGCGCGGCACCGTGGGTGGGGGAGGTGGCCATGGCTGACGGCTTCAAAGGAACGCTCTGGAAAGCCTGGGACAGCGATGTCGCCTATAGCTTCCGAACCTCGCCGATCACCATCGCATCGGCTATTCTGACGCTGATCATCGTCGGGGCAGCCTTTCTGGCCCCTTGGATTGCGCCGCATAATCCGTTTGATGTCGGCAGCCTGAACATTATGGACAGCCGTTTGCCGCCCGCCTGGGAAGATCAAGGCGTGCCGGAGTTCTGGCTCGGCACCGATGTGCAGGGGCGCGACGTCTTTTCGACCATTCTCTACGGCAGTCGGATCTCGTTGATCGTTGGCGTGCTGTCGGTGATCTTTGCGGCAGTGCTGGGCGTCGGGCTCGGTTTGTTGGCCGGTTACATGGGCGGGATCGTCGATGCCGTCATCATGCGTATCGCCGAGGTGCAACTGTCCTTCCCCGCCTTTCTGATCGCGCTGTTGATCGATGGCGTGGCGCGGGCTCTGCTGCCGCCGGAGGATCAGGAAAGCGCCGCGATTCCGGTGCTGGTGCTGTCCATCGGCCTGTCGTTCTGGGTGCAATATGCCCGTACCGTGCGCGGCTCCACCCTGGTCGAGCGGCGCAAGGAATATGTCCAGGCGGCACAGATCATCGGTCTGCATCCGTTGCTGATCATGCTGCGTCATGTGCTACCGAACGTCGTCGGGCCGGTGCTGGTGATCGCGACCATCAATCTGGCGCTGGCCGTTATCACCGAGGCGACACTGTCCTTCCTCGGGCGCGGCGTGCCGCCGACCCAGCCATCGCTCGGGACACTGATCCGCATCGGGCAGGAGTATCTCTTCTCTGGCGACTGGTGGGTGACCCTGTTCCCCGGCCTGACGCTGGCGGTCATGGTCCTGGCGGTCAATCTGCTGGGCGACTGGCTGCGCGACGCTCTTAATCCCAAGCTGCGATGAGAGAAGATCCTATGTCGCTGCTGCAGGTAAAAAATCTCGAAGTTGAATTCCATGGTCGTCGCGGCAAACTGCGTGCGCTGGATGACTTAAGTTTCGAAGTCGCACCGGGGGAGATCCTGGGTGTGGTGGGGGAAAGCGGTGCCGGTAAATCGCTGACCGGTGCCGCTGTGATCGGTCTGCTGGAGCCCCCAGGTCGGGTGACAAAGGGTGAGATCCTGCTGGAAGGTCAGCGGATCGACAACCTCTCGGAAAACGAGATGCGGAAGATCCGGGGACGCCGTATTGGCGCGATCTTCCAGGACCCGCTGACCAGCCTCAACCCGCTCTATACCGTCGGTCGGCAATTGACGGAGACCATCCGCACCCATCTACCGATGAATGAGGCGGAGGCACGCAAGCGAGCCATCGAACTTCTGATGGAGGTGGGCATTCCGGCGGCTGACCGCCGCATCGATCATTATCCCCATCAGTTCTCCGGCGGCATGCGCCAGCGTGTCGTGATCTCCCTGGCGCTGGCGGCCAACCCGCGCCTGATCATCGCGGACGAACCGACAACGGCGCTGGACGTGTCGATCCAGGCGCAGATCATCGCGCTGCTGAAAAGGGTCTGCCGCGACCATCAGGCGGGTGTGATCCTGGTCACCCACGATATGGGCGTGATTGCAGAAACGGCGGACCGTGTGGCCGTCATGTATGCGGGGCGCATCGTCGAAATCGGCCCGGTCGAGGCGGTTCTGAAACGGCCACAGCATCCCTATACCATCGGCCTCATGGGCTCTATCCCTACGGTCGAGAGTGTGCTGGCGGGTGGGGATACCGGGCGGTTGACCCAGATTGACGGCGCTATGCCCCGCCTTAACGCGCTGCCCCAGGGCTGTGCTTTCAATCCACGCTGCCCCAAGGTCTTCGACCGTTGCCGGGTGCAGCGGCCCGATTTGATGCAGGCAGGCGACAGTGCCGCCGCCTGCTGGCTGGTGGAAGGAGTACCGGCATGAGTGCGCCGGTTCTGGTGGAGGCCCGCGATCTCGAGATGGCGTTCGACGTCTCGAAACCCTGGCTGTCCCGTGTGATCGACCGCAGCCCGCGCCAGATCGTCAAGGCGGTGGCGGGGGTCAGCTTCGATATTCCGCGCGGCCAGACCTTCAGCCTTGTCGGTGAAAGCGGCTGCGGCAAGTCGACCGTTGCGCGACTGGTGGTCGGGCTTTACCGGCCGACGGCTGGCAAGGTGACTGTCGGCGGGCAGGAACTGGCGCGCATGAGCCGCAGCGCCTCCAAGGGCGTGCGCCAGCAGCTGACCATGATCTTCCAGGATCCCTATGCGAGCCTCAATCCGCGCTGGCGGGTGGCCGATATCATCGCGGAACCACTGCGCGCTTTCAAACTGGCCGATGGCAAGATAGAGCAGCGCAAACGCGTCGATGGTCTGCTGCGGCAGGTCGGGCTTGCTCCGGCCGATGGCGACAAGTTCCCGCATGAGTTTTCCGGCGGTCAGCGTCAGCGCATCTCGATTGCCCGCGCGCTCGCCTCAAAGCCTGACTTCATTGTGTGCGACGAGCCGACCAGTGCGCTCGACGTTTCCGTGCAGGCCCAGATTCTTAATCTGATGACGGATCTGCAGCGGGAACTGGGGCTGACGTATCTCTTCATCAGCCACAATCTGTCGGTCGTCGCCCATGTCTCGGACCGGGTGGGGGTCATGTACCTCGGCCGGATCGTGGAGGAAGCGCCGAAGGTCGAACTCTTCACCTCTCCACGTCATCCCTACACCAAGCTGCTGCTGGATACGCTGCCTGACCTGTCGATGGAAAAGCGCAACCGCGAGCCGGTGGCAGGCGAGGTGCCGAACCCTATCGATCCCCCGCCGGGCTGCCATTTCCATCCGCGCTGCCCGCTCGCAACCGACATCTGCCGGGCCCAGCGACCGGAAATGCGGGTGCTGGGCAATGCGCGGGTGGCCTGTCACCACGCGGAGTAGTCGCTGTTCCTGGGGGCGTGCCCCAATAAACCTCGTCATCCCGCACTTGATGCGGGATCTCGTGTAGACCGGCCGCGTCGAGAGGCTGAGCGGAGCCTAGCCACTCAAGATCCCGCATCAAGTGCGGGATGACGATTCTTGTTTAACGCATCGTCGAAGGAGATCCCGTGGTCGAGCCTCGGGATGACGGAGAAAGCAAAGAAGCCACCCCTGTTTCCAGGGATGACTCCAGTAATCCAAGTCGCGGTGCGACCGGGGCGACTACTTCAACTGATCCGCGACTTTCGCGATGGCCTTCTGAGCGCAGGCTTCATCGAGGTGGCCGCCGGGTGCGCCGCCGATGCCGACTGCGCCGATGGTCTCGTTGCCGATCTTCACCGGCACGCCGCCGCCGAGCACCAGGAAGCCGTCGATGGCGACGAGCTGGGCCGAGGCCGGGTTCTTCTGGACGTTCTCGAACATGATGCTGGTCGGGGTGCGGGCCGAAAGCGAGGTGAAGGCCTTCTTGCGGGCGGCTTCCACGGTGTGCGGACCGGCGTTATCGGCACGGGCGAAGGCGCGCAGGGTGCCGCCGCGATCTACCACGGCGACCGAGACGTTATAGCCATCGGCGGCGCAGACCTTCACGGCCTCCAGGGCGATTTCCGAAGCGATGGTCAGCGGCAGGTTCTTTTCCTGCAGAACGGCGGCCGAAGCCGAGGTGGCGACGGCGCCAAGAGCGAGAAGGGGGGAAGCAACAGCGGCAAGCAGCAGGCGGTTCATGGCGGCGTTTCCTGTTCTGGTGTGGAGTGCGTTTGACCGGAACAGGAATAGCTTTTGACGGTTTTCCGCGGAATCCGCGCTGCCACCAGGGTCCCTAGGTAGTTCTACCGAGGGCCGAGAGGCGTACGAACTCCGCCACTGAGGACGTACCGAGTTTTTCTGCGATATTGGCACGATGGGCATCAATAGTGCGGGCGGAAACATCCAGGGCTGCGGCGATGTCTTTGGATGCAAGGCCCTTAGCGACCATGTCCAGCACCTCGCGCTCACGCTCGGTCAGTGCGGCAAGCAGGGTTCGCGCTTCCCGGCGCTCCAACACGGCGGAGAGTTCGGCTAAACAGGCTTGGATCGCATCCAGCAGCACCTGTTCGTCGATGGGCTTGGTCAGGAAATCCATCACGCCAGCCTTGAAGGCGCGACGGCAGGCATTCACGTCGCCATGGCCGGTAATCATGATCACCGGCCAGTCGATGCCGCGCTCGCTTAAACGCTCCTGCACCTGCAAGCCGCTGATCATCGGCATGCGGAGGTCGATGATCAGGCAGCCGGGCTTCGAGTCGTCGATATGGGCCAGGAATGTCTCCGGCGAGGCGAAGGTCTCGACAGTCATGCCATAGGTGCGAAGCAGCAGCGCGATGGCCTCGCGCACGGGGGTGTCATCATCCAGCAGATAGATCTGCGGGGCACTCATCGGGCCGCCTCCAGCTGGATCGTGAACACGGCACCGCCTGCCGGATCATTGTGCCCTTCGATCTGCCCGCCCACGCGCCCCAGCAAGGTTTCGCAGAGCGACAGACCAAGGCCCATGCCGTCTTCCTTGGTGGTGAAGAAGGGCTCGAACAGTCGGGGCAGCACGTCGGGCGGAATGCCGGGGCCGCTATCTGCCACCCGAATGACGGCGGATCGTCCTTCGCTGGCGGTCGCGATGCGGATCGTGCCGCCGTCCAGCAAAGCATGGGCGGCATTGCGCACGAGATTATGCAGCACCTGCTCCATCTCGATCGGGTCGACCACGGATTGCGGCGCGGGCTGGGCTAGATCGAGAGTAAGGGAAATATGCTGGCGTTCCAGATCTGCCCGCATCAGATCGGCAATGGCCAGCACGATCTGATTCAGGTCTGCCAGCACCGGTGTTGGCTGGCGGTTGCTGATATAGTCGCGCATGCGCTTCAGCATCAGCCCGGCTCGCTTGGCCTCCCGCACATTGGCCTCCAGCGCCTGGGCCAGCAGGGTCGGATCGCTGCTTGGCATCGAGGTCAGGCGCAGGGCGGCTTGGGACTGGCTGAGCAGGGCCGTCAGCGGCTGGGTCAGTTCATGGGCGATGCCCGACGCCAATTCACCCATGGCATTGACGCGGGAGGCGTGGGCAAGGCGGGTTTCATGCTCCAACAGTCCCGCGCGCTGTTCGGACTGACGGGCCTTGGCCTGCTGCTGCCAAGCAAACCACAAGGCCAGCAGAATAAGCGCGCTCACCACAGCGAAAATCAGCAAGGGGCGGAGGCTGACCACATCCTGAACCGACATCTGCCAGTGGGTATCGAGGCGGAAAGGTTGGCTTGGTCCGTCGATAAGCTGACTAAAATGGAGGGGCGCGAGGAACGGGGCGTCCTCCCCGCCAGTTGCTGCACGTTCGAAAATCACCTGATCCTCGAAACTCAAGGTCAGGCGCAGGCGGGGTGGCAGTTCGTCGACTTCAATCAACCGCGCCGGATCTACCTGGAGGACGACAGCGATTCCGGGGTCGTTGTAGGTCGCGCGTTTACCGAGCAGGTAGCGGCCGGTCGCGCTTGCGGTGACATAGGTCCGGACCTGCCCTTGGCGCTGGGCGGCGATGACCGGGGCGATGACAGAGAGATCAGGCGCTGGCCCCTCTGGCTCCGACAGGATCGTAGTGGGCGAGGGGCCGAGCCGCAGCAAGTGCATTGAGGCGACGCGGGGATAGAAGCGCAGGACGCTTTGCGACACCTGCCGGATCGCTCCCTCCGGCATCGGGTCGGCGGCGGTGATCAGGGCAACGAGGCCAGTCAGATGGGCATCATGCTGCGCCACCCGTTGCGAGATCAGACGATGCAGCGCGCGGCTCGTTCCCTCCAACTCGCTCCTCGCCTCACTCAACCTCTCCCGGATCGAAAAACCGGCAAACCCCGCAACCAGCACCAGCCAGAGCAGGATGATCAAGGCGAGGCTTTTCGAGAAGGCGCGTTTGGGAAGCATGCTTCCTGTATGCACCGAGGCGGGCGAGATGGGCAGGGGAAATCGCGCTGCGGTTCAAGATCCCGCAAAGGGCTGCTAGGGTCGAATAGGTATCGGCATCAGGAAAGGGGCGCTGACTACGTTGACGTTATCGTGACGGAGGTCGATGCCTGTCCCGGTTATGGACACGCTCGCCGGCCCCAGATAACCACCGGAGTCGGTATCGATAAGGTCCAAGGATAGATTCCCGTCATTTTGCCAGCGAGCGCTTCCTGCAGCGAGGCCGCGGAAGGGTATCGCGGCCGCCCGCAGCGAGCCAATTGTATCGAATATGACCAGTTCCGCGATAAATGAGCCGTAGCTTGGTTCGGTGAAAATCACATATCGCGAAGAGGGCGATGGAAGAAAGCTATTGCCATCGAAAGGGTGGGGCGCCCCCGTCTGGATATCGATTATCAATGATGTATGCTGTTCATAGCGGTATTCCGAAACAATGACTTGTCGGCCCACAATTCCTTCAAACCGATAGACGAGGTTGGTTTTGCCGTCGCAGTCCGGCAGATCGGGCTCCCGCCGATCGACTAGCCTGATCGGGCCTGCTCGAGTTGGATGGATGGTCAAAATATTCTTGTTTCGCCTGATAATACCCGATGTCGTCGAGAGGCGGCTCGTTTCAGCGGCGTCTGCCTGCCAAGCAACCTCTGCATTACCCATGGCATCGCCACCGCATGGGGCGTCTACATCTTGCCTTTGGGCATAGGTATTGGGGGCGGTCAGGGCGAGCGCCATCAGCAAGACAGCTAAAAGCCTGAATTTACGCACGCCATCGTTCCTATCCGCACAGGGATTCCTGAAGGATAAGTCTCGCTCTGTTTTTCGTCCATAACGAACGGTTTGCGGGTCCAGCGGATCAATCTGATCGTGACGCCGAAATCTATCGTGACCTTTATGTAAGCAGATCCTGTGCTGCGATTCGCGTAATACACATGATCTTGCGGTAATCCGAAACTGGGCGTAAGCTCTTGGCCTGCCTATGTTCGCGGGCTGTCTAGGGCTTTTTGGGTCGATTCTTCACCCTACAAACATGATTGCGAATGACTCTCAATCGCTGTATGACGCTTTACCAGCTCGAAACCCGAGGAGAGAAGAAGCCATGCGTATCGCTCGCCAGTTCACGGTTGCCGGAGAGGATGCCTATAAGGCGGTTGCCTTCCGGTCGGCTTCCTCGGAGATCAAGAATCCCGACGGTTCCATCGTGTTCAAACTGGCGGCGTTCGATATCCCCGAGGCCTGGAGCCAGGTTGCGGGCGATATCCTGGCGCAGAAGTATTTCCGCCGGGCCGGTGTGCCCTCGGCAACCGTGCCGGTGGCAGAAGACGGCGTGCCGGAGTGGCTGCAGCGTCGGAAAGCGGCCGATGGTGCCGGTGTCGGATCAGAAACGGATGCCCGGCAGGTCTTCGACCGATTGGCGGGTACCTGGACCTATTGGGGCTGGAAGGGCGGCTATTTCGATGGCGAGGAGGACGCGCGCGCCTTCTTCGACGAAATCCGCGTGATGCTGGCGCGCCAGATGGTGGCGCCCAATTCGCCGCAGTGGTTCAACACCGGCCTGCATTGGGCCTATGGCATCGACGGCGCCGCGCAGGGCCATTGGTATGTGGATTTCAAGACCGGCGATCTGCTGGCCTCCACCTCGGCTTATGAACATCCACAGCCCCATGCCTGCTTCATCCAGTCTGTGGCCGATGATCTCGTCAATGAAGGCGGGATCATGGACCTTTGGGTGCGCGAGACGCGGCTATTCAAATATGGCTCCGGCACCGGCTCCAACTTCTCTTCCGTGCGCTCGGAAGGGGAGAAGCTGTCGGGGGGCGGGCAATCCTCCGGCCTGATGAGTTTCCTCAAGATCGGCGACCGCGCGGCGGGGGCTATCAAGTCCGGCGGCACCACCCGGCGAGCTGCCAAGATGGTGGTAGTCGATGCCGATCATCCGGATATCGAAGCCTTCATCGACTGGAAGGTGATCGAGGAGCAGAAGGTCGCGGCCCTGGTTGCAGGCTCCAAGACCTTGGCCAGGCACCTTAAAGCTATCCTGGCCGCCGCCACTGCTGCAAAAGGCGCCAAGGAAGATCCGGCCTTGCGGGCGGCCATCCGCATGGCCCGCATCGCCTCGGTTCCCGATGGCGCGATCCAGCGGATGCTGCAACTGGCCGCCGAAGGGATCAGCGAGATCGACGTGCCGGTCTATGATACCGATTGGGACAGCGAGGCCTATCGCACCGTTTCGGGTCAGAACTCCAATAACTCTGTCCGAGTGACCGATGCCTTTCTGCGCGCGGTGGAGCAGGGTGGGGACTGGAACCTCATCCGTCGCACCGATGGCAAGACAGCCAAGACGCTCAAGGCGCGGGATCTCTGGGATCGCATCGGGCGGGCTGCCTGGGGCTGCGCCGATCCGGGAATTCAGTTCGATAGCACCATCAACGACTGGCACACCTGCCCGACCTCGGGTCGGATCAATGCGTCGAACCCCTGTTCGGAATATATGTTCCTGGACGATACGGCCTGTAATCTCGCCTCGCTGAATTTGATCCAGTTCAGGCAAGCCGATGGCGGTTTCGATGTGGCGGGCTTCGAGCATGCGACCCGGCTCTGGACCATCGTGCTCGAAATCTCCGTTCTGATGGCGCAGTTCCCATCCCGTGCGATTGCCGAACGCTCTTATCGTTACCGCACATTGGGTCTGGGCTACGCCAATATCGGCGGTTTGCTGATGGCGTCCGGTATTGCTTATGACAGCCCGAATGGCCGGGCCTATGCCGGGGCGATCACGGCGCTCATGACCGGCGTATCCTACCGCACTTCGGCCGAGATGGCGGCGGAGCTGGGGGCTTTCCCCGGCTATGGCGACAATAAGGACGGCATGCTGCGGGTGATCCGCAACCATCGCCGGGCGGCCCATAGTGCGACCTCCGGTTATGAAGGGCTGGCGACCCCGCCGGTCCCGCTCGATGTTGCCAACTGCCCTTATCCGGCTCTGGTGGAAGCGGCGCGCAAATCCTGGGACGCAGCGCTGGAACTGGGCGAAGCCCATGGCTATCGCAATGCGCAGTCTTCGGTTATCGCGCCCACTGGGACCATCGGCCTGGTCATGGATTGTGACACCACGGGTATCGAACCGGACTTCGCCCTGGTGAAGTTCAAAAAGCTGGCGGGCGGCGGCTATTTCAAGATCATCAACCGCATGGTGCCTGAGGCGCTTCGTACCCTCGGCTATGGCCCTGATGGCATTGAAGCGATCATCCGCTACGCCGTCGGCCACGGCACGCTGCGCGGCGCTTCCGGCGTCAATCACGAGACGTTGAAAGCTAAAGGTTTCAACGATGCCGCGCTCGACACGGTGGAGCAGGCGCTGGCTTCGGCCTTCGATATCCGCTTCGTCTTCAATAAATGGACCCTGGGCGCGACTTTCCTGCGCGACACGCTCGGCGTGAGCGATGCCGAGATGGATGCCGCTGGTTTCGATCTGCTGGCGCGCCTTGGCTTCTCGAAAGCCGATATCGAAAACGCCAATACTTTCTGCTGCGGGGCGATGACGGTCGAGGGGGCGCCGGGTCTGAAGGCAGATCATCTGGCGGTCTTCGATTGCGCCAATCCCTGCGGCCGCATCGGCACACGCTACCTGTCGGTGGAAGCCCATATCCGCATGATGGCGGCGGCCCAACCCTTCATCTCCGGCGCGATCTCCAAGACCGTGAACATGCCCGCGTCGGCGACGGTGGCGGAGTGCAAGGAGGCTTACCTCCTCTCCTGGCGATTGGGTCTGAAGGCCAATGCGCTCTATCGTGACGGCTCCAAACTGTCGCAGCCCTTAAGCGCCGCCTTTGCCGATGAAACCGCTATCGATCTGGCGGATGAACTGTCTGAGGCGTCGGCCCCCCAGAAAGCCGCTGCCCTGGCTGCTGCCGCCATGCCGCGCCTCATTGAACGGGTGATGGTCGCAACCCGCGCCAAGCTGCCGAACCGTCGCAAGGGCTATACCCAGAAGGCGATTGTCGGCGGCCATAAGGTCTATCTGCGGACCGGCGAATATGAGGATGGCCGGTTGGGAGAGGTCTTTATCGATATGCATAAGGAAGGTGCCGCCTTCCGCAGTCTGATGAATAATTTCGCCATCGCGGTCTCCATCGGCCTGCAGTATGGCGTGCCGCTGGAGGAGTTCGTCGAGGCCTTCACCTTCACCCGTTTCGAGCCCTCGGGCATCGTCGAGGGGAACGAGACGATCAAGATGGCCTCCTCCATCATCGATTATCTCTTCCGCGAGTTGGCGATCTCCTACCTCGGCCGCAATGATCTGGCCCATGTGGAGCCTGCCGATCTGGCCCCGGATACGGTGGGCAAGGGGACCAGTCAGGCGGATCTGGCCGAAGAAGTGCAGCGCGTCGCGGGGGCTGGTTTCGTGCGTCAGCGCTTCAAGGTGGTGGCGAGCGGTGGTACGGGCGCATCTGCTCCCGCACCCGTCATGGCAGGGGCAACGGCTGCTGCGGTCGTTGGGCGTTCCGACAAGATCCGCGAAGCACGTTTGAAGGGGTATGAAGGCGATAGCTGCCCCGACTGTGCGAACTTCACCCTGGTGCGGAATGGCACCTGCCTGAAGTGCGACACCTGCGGGGCGACCACAGGCTGTTCTTGATTGGCCTGTTCTCCTTCTTGTCATCCCGCACTTGATGCGGGATCTCTTTCCGGCGGCACCGTTTCGGATAGCCCCCGGATCAAGTCCGGGGTGACGATTGAATGAGTAAGGATGACGGGGACGGAGGAGGACGCTACTCTCCGGCCCCTCCTTCTCCAACAATCGAGAGCTTAAAATGGCCGGTAAGATCGAATCGCGTCTGGCGGAACTGGGGCTGCAACTGCCGGTGCTGGCCGTGCCGCAGGGGAACTATGTCCCGACCACGGTGACGGGTAATCTCGTCTTCACCGCTGGGCAGATCCCGCTGGAAGGCGGTAAGGCGGTCTATGTCGGCAAGCTTGGCGTCACCTGCGATATCGACACGGCCTATAAGGCGGCGCGGCTGTGCGCGCTCAATATCCTGGCGGTGGTGAAGAATGAAATTGGCGATCTCGACCGGATCACCCGCATCGTCAAGGTCGTCGGCTTCGTGAACAGCGCGCCCGATTTCCTCGATCAGCCGAAGGTTATCAATGGGGCCTCCGACCTGTTTGGCGAGGTATTTGGCGAAGCAGGCCGTCACGCACGGTCGGCCGTCGGTGCTGCCGTGCTGCCGCTCGGTGTGCCGGTCGAGGTTGAGGCGATCATCGAGTTTGCTTAAGGCCCCTATAGATACTGTCATCCCGGATCACGTTCTGGATGACAGGTCTATTGGAAACTAAACCGGCTTCCGCGCCAGGAATGTATACCAGCCGGTCTTGCTCGGCGCGCCTTCGTAGCCGGGCAGGACCTCGGCATTCAAGCCTGCCTCGTCCAGAGCTGCGAGGATCGTCTCGGGGCGATAGAGCTGCACCACATGCACCTCACGCACCCGGCGGTACTCGTCGCCCTGAACCGGCATGAAGCAGGAGATGGTGCGGGTCAGGGTTTTGTGATCGACGGCCTCCTCGATGGTCGCGACCAGGGACCAGCCGTCGCCCTCGCGGCCTGTGGTATAGGAGCCATCCTCACCGCCGCTGCCGGGACCGATCAGGTCGAACATCAGGATGCCGCCCGGCTGCAGCGCCTCACGCCAGCGGGTGAAGATCGCCGAGAGGCCACCAGCCGTGGCGATGTCTTCGGCCGATGGATAATTCAGCCCTTCGTTGAAGATGGTGATCGCCGCCGCGTCCTTGGGAACCGCGTAGGTCAGCATATCGGCGACAGAGAAATCGGCATTCGGCGCGCGGGTCTTTGCCAGTTCGATCATGGCCGGGGAGAGGTCGGTTCCGATTACCGGCCAGCCAGCGCGGGTGAGACGTTCGGAGGAGCGACCCGCCCCGCAGGCAAGCTCGACGATTTGCCCGACCGGGCGGCGCCAGCGGATGAGCGAGCGCAGCAGGGTCGCAGCCCCGGCTTCAGCACGCTGCTCGAAACCGGAAGCATGGATGGCGGCAAGCTCGGTCCCATAAAGGCTCATCAATACTCCAGTCCCAGATTCCAGCCGATGATGTCGATCTCATCCAGGTTATGGCCGCTGCCGCCGCGATCGACAACCAGAACGTCATCAGGCTGATCCAGCACCAGCAGGGGATGGTGCCACGTGCCTTTAGCGTAATTGATCCCCTGGCCGGGCTGGGTCACGAAGGCCTGCAGATCCTGCGGTCCCGGCGGAATACCGGCTTTCGCGACGACCAGCAGGAAGGGGCGGCCGTTCATCGAGATGAAAGCCTGGCTGCCCAGGGGGTGGCGCTCCATCACCCGGAGCCCGATGGGGCGGTCCCAGGGAGTGGCGCGGAAAATGTTGATCAGTGTCCGTCCACCCTCCGACTCCACATCGACCTTGGCGAGGTCGTGATGGCGTTGAGCCTTGCCTTCATTGATGGTCAGGAACTCCGACTTCGTCTCGATGACGTCGCCGAAGGGGGCGAAGGCTTCTTTGGTCAGGGGGCGGACGCGCAGCAGTTTCATGGCGTCAGACCACTTTGCCGAACAGGCGCACGCGCGACAGGCCGCCGTCGGGGATCACATTGATACGAATGTGAGTGATCGGCCCCAGATCGGCCAGTTCCTTTTCGAAGCTATGGATATGGTCCATCTGCATCTTCTGTTCGGGCAGCAGAGTCTGCCAGAACATCGCCTGGGTTATCAGCGACTTGTCGGTGCCGAAGGTCACATTGGCGGCCTGGATCGAGCAGCGGTCCGGGAAGTTGCCCTTGAAGTGTGCGGTGTCGATGACGAGCTTCGACGGCACCCCACGACGGCCCAGGGCCAGGATGCACCATTCGTTGCCTGGCTCGCGGCGGCGGCGGGTTTCCCAGCCATCACCCATATTCACGCCCCGGCCGGGACGCAGTAGGGCCCAGGGCTTGCCGTAATGCTCGTCGGAAGCGGCAATGGCGCGGGCGCCATTCTCGATGGCCAGCAGATCGATTTCGCCGGTCAGGTCCGCAGGCTCAATGACGCCGTAAACCCGAAGTCGGGCAACGCCGCCATCGGGATAGATATTGAGGCGCACGTGGCTCCAGGTGCCGCTGGCCGCGATCTCGTGGAAATGATGGCTGCTCGGCCCCAGGGACTGGGCGGGCAGGATTTCGGTCCAAACCGTCGAGGCATCGGGATTGCCGTTGACGTTGCAGGCTTCCAGCGATGCGGCGGGCGGGTAGTTGCCGGTGAAATGGCTGGTGTCGATATCGACGCCTGTGATGCTGCCAGGGCGGCCCAGCTTTACGATGCACCAATCATAGCCTGAAACGCGTTTACGGCGGCTTTCCCAGCCGTCCATCCATTTGCCGTTGTCATCATACTTACCGGGGATAAAGACTGCCGGTTCGGGGTTCAGCATGCGCTGACGCGGGGCGAAGAAATCATCGGAGGCTTCAAGCGCGACGGCGCCCAGGCGCTCATCGGCCAGATTGACGTAGCGGGCGGCGAACGGATCGTCGGACGGCGGCAGGGCGGCCATGATGTCTCCTAGACTCATACAGGATTGTATACAGTTCTGGAAACAGCATGCCGCAGCCTGCGTCCGTCTGTCGAGAGCCCTGGTGTTTACGCGCTGCGCACCCGGGTCAGGAAACCATCGACCTGGGTTTGCAGAGTTGCGGCGGAGCGGGAAAGCTCCTGCGCGCTCGACAGGACCCGGGCCGCCGAAGCACCGCCGTCTGCAGCGGCCTGACTGACCTGCTGGATCGCGCGGGACACGTCGGACGTACCGGAGGCCGCCTGCTGGACGTTGTTCGCGATCTCCTGCGTCGCGGTATTCTGCCGGTCGACGGCGGTGGCGATGGTGGCTGCGATCTGGCTGCTTTCACCGATGACTGCCGCAATCTCCTCGATGGCCGAGACAGTGCGGTTGGTCACGCTCTGCACATCCGCGATCTGGGCGGTGATATCGTCCGTCGCCTTGGCTGTCTGGCTCGCGAGGTTCTTCACTTCGGAAGCGACAACGGCGAAGCCCTTGCCTGCCTCGCCCGCACGGGCTGCCTCGATCGTGGCATTCAGGGCCAGCAGGTTGGTCTGCTGGGCGATGTCGCTGATCAGCTTGATGACCTCGCCGATCTTCTGGGTGGTGACCATCAGCCCTTCTGCCGTCGTGCGGGTTTCCCCGGCATTGGCAACAGCGCGGGCGGAAATGGCCGAGGATTGCTCGACCTGACCGCCGATGTTGCGGATCGACTCGGCAACCCCGTCGCAAGCCTGGGCGACCGTTTCCACATTGGCGCGGGCCTGGGTCGCTGCGGCAGCCACCGTGCTGGCCTGGGTTTCCGTCACATCGATCGCGGCGGTCAGGGCGCGGGCGGTGGCTTCCATCTGGGAAGCTGCGGCGGAGACCTGCTGCACGATGCTGCCGACGCTCTGTTCGAACTGATCGGCAAGCTCGTTCATGGTCTGACGCTTCTCAGCCAGTGCCCGCGCTTCGGCGGCCTCAGCCTCGGCTTCCATTGCCTGGGTCTGGATCAGGTTTTCCTTGAAGACATGGACCGCGCGTATGATGTCGCCCACCTCATTCGCGTTTGTCACCTGGGGAACCTCGACCTTGGCGTCGCCATTCGCCAACTGCAGCATGATCGTCGTCATGCGACGCAGCGGCAGGATGGAGTTAACCGAAATCCAGGCAAGCGCCACGCCGAGGATAAGCATGACGGCGCAGACGCCGACCATCAGCAGCTCGAAATCCTGGGCAACGGTGCGAGCGTGATGGGCGACGACGCGGTTTTTCTCTTCCTGCAGGTCGATGAATTTATTGATGCGTGCCAGCCATTCAACGAAGGCCGGGCGGGCCTGGGTCATCAGGGCAGCCTTGGCGTCATCAGCTTTGCCAGCCTGCTGGGTGTCGATGATCGCTTTCATCAACGGGAGCGTCTTGGCCTCGGTTTCCTTGATGCTGGCGAGGATATTACGTTCTTCAGTCGAGATATCGCTGATTTCGGCAAACATCTTGTCCAACAGAACCGCCGAGCGCGCATAATCATCCGCCAGCTTCTGGATCTGCGCGAGTTCCTTGGAAAGCTCGCCCGCATTGGAAATCAGCACTACATCGCGCAGGCTGATTGCCCGGTCATGGACGCTACCGCGGAAATTGATGGCATAGCGCTGCTTGACGCTATTGACGTCGTTGATGGTGGTCAGGCTGGCGTTGATCTCGGAAACCTTGCCAATGGCGACGACGGTCAGGACGACCATCAGGGCCAGAATGGCGCCGAAGCTGAAAATCAGACGTGTGGTGAGTCGGGTATCCCGTAGGCGCTGCATTCCGATCCTCGGCATGTCATGTCTCTGATGGGAGAATTAGAATTAATCGAGATGTACTTTTTGTCCACAGTAAAAGCCTGATTAAATTCCAGGCATTGACTGTCGGATTCCTAATTTATTTTGAAAAATATTTGTGCACAGGCGCGCCTGCGTAAACTGAATTCGCGGCTGATAATAAGTCGGTCTTGTTGCAAAGACATGAAGCTTGAGGGGGGCTGCTGCAAGGGGCGCCAAATAATTTGGCAAAAAAACGCGCAGCACAAAATTTCAGCAACAAATGCGCGATCTGTTTCTAGCTTAACGCAATATATTTTCGTTCTTGCCGACTAATGGACCTTGAGTGCATCCTGCCCGCGCAAATCACCAGCCGGGCAAACCGGCGCTCACATCCTCGACGGGGGGACAAATTGAAGAAATTATTCCTGACAGCAGCTCTGCTTGCCGGTGTTATCTCTTTACCGCAGCTTGCGGATGCCAAGGAAATCAAGATCGCGCTGATCGCCGGTAAGACCGGCACGCTTGAGGCTTATGCCAAGCAGACCGAGATCGGCCTGCAGATGGGCCTCGAATATGCGACCAAGGGCACGATGAAGATCGGTAACGATACGATCAAGATCATCGTCAAAGACGACCAGGGCAAGCCTGACCTTGCCAGCGCGCTTCTGGCCCAGGCTTACGAAGATGATGGCGCGGATATCGCCATCGGCACCACCTCCTCCGGCGCCGCGCTCGCGATGCTGCCGGTGGCCGAGGAATATAAGAAGGTCCTGATCGTGGAGCCCGCCGTGGCCGACCAGATCACGGGCGAGAAGTGGAACCGCTATATCTTCCGCACCGGCCGTTCCTCGATGCAGGACGCGATCTCGAACGCGGTCGCCATCGGCAAGCAGGGCGTTTCGGTCGCCACCCTGGCGCAGGATTATGCTTTCGGCCGCGACGGCGTGTCGGCCTTCAAGGAGGCCCTGGGGCCAACCGGCGCCAAGCTGGCGTTCGAGGAATATGCCCCGCAGAACACCACAGATTTTACTGCCTCGGCCCAGCGCATTTTCGACGCGCTGAAGGATCAGCCGGGCAAGAAGGTGGTCTGGGTGCTCTGGGCCGGCGCCTCGCCGCTGCCCAAGCTGATGGACCTCAACCCCGGCCGCTACGGGATCGAGCTTGCAACCGGCGGCAACATCCTGCCCGCCATGGTTCCCTACAAGAACCTGCCGGGCATGGAGGGCGCGACCTATTACTACTACGAAATCCCGAAGAATCCGGTGAACGACTGGTTCGTGACCGAGCATAAGAAGCGCTTCAACAACACCCCACCGGACTTCTTCACGGCCGGTGGCATGAGCGCAGGCATGGCCGCTGTAGCCGCCATCACCAAGGCGGGTGGCACGGATAGCGAAAAGCTGATCGCTGCCATGGAAGGCATGGAGTTCGAGACGCCTAAGGGCAAGATGGTGTTCCGCAAGGAAGATCATCAGGCGCTGCAGTCCATGTACCACTTCAAGGTCAAGGCCGATCCCGCCGTTGATTGGGGCGTGCCGGAACTGGTGCGCGAGTTGAAGATCGAGGACATGAACGTTCCGATCCGTAACAAGCGTTAAATCTTTACCGCTTAGCGTATTGGCGGGTGGCGTTCGCTGCCCGCCTTTCCTCTATTTCACGAGAGCTCATGTCGACTCCCGTTTTAGAAACCCGCGACCTGACGATCCGCTTTGGCGGCCACGTCGCGGTCGATGCCGTTTCCTGCAAATTCGAGCCGGGCACCCTGACGGCCATCGTCGGGCCTAATGGCGCCGGAAAAACCACCTACTTCAACCTAATCTCCGGCCAGCTCAAAGCGAGCGCCGGTCAGGTCTTCGTGAAGGGGCGGGATATCACCGGCGAACCGGCACCTCTGCGCACCCGGGCAGGTCTGGGACGTGCGTTCCAACTGACCAACCTGTTCCCGAATCTGACGGTGGTGGAGAATGTCCGCCTGGCCGTGCAGGCACGGGCAGGGCAGGGGGCAAGCCTCTTTTCGACCTGGATCTCCAAGCGCGACCTGATCGATAAGGCCCAGGCGATCCTGGGTCGGGTGGCTTTGGCCGATAAGGCGAACCAGAAGGCGGCGGCCTTGCCCCATGGCGATCAGCGCAAGCTGGAGGTTGGCATTCTGCTGGCGCTGGAGCCGGACATTTTCATGTTCGACGAGCCGACGGCAGGTATGAGCGTCGATGAGGCGCCGGTGATCCTGGATCTGATCCACCACATCAAGGCCGACAGCTCAAAAACCGTGCTGCTGGTTGAACATAAGATGGATGTGGTGCGGGCGTTGGCCGACCGCATCATCGTGCTTCACCAGGGGCAATTGGTGGCCGATGGCGAACCCGCCGCTGTGATTGCCTCGCCCATCGTGCAGGAAGCCTATCTGGGGGTCGCGAAGGCATGAGCACCTTGCTGAAGCTGGCCGGGGTCGAGACCCATATCGGCCAATATCACATTCTCTACGGCGTTGATTTTGAGGTGCCGGAAGGCGGCGTGACGATGCTGCTGGGCCGTAATGGCGCCGGCAAGACCACGACGCTGCGCACGATCATGGGTCTCTGGCAGGCGAGCAAGGGGACGATCAGTTTCGACGGTAAGGACATCACGCGCTTTGCCACGCCGGACGTCGCCCGCGCCGGGATCGCCTATGTCCCTGAAAATATGTCGATCTTTGCCGATCTGTCGGTGAAGGAGAACATGATCCTGGCTGCCCGCGAGGGCGAGATGGATGATGCGCGCCTGAAGTGGATCTTCGGCTTCTTCCCCGCGTTGGAGAAATTCTGGCTGTCGGCGGCGGGATCGCTGTCGGGCGGCCAGAAACAGATGCTGTCGATTGCCCGCGCGATTCTGGAGCCGCGCCGCCTGCTGCTGGTGGACGAGCCGACCAAAGGGCTGGCTCCGGCGATCATCGGATCGCTGACCGACTGTTTCCAGGAACTCAAGAAGCAGAAGACCACGATCCTGCTGGTCGAGCAGAATTTCGCGATGGCCAAGGCTCTTGGCGACAGCGTCGCTGTGATGGACCAGGGGCGCATCGTGCATAGTGGCGAGATGCGCGAGCTTGCCGAAGATAACAGCCTGCAGACCCGTCTGCTGGGCCTTAGCCTGGATGCCCACCAATGAGCGCGCTTCCCAAGCCCAAAACCGACTTCATTCCTTGGCTGTTGCCAATTGTGGTGGCAGCTATTGCGCTGCCGCTCATCGGTAGCGGCTCGACCTGGGTGACGCTGACCGTCGCGGGCCTTGCCATGGGCATGATGATCTTCCTGATGGCGAGCGGTCTGACCCTCGTTTTCGGCCTGATGGACGTGCTGAATTTCGGCCATGGCGCCTTCATCTCGGTCGGCGCCTATGTTGCGGTTGCCGTGCTGGCGCCCCTGACTGGCCTCGTCCAGTCACCCCTGATCGGGGATAATCTGCTGGCGATCCTGGCGGCGATCATCGCGGCGGCTCTGGTCTCCGGCGGTCTCGGCTGGGCGTTCGAGCGCTATATGGTGCGGCCGGTCTATGGCCAGCATCTGAAGCAGATCCTGATTACCATGGGCGGTTTCATCGTCGTGGAGCAGGCGTTGCACGCCATCTTCGGGCCGACCCAGATCCCGCTGCCCCTGCCGCAAGGCTTCCGTGGCGCCATCATGCTGGGCGATTCGGCGATTGAGAAATACCGTGTGGCTGCGATCATCCTGGGTCTTGCCGTTTTTGCCGTCATGGTCACGGTCCTCACCAAGACCAAGCTTGGCCTGCTGATCCGCGCGGGCGTGGAAAACGCCGAGATGGTTGAGGCGCTGGGCTATCGCATCCGCCGCCTCTTCGTCGGTGTCTTTGTTGCCGGTTCGGGTCTCGCGGGCCTGGGCGGTGTCATGTGGGCGCTCTACCGGGAACAGGTGACGGCGCAGATGGGTATGGAGGTGATGGTGCTGGTCTTCATCTGCATCATCATCGGTGGCCTTGGCTCAGTTGCGGGCTGCTTCATCGGTGCGGTGATGGTGGCGCTGCTGGCCAATTACACCGGCTTCCTGGTGCCGAAAGTCGCGCTGATCTCTAACATCCTGCTGATGGTGGTGATCCTGTTGTGGCGGCCCCAGGGCCTTTATGCCGTCGCGAAGAGGGGCTGATCATGCTGCGTGACACACTGCTTTCGGGCGATACCCCGCGCGGCAAGGCGCTTTCGATCATCCTGGCGCTGATACTGGTCGCCCTGGCGCTGGCACCCTTCCTGTTCACCGGCACCAAGCCCCTGACCGTGGCGGCCAAGATCTGCATCTTCGTGGTGCTGGTGGTCAGCTACGATCTGCTGCTGGGCTATACTGGCATCGTCTCCTTCGCCCATACGATGTTCTACGGCATCGGAGGATATGGCGTCGGCCTTGCGCTCTATAGCTGGGGACCGACCTGGGGGATCGTGCTGGCGGGAACCGTTATCGCCCTTGTTGCTAGTCTCGCGCTCGCGCTCGCCATCGGGCTGTTCTCGCTGCGGGTGAAGGCGATTTTCTTCGCGATGATCACGCTCGCCGTTGCCAGTGCTTTTGCCGTGCTGGCCTCGCAGCTTTCCTGGCTGACGGGGGGCGAGGATGGCCGGACCTTCCGCGTGCCGGAGATCCTGCGTCCGGGCTTTACCCTGTTCGAAGTGGGCGACGTCAAATTCACCGGCCGCTTCATCAGCTATTACATCGTCTTTTTCGGTGCGGCCCTGTTGTTCTTCACCGTGCTGCGCATCGTGAACTCGCCTTTCGGCCGGGTGCTGCAGGCGATCCGCGAGAATGGCTTCCGGGCTGAAGCGCTCGGCTATCGCACGGTCTACTACCGCACTGGTGCCGTGGTGCTGTCGGCCCTCGTGGCGACGTTGGCAGGCTGCCTGAATGCTCTCTGGCTGCGCTATACAGGCCCCGATACCACGTTGTCCTTCAACATCATGATGGACATCCTGCTGATGTGCGTGATCGGCGGCATGGGAACGGTCTATGGCGCGCTGATCGGAGCGACCTTGTTTGTCCTCGCGCAGAATTATCTGCAGGCGCTGATGGGATCGGCATCCGAGGCGATGGCCGGTCTGCCGATCCTGCCGGTCCTGTTCCACCCGGACCGCTGGCTGCTGTGGTTGGGCATACTCTTTGTCGCCTCGGTCTATTTCTTCCCCTCCGGTATCGTCGGTCGCCTGCGCAAGGGAGAAGGTTGAGATGGGAACATCCCGCTATATGAATGTCTTGGGCTACGAGATCCATGTCACCGAATGGGGCGATCGAGAGAAGCCGCCGCTGGTGATGTGGCACGGGCTGGCCCGCACCGGGCGCGATTTCGACGATATCGCCCGTGTGTTGTCGGACCGCTATTGGATCCTCTGTCCCGACACTATCGGTCGCGGTCTGTCGCAATGGGCGACCGACCCGGCGGACTACGGCATTGATTTCTATGGCAAGTTGGCGGTGGCTTTTATCGATGCCCATGGGATCGACAAACTGCGCTGGCTGGGCCTATCGATGGGCGGCGCCATCGGGATTCATCTGGCGGGCGGCGCGCTGAAGGACCGCATGACTCATTTCGTCGTCAACGATATCGGCCCCGAACTGCCCGGACCAGCGGTCGAGCGCATCAAGGGTTATGCGGGTAAACCGCCCAGCTTCAAGACGGTCAGTGAACTCGAAGCCTTCTTCCGCATCGCCTACAAGCCTTATGGCGACTTGACGGATGAGCAATGGCGCCGCCTCACCGAGACCAGCGTCCGTCGCAATCCCGATGGCAGCGTCACCCCGCATTACGATCCGCGCATGGTGGGCCAGTTCGAGCGTTATCCCGACGATTATAATCAGTGGGACGTCTGGAAGCGCATTACCGCGAAGACACTGCTGCTGCGCGGCGCGGACAGTGATCTGTTGCTGCCCGAGGTGGCGATCCAGATGACGCTCTCAGGCCCGAAGGCAAAACTCGTTACCTTCCCCGGCTGCGGGCATGCGCCAGCGCTGAATGTGCCGGAGCAGATCTCGGTCATCGAGGAGTTCCTGGCATAGTCATCATCCTTGACAGCACCTGGAGCCGCGAGGGCGGGGCGAAGAAGCGGGAAGCGGAGGGCTTTGGTGCCCACATCCGTCTTGCCGCGCAGCCGCAATTCGCCTCCGTGCTGGCGATGTCCTATGACGGGGATAATTGGGGCGAAGCATCGGGAACCTGGATCGGGAATGACGCCAGCCATGCCTATATCCTGGCGGCGGCCCATACCTTCGATATGCCTCCTGCGCCCGATACCTATCTGGTGCGTGCGGCCAGCGGCAAGATCCTGAAGCCGGACCGCGCCTGGAGCCATCCGGATTGGAACGGTGACACCGATACACGCACTGGCTGGGATCTGACGATCCTGCGTATTCCAGGGCCGCTGACCGATATGGGCGAAGCACCGTGGCTCTATAACGGGGACGACGAGCATGGGCGTCTGATCACCTTTGTCGGGTTCGGAAGCCGGGGCATTGGTTCGGTGGGGCAGCAGGACCGATTTTATGAGGGGTCGGACAAGGCGGCAGCCCAGGGCATGGTCGATCAATGGGTCGGGCCGGAGAAGCGTCTGAAAGAGGATGAAGACGGTGGCAACTACCTCGGCATCTATCTCCCGCACGAAGATGGTAGCATCGAAAACCCCTATGACGGTGCAACTAAGCCGACGACGCCGCTGGTAGGGCTGCTCGGGTCGGGCGATAGCGGGGGCTCGGCTTGGTTGCAGATTGGTGCCAAGTGGGTAATCGTCGCCGTGAATTCGAATGGTGACGGCAACGCCAATTATGGCGACTCGTCCTGGTTCACCCGCATCCAGCCGCACGAGCGATGGATCCGCGGTATTTTCCCCGGCGCCCGCTTCACGTCCTGACCGTTCAAGGCTAAGCTTGCCGGGCAATCCGCCGTGGAGCTTCCCATGCCTGCCAAACCGCTTCTTCTTGCTCTCTGCGTGGCCCTGTCGGCGGTTCCCGCTGGTGCTGTCGTTATCCTCGACAGCACCTGGAAGCAGGAGGGTGGTACACCAAAAAAGCCAGGGGCGGGCTTTGGCGCCCATATCCGGCTTGCCAATCAGCCGCAGTTTTCCGGGCTGGTTTCCTTTTCCAGCGATGGCGAAAGCTGGGGCGAGGCGTCGGGCACCTGGATCGGTAACGACGACAAACACGCCTATATCCTGACGGCGGGCCATGTCTATGAGCTGCCGGCAAAGGCCGACGACTATGTCGTGCGCTCACCGAGTGGCAAGACCCTGAAAGTTGACAAGGTCTGGACGCATCCACGCTGGAACGGGGATCTTGAATCCCGCAGCGGCTTCGATCTGGCCATTGTACGCCTGGAGAAGCCGATCATGGACGCAGGCCAGCCGCCGTTGCTCTATCGCGGCGAAGGCGAGGCAGGTCAACTCATCACTTTCGTCGGCTTTGGTACCCGAGGCATCGGCTCCAAGGGCGAAGACGAGCGCTATAACGAAGGTACCGGCAAGGCGGCGGCCCAGGGGATCGTCGACGAATGGACGGATCTCGACCGGCAGGCGGGGCGGAATGGTGACGCCGGGAATTTCTTGGGCGTTTATCTGCCGCGCGAGGACGGTAAGGTCGAAAATCCCTTTGGCGGCGATACCCGCCCCGCCTCGCCCCTGGTCGGGTTGCTGGGAGCTGGCGACAGTGGTGGCTCAGCCTGGTTACAGATCGAGGGGAAATGGGTCATCGTCGGTGTGAATTCCAACGGCGACGGCAACGCGCAATATGGCGATGCCTCCTGGTTCACCCGGGTGTCGCCCCATGGGGACTGGATCGCCCGTATCTTCCCCGGCGCCCGCTTTACTGAAGACAGCACACCAGAAACGACAGACACCGTCGAGGTGCGGCCGTCCCGCTCTAAGCGAGCTGGCAGCGGCAGCAACAGCGGGGGTGAGGATAGTGGCGGCGGCAGCAATAATGTCCGTCCTGCCACGCAGGGTGTAAAGGGGAACTGACCCGCTGGCTAGCTGCCCGCGGGCAGGTTGTTGTGCCAGAAGGTCAGATAGTCCTCGGTCTTCTTAGGGGCGCTGAGTATGCGGCCTGCAACACCCGGTCCATGAAAAAGATCGTTCCATCCGCGACACGCGTTTCCCTCCGAATGCCGTACTTCTCGTAGATAGCGACGATCTGTGGAAGGCCGGTCTCGATATAGCGGGCAATATCGAGACGCATGAAAAACGCCGACCGGCGATCTGAATGGTCCCGAGCGGTTCCAGGCGTTCGCGCACCGCCAGTTCATGACGGAGGCGCTTCCTGCCGCCACCTACTTCAGGAACGATTTTAAGAGACCTCCCTTTGTTGCCAGAGAGGGGTGGATAGCGCCCCATATCATCTTTGAGCTGGATGGCGACTGCGCGGGGCGTCCGGGTAACTGAAGCCTGGCACGATTCCGCGCAGTAGCTGTTCCAGGGCAAACCACGGCCGTCTGAACGCAAACTGGACTGCTTCTGGTGCGCTCTCAGATTCCCGTCGCTCAAATTCCTCGAAAGCCCGCAAGACGGGATGCAGCAAGTCTACGATCCGGACTGATTTAAGCGAGTAGCGCGAGCAACTCGGCGTGCAGTTCCGGGGTGCCTGCTGCGAGCAATGTCCCATCGCCGTCTATCCCCAACGGACGCCCGCTCCAGTCTGTGACCTTGCCGCCTGCGCCTTCGATGACATTCACCAGTGCCAGCACGTCATAGGGCTGGATCCCGACTTCGATCATCCCATCCGCAAGGCCGCTGGCAACCAGCCCTGCGGCATAGCAATCGGTGCCATAGCGCACGGTCTGCACCGCGTTCTGCACGGCCAGCCAGCGACGCTGGTTTTCCCCCTTATAGAGATCAGGGGTGGTGGTGAAGATGGCGGCATCTTTCAGAGCGCGCTGGCGGGTCTTGCAGGGCTGGCCATTGAAGCTGGTTGTGCCATCGACACCCAGCCAGGTTTCGCCAAGCGCCGGGGTATCGATCATGCCCAGGATCGGCTTGCCGTCTTCCAGCAGGGCGACCAATGTACCGAACAGCGGGACACCCGTGATGAAGGCGCGCGTCCCGTCGATAGGATCGATGACCCAGACGTATTTGGCATCCAACGCCGTCTTACCATGCTCTTCGCCGAAGATGCCATGATCGGGGAAGGTCTCGGCCAGGGCCGCCCGGATCTCCGCCTCGACGGCCTTGTCGCAGAGGGTAACCGGCGAGGCATCCGATTTGATCTCGATCGGGATATCCTTGCGGAAATACTGCGCGACCACAGGGCGGGTTCGATCGAGAAGGGAAAGGGCGAATTCGGCAAAGTGCTGATGCGTGCTCATGATGGTGGCCAAGGTGCCGTGAAGCGCAGGCCGGGGCAAGAGGGTTGACGCCTGCCGTCTTTGTCAGGAGTCTAACCAACCGGTCAGAAAACATGAGGGTTCAGTTTGCGCATCGATCAGATCAATGGCCTATCCAAGGATGATTTCGTCGCGACGCTGGGCGGCATTTTCGAACATTCCCCCTGGGTGGCGGAGCGGGCTTATATCGCGCTGCCTGTTCCCGATCTGGCGGCTCTCCATCGCGCGATGGCGGCGGCGATGGCGGCAGCCTCCAGGGAGGAGCAACTAGCACTGCTGCGCGCCCATCCGGATCTTGCGGGTAAGCTTGCACGGGCTGGTCGTCTGACGGAGGCCTCCACGGCGGAGCAGGCGAGTGCCGGACTGGATCTCCTGACCCAGGAGGAGTTCGAAGCCTTCTCCCGTCTTAATACGGCCTACACCGAGAAATTCGGCCACCCCTTCATCATCGCCGTGCGCGAGAATACCAAGGCGGGCATCCTTGCCGCTTTCGAGCGCCGCCTTGCCCATAGCGCCGATCAGGAATTCACGACCGCCCTGGATCAGGTGTCGCGGATCGCCCTGCATCGCTTGACCGCCCTTATAGAGGAAGCCTGATGGCCAAACTGTCGACCCATGTCCTGGACACTGCCAACGGAACACCTGCGGCAGGCATGAAGATCATGCTGCTGCGCGACAATTGCGGCATCGTCGAAACCGTCACCAATGCCGATGGGCGAACCGATCAGCTGCTGTTGTCCGGTGACATGATTCCAACCGGCCAATATGAGCTCCAGTTCGATGTGGCTGCTTACTATCGCGCCAAGGGGAGTGAACTACCGGAGATCCCGTTCCTGGACGTGGTCTCGATCCGCTTTGGCATTGGGGATACCAAGGGGCACTATCATGTGCCGCTGCTGGTCAGTCCCTACGGCTATTCGACATACAGAGGCAGCTGAGGGCCTTAAGCTTCAACAACAAAAAAAGGCGCCCGAAAGGGCGCCTTTTTCCTGGTAAGTGCGGCTGAGCCGTCCTTACTTAATCTTCGCTTCGCGGAAGACGACATGCTTGCGCACGACCGGGTCGTACTTCTTCAGCTCAAGCTTGTTGGTCGTCTTGCGCGGGTTCTTCTTGGTCACGTAGTAGAAGCCCGTTTCAGCGGTGCTCACGAGCTTAATCAACAGAGAGGCGGGCTTTGCCATGACGAAAAAACCTTAACAAGGTGATCTTAGAAACTGGAGGCGCCACAATAGTCAGCAGGCGCGACCAGTCAAGTGGATTCTGTTGAGGAAAACCGAATCAGGCTGCGGATCTCCGCAGGTCAGCTATTCGGCTTGGCGGCAATAGGAATGCCGCGCATGGCCCGTTCCATCAGACCAGGGTCCTGCACGACCTTCATGCCGATATCGAGATCGAAGTCTGGAGACCGCTGGACTGTGACAGTCGGGCAGGCAGCGGCGACCAATGTCCGGGCGATTTCGTCCGAGGCATCGGCAGCCCGACGCTGTCGGATCAACTCGAGCGGGTTAAGCTTCCCATCCCGCAGATCTGCCATCAGCTTGTCCGCGTCAGGCTGGGTGGTGACCGGCGTGGTGCAGAGGGCAGGGACGACGCCCAGGCGCTGCAGATGATAGCCAGAAGGCGCATGCATCCGTTTGGTCGTCAGATAGAGATTGCCCTGGTTGTTCAATTCCATGATCGACTGCACCAGCCCCTTTCCGTAGGAGGCGGAGCCGATGACGACCGCGCGTCCGCTGTCCTGCAGAGCGGCGGCCACAACCTCGGATGCGGATGCGGTACGGCCATTGACCAGAACGACCATCGGCAAGCCACGGGCAATGTCGTCGTCAGGATCGGCATCGCGCTCGGACACGACACCCCTGCGGTCACGCATGGTCATGATCGGGCCATCGGAGATGAACATATCCGCGACGTCCCAGCCCTGGTCGAGCAGGCCGCCGGGGTTGCCACGCAGATCCAGCACGATGCCCTTCAGCGGCCCTGTCCGCAGCAGTCGCTGATAGGCCAAGCGCAGAGAGGTCGAGGTGCCAGCATTGAAGCCAGTGACACGAAGATAGGCGATATCATTTGCCTCTCGCTTGCCCTGCACCGTGATGTCATAGATCGTGCGGCGGGTAAGGGTGGCTCCAAAGGTCTTTTCGGCGCGGCGCAGTGTCAGCACGACGTTGCTGCCGACCTTGCCACGGAGTTTGTTGATCAGATCCACCTGGGCGATACCAGCGGCCTCCAGATCGTCGACGGTCATGATCCGGTCGCCAGGTGCCAACCCACCTTCCTCAGCCGGTGTTTCCGGTACGACGCCGGAGATCAGGGTGGGATCGGTCGGCTCCAATGTCACGCCGATACCGCCGAAGCCTTGGCGGTGGGTCCGCTCCTCCTTCGCTTCATCCGGGGTGAGGTAGCGTGAGAAGGGGTCGAGGGTAGATAGGGTGGCCATGAAGACCGTCTTCACCAGTTGATCCGGGTTATTGTCCCGGACATTGGGCGATACGCGCGCTGCCGCCTGCATTGCCTCGGAGGTGATTCTGGCCCAGCCCCTTGCGTCCTCGCTGCCCGGTTCCTGCAGCAGAGCGGCATCTACACCGTCGTAGGCGAGATGAATAAAATTTTTTTCCTGATAGACGTTCAGCCGACTATCGATCTTTGGCAGGGCCAATAAACCATTATAGGCCAAGGGGCCGATGGGCTTGTCGTCGACATAGCTGTCCGCGACCTTCTTGTAACCGCTTTCGAGCGTCAGGAACGCCTCAAGGGTCGGGAACGGCTTCTGCTTCGGAGCGACAGGGGCAACGGCGACGACCGTCGGTTCGGGGTCCGAGGCACAGGCCCCTACCAGCAGGATCGGCAGCAGCAGAGCAATCGGGCTAAGGCGCATCATGTCCCTTGAAGGCTTGAAAAGGTCAAAAACGTTCGTCGCTTTTCAGATCCTTGGCCCATTGCCAAGCAATCATCAAGCCTTTGAAAACAGGTAGTGAAGCGATGCTGATGATCAGCGTGGTCGGCAACCATAAAGCGGCATGGACCCAAGGCTCCGGCGCCCAGCGCTGCTCGACCAGCAGCATCAGCGGAATGACGATATGGCCGCACAGAAAGATCGAGAGATAGGCCGGACCGTCATCGGCGCGATACTGATCGAATTCCAGTCCGCAGGCGGAACAGGACTTATTGGCCTTGATCAGCCCGGCGAAGAGAGTCTTCTCACCGCACGCCGGGCAGCAGCGCTTCAGACCGCGCCGCAGGGCAAGCCAGCCGTCGCGTTCCTGTGCCACTTCCTTATCGGCGCCGTAGATCTCGACCATCACTTCTTCGCATTTCGTTCGGCTGCAGGGTTGCACCGCACACGCCAAAGACCTTAGCGCATACACGAGCACCTACAACCTGCGAAAATAAGGGGGCAGGCCATTTGTTTCAGCAGGTGGGTTAGGAACGCTTGATAAGCGGCGTCATGCGGGAGGATGACGCCGCTTTTAAGGGGAGCTAGCCCCGGCGCCCCTTGCGACCGCCGCGGGCGGGCAGGGCGATGCGCTTATGCGAGCGTGCCTTCACAAGGCCACCTGCCAGCTTCTTCGGCCCACCTTCCGGCAACTCCACCGACAGCACGATGCCGCCCGTGATCAGGTCGACGTCTTCCAGCTTCACCTCGAGATCGTCACCCAGGCGATAGACGGCGCCCGTCTTGTCGCCCACCAGGCAGTGGCCGACCTCGTCATGGTGATAATAATCCTGTGGGCTGAGGGTGCGGATGGGGATGAGGCCATCGGCCCCCGTCTCCCGCAGCTGGACGAACAAGCCGAACCGCGTGACGCCGCTGATGCGCCCGGCAAAGCTGGTGCCGACCTGGGCCGCGAGATAGCTGGCGACATAACGGTCGATCACTTCCCGTTCCGCTGCCGCAGCCCGACGCTCAGTGCCGGTGATCTGGGTCGCGATCTCGACGAAGCTTTCAGCCGTGGCGCCGTCTTCCAGCGCGCCATCGCCCGGCAGCTTCAGGCCCTTGATCAGGGCGCGATGAACCAGCAGATCGGCATAGCGGCGGATGGGCGAGGTGAAATGCGCATAGCGCTGCAGGGCGAGGCCGAAGTGGCCCAGATTATCCGGGCTATAGACCGCTTGTGCCTGGCTACGCAGCACGACTTCGCTGACCATCTGGCTGAACGGCGTTTCGGCCGCCTTGTCCAGAACCCGCATGAAATGCACCGGCTCCAGCACCTGCCCCTTGGCGAGGTTCAGATCGAGGGTGCCCAGGAACTCGCGCAAAGCAACCAGCTTGTCCGGGGACGGCTGATCATGGACGCGATACATGCAGGGCTGTTTAGAGGTTTCCAGCGATTCCGCCGCGCAGACGTTGGCGGCGATCATGAATTCCTCGATCAGCTTATGGCTGTCGAGGCGGGCGCGCTTGGAAATCTCCAGCACCGCGCCGGTCTCATTATCGACCTTCACCTGCCGTTCCGGGATATCGAGATCCAGGGTGCCACGCGCGGTGCGGGCCTTCAGCAGCGCTTCGAAAGCGCCATAGAGCGGGGCAATGGCGCTCTCGACCAGCGGAGCCGTGGTGTCGTCCGGGAAGCCGTCGCGGGCGCGCTGTACCTGCTCATAGGTCGTGCGGGCCTTGGAGCGCATGAGGCCGCGCACAAAGCGATGCGACAGCTTCTTGCCGTCCTTGTCGATCCAGATATGCACGGCCATGCAGGCGCGGTCGCCATCGGGGCGTAGCGAGCAGAGGTCGTTCGACAGCGCTTCCGGCAGCATCGGGACGACGCGATCGGGGAAATAGACCGAATTGCCGCGCTCGTAAGCCGCCTTGTCCAAAGCCGATCCCGGCAGGACGTAATGGGCAACGTCGGCAATCGCGACCAGGAGATGCCAGCCGCCGGGATTGGCCTTGTCGGTGTCGGGTTCGGCAAAGACCGCATCGTCGAAGTCGCGTGCGTCGGCGCCATCGATGGTGATCAGCGGAATGGCGCGCAGATCGGTCCGGTCGCCCAGATCCACCGGCTTTGCCGCTTCGGCGATGGCAACGGCTTCGGGCGGGAACTCGACGGGAATTTCGGCTGCGGCGATGGCGGCGAGGCTGAAGCTGCGCGGTTCGCCAAAGACGCCGAGGCGTTCGATGATCTTGACGCGGGTGGCACCGCTGGAGCGTGAGGGGATGACCTCTGCCTTCACCAGCTCGCCGGATTTCGCATCGCCGACATCGGCGCGGGCAACCTTATATTCTTCGCGGTCGCGCTTGGAGATCGACTTAATGAAGCCGCCGTTGGGCGTCTTCTCGAACACGCCGACCATGGTCGAGGTCTTGGCGTCGAGCTTGCGGATCGGGAAGGCGAAATAGACGTTGCCGGATCGCTCCAGGCGCGACAGCAGCCGGTCGCCGACGCCGGGCGTGCCGATCTTGGAGGCTGCTTCACGCGAGATGATGATGCGCGGCGGCTGATCGTCCATCGACCAGCCAAACGGCACCGCCAGCGCTTCGCCATCGACATTCAGGGACGTCACATCGATCACGCCAACGGACGGCAGGGCCACCTTGCGGCTTGGACGGTTTTCATAGAGCCCGTCGCGCTCCAGCTGCTTCAGCAGGATCTTCAGTTCGATCCGCTGGTCGCCGGTGATATGGAATGCCCGGACGATCTCACGCTTGGGCGAGCCTGGATTGGCGCGCAGAAACTCGGCGACCTGGTCGCGGGTCGGGAAAGGAGCCGCCTTACGGGCGGGCTTGCCGGGTTTTGGGGAAAAGCTCTTGGTTTTTTTCTCGTTCAAATCTTCTACTCAGAGGACGCGGCTTTACGCGTCGCAGTTTTGGCCGCAGCCGTCTTTTTGGGCGCGGCGGTTTTGGTGGCGGCGGATTTAGCCGCTGGTTTCTTGGCAGCGGCGGCTTTCGTCGCCGTCGCTTTTTTTGCTGGTGCCTTCTTGCCGGTACCGCCTGCGGCGATCTTCGGGGCCAGCAGGGCAGCCGCTTCTTCAGGGGTCAGGGCCGTCTGATCGATGCCCTTGGGCAGCGTGACGCGTGCCTTACCAAGCTCGACATAGGGACCGTACTTGCCGTCATGCAGGACGATATCGCCCAGGCCCGACGGATGGGGGCCGACAATACGGCCTTCCGGCTTGCCCTTACCACCGCGCTTGCCAGCTTTTTCGGCAGCTTCCGCCAGTAGCACGACCGCACGGTTGAGGCCTAGCGACAGCACATCTTCGCCCTTGGGGATCGAGACGAACTTGTCACCGTTCTTGATATAGGGGCCGAAGCGGCCAATGCCAACTGTCAGCTTTTCCTTGGTTTCCGGGTGATGTCCGATCTCACGCGGCAGCGAGAGCAGCGAGAGCGCGCTCTCGAACGTCAGGTCGGCGGCATTCACCCCAGGCGGCAGGGAGGCGCGCTTGGGTTTGTCACCCTTCGCCACGGCCTCGCCCAACTGCACATAGACGCCGTAAGGCCCCTTCCGCAGCGTGACCGGCAGGCTGGTCTTGGGGTCGATACCAAGCTCGCGCGGCTGGTTCGCCAGATCCGCATCGGCAGAGCCGTCGCCATCGCCTTCAATGGTCAGCGGACGGGTAAAGCGGCAGTCCGGGTATTTTGAGCAGCCGATGAAGCCGCCGGTCTTCCCAAGCTTCAGGCCCAGACGCCCGCTGTTGCAAGCGGGGCAGAGGCGCGGATCCTTGCCATCCCCCTTGTCCGGGAAGAAGTGATCGCCGAGATCTTCGTCCAGCGCCTCGATAACCTGGGTGATCGTCAGATCCTTCGTCTCGCCAATCGCCGCGATGAAGGGCTCCCAGAATTGGCGCATGACCGCGCGCCAATCGATCTTGCCTTCGGAAATATCGTCGAGCTGGCTTTCCAGGTTCGCGGTGAAGTCGTAGCGCACATACCGCTCGAAGAAGCTCGACAGGAAGGCGGTGACGATGCGGCCGCGATCTTCAGGCACGAAGCGCTTCTGATCGATCTTCACATAGTCGCGGTCTTGCAGGACCTGGATGATCGAGGCATAGGTCGACGGGCGGCCGATGCCCAGTTCTTCCAGCTTCTTGACGAGGCTGGCTTCGGTATAGCGCGGCGGCGGCTGAGTGAAATGCTGCTCGGGACGCACGCCGGTACGGGCCGTGGCGTCGCCTTCCTTCATCGGCGGCAGCAGACCACCTTCTTCGTCTTCCACATCGTCGCGGCCTTCCTGATACAGGCGCAGGAAGCCATCGAAATTGATGGTGGAGCCGGTGGCGCGCAGACCGACACGACCGCCGCCGATATCGGCGACGACCTGATCCAGGATCGCGCTTTCCATCTGGCAGGCGACCGTGCGCTTCCAGATCAGCTCGTACAGGCGCAGCTGGTCGAAATCGAGTTTGCCGGCCAGATCGCGCGGATGTTTGCGGAAGTCGGTCGGACGGATCGCCTCGTGGGCTTCCTGGGCGTTTGCAGCCTTCGATTTATAGGCACGCGGCGAGGCGGGTAGATAGCGGTCGCCATATTCGCCACCGATCAGACGGCGGGCGCCCGCGATGGCCTCGCCCGACAGATTGACGCTGTCGGTTCGCATATAGGTGATAAGACCGCCGCTTTCGCCGCCGATATCGACGCCTTCATAAAGGCGCTGGGCGATCTGCATGGTGCGGCTGGCGGAGAAACCGAGCTTGCGGCTGGCCTCCTGCTGCAGGGTCGAGGTGGTGAAGGGCGGCGACGGGTGACGCTTCGCCTGCTTCTTCTCGACCGAGGTGACCTTCAGGTCCGCCGCTTCGACCGCCAGCTTGGCTGCGGTCGCATCATCGGCGGTCTTGAGGCTCATCTTGTCGAGCTTCTTGCCGTCAAGGTTGGTCAGGCGGGCCACGAAAGCCTCGCCACCCGGCGCCTTTAGATCGACCGCGACCGACCAATATTCCTGGCTGCGGAAAGCCTCGATCTCGGCCTCACGCTCGCAGATCAGGCGCAGCGCAACCGATTGCACGCGGCCTGCTGAACGCGAGCCCGGCAGCTTGCGCCATAGAACCGGCGACAGGGTGAAACCAACGAGGTAATCCAGCGCCCGGCGCGCCAGATAGGCATCGACCAGTTCCTGATGGATATCGCGCGGATTGGCGATGGCATTCAGCACGGCCGATTTGGTGATCTCGTGGAAAACCACGCGCTTCACCTCGGCCCCCTTCAGGGCGCGTTTCTGCTGCAGCACCTGAAGAACGTGCCAGGAAATAGCCTCCCCTTCGCGATCCGGATCGGTTGCGAGGAAGATATGGTCGGCGGTTTTGGCAAGCTTGGTGATCTCGGAAATGCGGGCAGCGCCTCGCGCCTCGCTTTCCCATTCCATGGCGAAGTCTTCGTCGGGTTTGACCGATCCATCCTTGGCAGGCAGATCGCGCACATGGCCATAGGAGGCGACCACGGTGTAATCGGACCCAAGGTATTTATTGATCGTCTTGGCCTTAGCCGGCGACTCAACGACGACGAGCTTCATGAACGGGGAACGCTCCGAAAGAAAACAACAATGCTTTAGGTGAGCTGACTTTAGGCCAGCAGCAGCGCAACGCCGCCGCCCGGCTGGCGTTCCAGTCGGCCCGCCAAGTCCAGTTCCAACAGGACGGTCTGGATGACAGCAGGGGAGAATTGACACCGCCGGACCAGTTCGTCAACCGTGACAGGAGCCGGGCCTAGCAGTTGCAGCAATGTTTTTCGCGCCGCGGCAAGCGTCACATCGTCCGGATCGACTGGCGGCGGGCCATCGAAATTCGGCGTTGGCGGCTCGCCCACGCGATGGGCGAAGGGGCTTAGAATCGCCAGGATATCTGCCGCATCCTCGACCAGGGCGGCCCCATCCTTCAGCAGCGAATTGCCACCCTTGCAGCGCGGGTCGAGCGGGCTGCCGGGGATCGCCATAACCTCGCGCCCCTGTTCGGCCGCAAATTTCGCCGTGATCAAGGATCCGCTCCCCAGAGCTGCCTCCACGATCACGGTACCGAGGCTCATGCCCGAGATAATGCGGTTGCGCCGAGGGAAGTGGCGGGCCTGGGGCTGGGTTCCCGGCGGCATCTCGGCGATCAGCAGACCATCGGTGCCGATGGCGCGTTGCAGATCACCATGCTCCGGCGGATAGATCGTGTCGATACCGCCCGCGATCACCGCCGCTGTCATGCCGTTCACCGGCAGCGCGCCGATATGGGCGGCCTGATCGATCCCGCGGGCGAGGCCTGACGCGACCACCATGCCTGCCTCTGCCAGATCCTTCGCCAGCTTCTCGGCCAGTTTGCGCGCATTGAGGGATGCGTTGCGGGCGCCGACCAACGCCACCATCGGCATATCTGCTTTCGCTGGATCGCCTGCGATGGAGAGAAAAGGCGGCGCGTCTTCCAGTTTTGCCAGTAGCGCCGGGTACCCCGGTTCGCACCAGCCAACGAGGCCCGCACCGGTCGCACCGACAGCCGCGATCTCTTTTTCCGCAGTCGCAACAGACGCCAGAATAAGAGGCTTGGCCCGACCGCCGCGCTTTGCAAGATCTGGCACGGCCTTCAGGGCCGCTTCGGCAGAACCGAACCGAGCCAGCAACTGATGAAAGGTGATCGGGCCGATACTGTCGGTACGGATCAGGCGCAGCGCGGCCAGCCGCTCGGTGGTGGAGAGTTTCTTGCGAGACATACGCAACCTTTGAGGGTGCTTATGCCGCGCGTCAAGTATTGTTATGGGTGATGATTGATGGCGATTGGTCGCCGGATCTCTTTGGCGACTATAGGTCCGTTGAGATAAGTAAATCCGGTGTCGCGCGCCGCCTTGGCGACTTCCTTGCGGCGAATGCCGTAAAGAAATGAATGAACGCCCGCCGCGCGCGCCGCCGCCGCCATTGGCAGGATCTGCTGGGTGAACAGCGTTGGCGTCACTTCTCCCAGATCCGGTTCCTCCAGGTCGAGGCCGACCGCTGAAATTTTCATGCGGGCCGCGCGTTCGAACTCGTGGAAGTCGGGCGGCACCTGCAAGGTCACGGACCGGCAGAAGGGCTGTACCTCCTGCGCCAGCTCGAACATGCGGGCGCGGGGGGCATGGTGCGGCTGACCATTCAGGCCGACGATGATGAAGCGGCGCAGCTCGACCGGCATGAAGCGCAGCAGATCGATAATCTGGCCCGACGAATGGGCAATCAGCGTCTGCAGGTGCAGATTCACATGCATGACGCCGGGGGTTCGTCCGTCCTTGACGATTTCGCGCAGATGCTGAAAGGCACGGGTCATGACGGCACGATCCAGCTCGAACGTGACCGAAGCATCGTTCTTGGGATAGGCATGGGCGCCGGTCAGAAGCCGATTGAGGCTGTCGAGGCGCTGGGTGCGGGCTTCGGCGAGGCCGATGATGCCACGCGCCACCAGGAAGGTCGGGCGATAACTGACACCGACTTCACCAACGCGGCGCTGCAGCTCAATATCGTTCGGCGCCAGTTGTTCGGGCGCAACGTCCTCGGCCTGATTGAACTTGTCGTCCAGCGCCTTGAGCTGCGCCATCCCCATGTCGGAGATCTCATCCCCTGACACCGGACTCATATCATCGAAGCCGGTAACGAAGGCTTTGACCCAGTTCCGGCTCTCCGGACCCAACTCGCCCAGCAACCGCTCGCGCAGTTCGCGGGCGATGGCGGCGGCCTTCATCCGTGCCTGTTCTTCGGTCAGTTCGGCGAACAACACCACGAAGCTGTCATCATCATAGGGGGCGAGGATGTCGCTGGGGGCGAGGCGGTGGCTGATTACCTGTTCGGCAACGAGACGCGCGCGCTCCGCCATCGCTTCCCACTTGTCGCCCGCATGCCGCTTCAGCTCATCAAGGTTCAGCAGTTGCAGCTTACCCGCCGCACCATGGCCGGGGGCGGTGGAGACAATCTCCTGCAGGCGGGCGGCGAAATGGGTCTGTTCGATGGCCAGCGCGCTGGCGCTGGGCTCAAACTTAGGATGCTGGGGTGTCGGCTCCGGCTCGCTCACGGCCAGTTCGGGTGAGGGCGGGGAGGTGGGTGCGCGGCCGGTCAGGGCAGCCAGCAGATCCCGCGATACTTCTGCCGGTTCTTCGCGTGGCGGCGGCGGGGGAGCGGCCGCTGCGGCGGCTTCGGCCCGCGCCTTCTCCGAGACGTCTTCAAACAGCGATTCGGTCAGCCTGCGGAACAGTCCGCCGCGCTTGGGCGTCTCAGCCATGGATCATCCGGGAGTATCTGACGTTAACCATTGAAATTGAAGCGTAACATCAGTCCGCTAGGCGTCCTATGGCTATTTGTTCGACAGATGTTTCGTCGGCTCTGTATTACTTCTTTTTACCGATCTTGGGTTCGGTGCCGCTCAGAAGACGGCGAATATTTTCATGGTGCCGGATATAGACCAGTGCCGCGATCAGGATCCCGACAACTCCATATCGTACATCCAGCAGAACCCAGGCTGCGATAGGCGAAACCGCGATGGCAACCAGGGCGGAGAGGGAAGAGATGCGGGTGACGAGCGCCGTCAGGATCCAGGTTGCAATGGCGATCAGACCCACCGGCCAGGCCAATGCCAGCCAGACACCCAGGGTCGTTGCGACACCTTTCCCGCCGTTGAACTTCAGCCAGACGGGGAATAGATGGCCTAGAACAGCCCCCAGGCCTGCAGCCAGGGCGGCATCGGCACCGTAGAGCCAGCCTGCCAGCAGCACGGCGACGGCGCCCTTGCCACCATCGAGGAGCAGCGTGGCGGCGGCCAGGGGCTTGTTGCCGGTGCGCAGCACGTTGGTGGCGCCGATATTGCCCGACCCGATGGCGCGGATATCGCCCAGACCGGCGGCCTTGGTCAGCAGCAGGCCGAATGGAATTGACCCGACGAGATAACCGCCCACCAGGGCGACCAGGGTATAGAGCGTCAGACCCATGATCTTCTCCTTAAGCCGCGCGCTCGAAGACGACCCGGCCACCGACCAGGGTCAGCTTGACCTCGCCCTGCACGGGAATGCCGTCGAAGGGGCTGTTTTTGCACAGCGACGTCAGTTGCTTGGGATCCATCCGCCAGGGCTTGCCGATATCCAGCAGGATCAGATCGGCTGTGGCGCCGACAGCTAGCCCCTTGGACGGCTTGCGCAGAAGCTCGGCCGGGCGGGTGGAAAGACGGCGGAACAGATCCACAAGGCCCAGGTGCCCGTTATGCACCAGCGACAGGGCGAGCGGCAGCATGGTTTCCAGCCCCACGGCACCATAGGAGGCTTGCACGAATGGCAGACGCTTAGCGTCGGGATCTTCGGCCGCATGGTCGGAGGCAATTGCGTCGATGGTACCGTCCGCCAGCCCTTCGACGACCGCTTTGCGATCCAGTTCGAACCGCAGGGGCGGGGAGAGTTTGGAGAAGGTGCGATAATCGCCGATGGCGCTTTCGTTGAGGCTGAAGTAGGGCGGGGCAGTGTCGCAGGTGACCTTGACGCCGCGCTTCTTGGCCGCCCGGATCGCCTCAATGGCTCCAGCGGTGGAAATCGGGCCGATATGCAGGCGACCGCCCGTCAGCTCTGCCAGATGGATATCGCGTTCTACCCGCATACGTTCAGCAATCGCGGGACCGGCAGGCAGGCCCAGACGGGTGGCAAGATCGCCCTCGGTCGCCACTGCACTGGCAGTGAGGCTCGGTTCCTCGGGATGGGTCAGGACCATCTGATTGAAGGTCTTGGCATAGGCGAGGGCGCGACGGGTCACCAGGGCGTCGCTGGAGCGGCGCGGCCCATCGGACACACCCACGGCGCCAGCGGCGGTCAGCAACCCGATCTCGGTAAGCTGCTTGCCCTCGCGACCTTTGGTCAGCGCCCCATAGACCAGGACATTCGCAAGACCGGCAATCTCGCCCTTGCGATGGACAAAGTCGACCAATGACGGATCTTCGATCCCCGGCTCGGTCGTCGGCAGTAGGGCTACAGTCGTGACCCCGCCCGCAACGGCCACCTTGCTCATCGCGGCAATGGTTTCCTTATGCTCCTCGCCGGGTTCGCGGGCATGGACACGCATATCGACGAGGCCGGGCGCCAACACCTTGCCTGCAGCATCGACGACGCGGGCGCCATCGGGGGCCTCCAGGCGGTCTCCGACCTCGGTAACTACGCCAGCCAGGACCAGAAGATCGCCCAGGGTGTCACTGCCTGCGACGGGGTCGATGCGGCGGGCATTGCGGAACAGAATGGGCTGCGTGCTCATGCCGAGGCTCCTTCGGCCAGCGCTTCCAGGCAGGCCATGCGGACGGCGACGCCCATCTCCACCTGCTCCTGGATCAGCGAGCGATCAATATCGTCGGCGATCGCGCTGTCGATCTCGACCCCGCGGTTCATCGGGCCGGGGTGCATGACCAGAGCGTCGGGCTTGGCCAGCGCCAGCTTTTCCTGATCGAGGCCATAGAAGTGGAAATATTCCCGCACCGACGGGATCAATGCGCCCTGCATGCGTTCGAGCTGAAGGCGCAGCATCATGACGATGTCCACACCCTTCAGGCCCTCGCGCATATCATGGAACACCTCGACCCCATGATGTTCGATCTCGGACGGGATCAGGGTCGGCGGGCCGATCAGGCGCACGCGGGCGCCCATGCGGTTCAGCAGATGAATGTTGGAGCGCGCGACGCGGCTATGGGCGACGTCGCCGCAGATCGCGACCTCCAGCCCTTCCAGACGACCCTTGCGGCGGCGCATGGTCAGCGCATCGAGCAGCGCCTGAGTCGGATGTTCGTGGGTGCCGTCACCGGCATTGATGACGGCGCAATTGAGCTTTTCGGCCAGCAGGTGCGGTGCGCCGGACGCGCCGTGGCGCACGACCAGGATATCGATGTTCATCGCGCGCAGTGTCTGGGCGGTATCGATCAGCGTTTCGCCCTTCTTCACCGACGATGTCGCGACCGACATATTGATGACGTCGGCGCCCAGGCGCTTGCCCGCCAGTTCGAAACTGGTGCGGGTGCGGGTGCTGTCTTCGAAGAACAGATTGATGACCGTGCGACCCTTGAGAGCGCTGCTCTTCTTGTCGGGGCTGCGGCCCATCTGGGCGAAATGTTCGGCACGGTCGAGAAGCGACTGGATGACGTCGGACGAGACGCCTTCGATGCCGAGGAGGTGGCGATGCGCGATGCTCATGATGGCGGCGATCCTAGTGCAAACCGGCAGCGGAAGGGAACAGTCAAACAAGGTCTCGTCATCCCAGGGCTTGCCCCTGGGATCTCCCGTGGCCGTGCCGCGTAAAACCATCGCTTCCTAGGTTTTGACGCGGTTCGTCTACACAAGATCCCAGGGGCAAGCCCTGGGATGACGAGATAGCTTCTTGCCAAAAGAAAACCCCGCCAACCTTGCGGTGGGCGGGGTGATCTTTAACCGAATACGTTGGCCTACCGCGCGTTGCGCTACGTGAGGCCGCATCGATAAAGCCTTAGGCTTCGGTCGATTCTTCGGTTTCGGCTTCGACTTCAGCTTCTTCTTCAGCAGCTTCAGCCTTCGGCGCGTTCTTGGCCAGCAGTGCCTTGGCTTCGTCCAGGGTCTGGGCGATGCCGAGGGTCACGATAACCGAGACTTCCGGATGCAGGGAGACGCGCACCTGATGTACACCGGTGGTCTTGATCGGCTTTTCGATGATCACAGCCTGACGCTTCACGGTTTCATAACCGGCAGCGACAGCGGCTTCCGCCACGTCACGACCCGTCACCGAACCATAAAGCTGGCCGCTTTCGCCTGCCGAGCGAACCAGGGTCAGCTTCAGACCTTCGAGCTTGCTTGCATCCACGCCAGCCGCTTCGCGACGAGCCTGGTTGTCAGCAAGGATCTTGGCCTTCTGGGCTTCGAACTGCTTCATGTTTTCCTTCGTGGCGCGCAGAGCTTTTTTCTGCGGCAGAAGGAAGTTGCGGGCATAACCCGGGCGAACGGTAACAACGTCGCCGATTTGGCCAAGGCGCTCGACGCGCTCCAGCAAGATAACTTCCGTCATTTCATCACTCCTCGTCGGCCTTGGCGCGGCTCGCGATCATTCGCTTCCGCAGCCCGGCCCATTGTTCGACCAACCCCAACACCGCAACCAACAACCAGACAAAACCGAAGATGAAGACGAGGCCGTAAAAGGCGATCCGTCCCATCCAGCCGATGTTCCCGCGCCAGAAAGCGGTATGAACAACCGCCAACCCCGCAAGCACATACCCGACCCCTTGCACCACCAGAAGGTTCGTCGCGATGATCGCGATGTCCTCTGGCACCACGTAGCTTGCCGCCAGCAGGATCGCCGAAACGATCGGGAACCAGCGAGGCAGATCAACCCGCGCAATCCAGAGACGGGACAGAGCAGGCATCTTGCTTCGGGCTGCCAGTCCTGCAGCCAAGGCCCCGGCGACAAGAAGCCAACCGGAAACCATCAGCGCAAGAAGGCCACCAAGGCGCGTAATCAGTCCGTAGATAAACTTGACGCTATCGGCAAAGTTGGGATCGGCAGTGACCTGCGCATCCATCATGGATGCGATGTTCTTCTGCCACTCGGCTTCATCTGGAGCGCTGCTCCAGATCAGGAAAAAATGCACGGCGGCGGTTCCAACAAGAACCAGCATCATGCGGCTTTCCCGGCCTTCTTCCCGACTAAGCGCCGCGATGGTCAACGCCAGAATAGGCGCGAACAGCGTCAGGCTCAGACTGATGGCCATCATCCAGCTCAGCAGCAAGGTCGAAGCGATAAACGCAACGCCCACAGCTGCAAAGCCGGCTTTCAGCCCCCGCTCGAACCCGGCCAGAAACAGTGGCACGGGGATAAGCAGGTACAGGATCATGCCGCCAAGACTGCCCAGGGAAAGGGCGTACGCCATCATGGCGGCGGCGGCTCCCAGTGCAGCTCCGATTACGATATCACGGCCTTGGCCGCTTTTAACCGGATCGCCCATAGGAGCCCTGTCGTTTAGTCAGTTGGTCGCGATGCGGCGATTACCGGACCACGTAGGGCAGCAGGCCCAGGAAGCGGGCGCGCTTGATGGCCTGGGCCAGCTCGCGCTGCTTCTTCGTGGAAACGGCGGTGATGCGGCTCGGGACAATCTTGCCGCGCTCGGACAGGAAGCGCGACAGCAGCTTCACGTCCTTATAGTCGATCTTCGGCGCGTTCGGGCCCGAGAAGGGGCACGACTTGCGACGACGGAAGAACGGACGGCGACCACCAGCGTTCTGCATAATTAGACCTCCTCGCCCTGATCACGGTCATCATAGTCACGGCGCGGGCGACGCTCGCCACGATCGCCACCACGACCGTCACGATCGCCGCCACGGGGGCCGCGATCATCACGTTCGCCACGCGAGCTGAGGACGGCCGAGGGGCCTTCTTCCAGCTCATCGACCTTCACGGTCATGACGCGGATGATGTCTTCGTTGATCTTCATGACGCGCTCCATCTCGAGCACGGCGGCCGAGGGGGAGTCGAGGTTGAAGAGAACGTAGTGACCCTTGCGGTTCTTGCGGATCCGGTAGGTCAGGTTACGCAGACCCCAATATTCGGTCTTCTTCACCTGGCCACCGTTTTCGGTGATGATGCCGGTGAAGGTTTCGGCCAGGGCCTCGGCCTGCGCGCTGGAAATGTCCTGGCGCGCAATAAAGATGCTCTCGTACAAAGGCATGACGTTAGTCACTCCCTATGGCTGATATGGCCAAGGAGACGATTCTCCAGGGCCAAAGCCGACGGCGATGCCGACGGCAAGGAGTACAAACGGCCTCGCGGCCGCCGTTCCGACACGACAAAAACGGCGGAATTGCTTGATTCCGCGCGTCCACCCCGTGTTGGAAGCGGGGAATATACAAAGAAATCCTCAAAAGGCAAGCAATCCTCTGGCTCGCCAGCATTGAATGGGCGGTATAGAGTTCATGCCATGCCTGCCCAGAAGATGCCCCATGACGTCCAGATGCCGCAGCAGCTCTTGCCTCGCGGCGGACGGCTCGATTCAAGCGGTATCCGGCGCCTGGCATCGCCGCTTGACCGATTCTATCGCTATTGGTTGGCGCTGCCCCAGGCTGTGGATGGCGTCCCGTCGAGGCGGGCTTTCAGGCCAGAAGCCGTACGTGACCTATTGCCGGGCGTCTTGCTGCTAGATGTTGAGGGCCAAGGCGGGCAGTCTCGGTATCGCTATCGCCTGATCGGCACGAGTCACCGGTCCCATATGGCGAGCGATTTTACGGGCCGCTTCGTCGATGAAGTGCAGCCGCCGGAGCGATATGCTGTCGGGGCGTCGAATTTCTCTGCCATTCTTGCCGCGCGTACCCCTGGGTGGTGGCGAAGCCATAATGTTTTCAGGGCTGAGACCCAGTCGCCCTATCACCGCTACGAACGGCTGCTGGCGCCATTCTGCGAGCCAGATGGGCGGGTCACGCTGTTGGCCGGAGTTTGGCACTGGACCGAAGGCTCGGAAGAAACGGAATGGTCGAATGTCCAGCTTTGACGACCGATCTGCTCCGCCCAAGGCATTGCGTCAGATCCTGTTGCCGCGCGAGGGTGGGGTGGCCGGGTCACCGGTCTTGAAGCTCAGCCCGCCGCTGGAGCGCCTGCTGCTTTTCTGGCAGGAGCTTGCCCAGAAGGGGCCTCCTCGTCGCAAAGACCTGAAGCCCGAACTTTTGGCTGATATTCTGCCGAACATCCTGCTGGTCGATGCGTTGCCCGATCTGGGGTTCAGAAGTGGCTTTCGTTTCCGGTATCGGCTGGTCGGCACAGCCCACCGTGAGCATAACTCCTTCGATCTCACCGGTAAGTATGTCGACGAGATCCAGCCCGGCGACCGTTTCGTGCTTGCTGAAGATGCCTGGAGTGAGATTTTCGAGGTTGGTGCGCCCGGCTATTGGCGGCAGTACCATCTCACGGGGCTGCTGACCCGGACGCCCTATCATTTCTACGAGCGCATCTTTGCCCCATTTTATGGGGACGATGGTCAGCCGCAGATGCTGGCTGGTGTTTGGCATTGGGTTTACCGCAGTGATACTGGTGCGATCAGTCAGGCGTCGGAACTCGTTCCCGGGGCGGAAAAACGCTTCCAGATGCCTAAATAAGGCATCAGTTCTTGACAGAATCGCGAGCCCTAGTATGACTGCGGCAAGTTTACCGCAATGGGGTGTGGGATGAGCCGCGCATTCGTATTTCCAGGTCAGGGTAGCCAGACGGTCGGCATGGGCCGCGCTCTGGCCGATGCTTTCGTGTCCGCACGCGAGGTATTCCAGGAAGTCGACGATGCGCTGAACCAGAAGCTCAGCACCATTATGTGGGAAGGCCCCGAGGCCGATCTCACCCTGACCGAGAACGCGCAGCCTGCGTTGATGGCTGTCAGCGTTGCTGTCGTGCGTACCCTTGAAAAGGAAAGCGGCAAGTCGCTCTCCGACCTTGGTCGCTTCGTCGCGGGGCATTCGCTGGGTGAATATTCGGCTTTGGCTTCCGTCCGTGCTTTCTCGCTGGCCGATACTGCACGACTGCTGAAGCTGCGCGGTCAGGCGATGCAGAAGGCCGTTCCAGTGGGCGAGGGCGGTATGTGTGCGCTGCTGGGCGCCGATCTGGCGTTGGCCGAAGAAATTGCCAAGGAGGCGGCTCAGGGTGAAGTCTGTCAGGCCGCCAACGATAATGGCGGCGGTCAGGTCGTCCTGTCGGGCAAGAAGTCGGCAATCGAGCGCGCAATTGCCATCGCGCCGACCAAGGGCGTGAAGCGCGCACTGCCGCTGCCTGTGTCCGCCCCCTTCCATTGCGCCATGATGCAGCCTGCCGCCGACGCCATGGCGGCTGCCCTGGAGAAGACCGCTATTGAGCTGCCGACGCTGCCTGTCGTCGCCAATGTGACCGCACGTCCGGTGAGCGATGTCGAGACGATCCGTCGCCAGTTGGTGGAACAAGTCACCGGCATGGTGCGTTGGCGCGAAAGCGTCGAGCATATGGCCGGTATCGGCGTCGAGCAGTTTGTAGAACTCGGCGCGGGCAAGGTTCTGGCCGGTCTGGTCAAGCGGATCGCCAAGGATGCAACGACCGCGTCGGTCGGCACGCCCGAAGATATTGAAGCCTTCCTGAAGTCCCTTTAATCCAACACCGGAGAGTTTCCCCGTGATGTTCGATCTCAGCGGCAAGACCGCGCTCGTCACCGGCGCCTCGGGCGGTATCGGTCAGTCCATCGCAGCAGCTTTGCACGCGCAGGGTGCGACTGTCGCCTTGACCGGCACCCGTCAGGCTGTGTTGGAAGAAGTGGCCGCCTCGCTGGGCGGTGATCGTGTTCATGTTCTCCCTGCCGATCTCTCCGACGCTGCTGCAGCAGATGGTCTGGTGAAGCAGGCTGAAGAGGCGATGGGCGGTCTTAGCATTCTCATCAATAACGCCGGTCTCACCCGTGACGGCCTGCTGATGCGTATGAAGGATGCCGATTGGGACACGGTTCTCGATGTCAATCTGACGGCGGCCATGCGCCTCTCGCGCGCGGCGCTCAAGGGCATGATGAAGGCCCGTTACGGCCGTATCATCGGCGTGACCTCGGTTGTCGGCGTCACCGGTAATCCGGGCCAGACCAACTATGCCGCTTCCAAGGCGGGCATGATCGGCTTCTCCAAGTCGCTGGCGCAGGAAGTCGCGTCGCGCGGGATTACTGTCAATTGCATCGCACCGGGTTTCATCGAAACCGCGATGACCCATGGGCTTGCCGACGGTCATAAGGAAAAGCTGCTGGGCGCCATTCCGCTGGGTCGCATGGGCACAGCGGAAGAAATCGCGGCGTCTGCGGTTTATCTGGCGTCGACCGAGGCAAGCTACGTCACCGGTCAGACCATTCATGTCAACGGCGGCATGGCAATGATTTGAGGCTTTTCTTAACTACTTGTTGGCTGGTCAAGCCGATCAAGGTGTGTTACGAAACGGCGCCTTTCCTGGTTTTTCGCTAGGTTGGGCGCCTGGGGCCGTCTGGCCCCGAACCGCGCCCTCGCTAGCCGAGGCACCATCCAACCGGCCGGAATTGTCCGGCCCTTTAAGAGCTTTTTTTGAGGAAGCCATCACATGAGCAACGTTGCCGAGCGCGTTAAGAAGATCGTTGTCGAACATCTCGGCGTCGAAGAGGCCAAAGTGACCGAGAACGCCAGCTTCATCGACGACCTGGGCGCCGACAGCCTGGACACCGTCGAGCTGGTCATGGCCTTCGAGGAAGAGTTCGGCGTCGAGATTCCCGACGATGCAGCTGAAAAGATCCTGACCGTTAAGGACGCGATCGACTTCATCGAGAAGAACAGCGGCAACTGAGGCTGATGTCCGGCGGCAGGAAGGCCTGTCGCCGGCCTCATCCCCAAGGGCAGATGTAGAGACGTGACGAATACTCATCCTAACGGCCTAAAGCGCGTCGTCGTGACCGGCATCGGCATGGTCACTCCGCTCGGATTCGGCGCAGAACATGTCTGGCGTCGTTTGATTGCCGGCGAATCGGGCATCAATCAGATCGAAGGCTTCGACGTCTCCGATCTGCCGACCCGTATTGCGGGGCAGATCCCCGTCGGTAAAGAGCCGGGCCAGTTCGATGTGGACACCATCGTGACGCCGAAGGATCGGCGCCGCATGGGTGATTTCATCGTTTACGCCATGGCGGCTGCGACTGAGGCGATTGCCGACAGCAGTTGGAAGCCCGAAACGGATGAAGACCGCGAACGTACCGGTGTGATGATCGGTTCGGGTATCGGTGGTCTTGTCGGCATTACCGAAGGTGCCGTGTTCATGAGCGAACGCGGTCCTGACCGGATGTCGCCTTTCTACATCCCGGCGAATCTGATCAATCTAGCGTCGGGTCATGTCTCGATGCGATACGGCTTCAAGGGCCCGAATCATGCTGTCGTGACGGCATGTTCGACCGGTGCCCATGCTATCGGCGATGCCGCGCGTCTCATAGCGCTGGACGATGCCGACGTCATGGTTGCCGGTGGTGCTGAAGCTGCGGTCAGCCGGATCGGTCTTGCTGGCTTCTGTGCCTGTAAGGCGATGTCTACCAATTTCAACGACGAACCGACTAAGGGTTCGCGCCCCTGGGATAAGGACCGTGATGGCTTCGTCATGGGCGAAGGCGCGGGCGTCGTTGTGCTGGAAAGCTTGGAGCACGCTCAAAAGCGTGGTGCCAAGATTTATGCCGAAGTCATCGGTTATGGCATGTCGGGTGATGCCTATCACATCACCTCACCGGCTCCCGATGGTAATGGCGCTTATCGCTCGATGCAGATGGCCTTGAAGCGTGCGGGCCTGACGCCGGACCAGATCGATTACGTCAATGCTCACGGCACGTCCACGCCGCTGGGTGACGAGATCGAACTGAGCGCGGTGAAGCGTTTGTTCGGCGAAGCTGCCAACAAGCTTTCCATGTCCTCGACCAAATCGGCCACCGGCCATCTGTTGGGGGCCGCGGGAGCCATTGAGGCGATCTTCTCGATCCTTGCTATGCGCGACGGAATCGTGCCGCCCACCCTTAATCTCGATAATCCGTCCGAAGGCTGCGACATCGATCTGGTGCCGCATAAGGCGAAGAAGCGGGAGGTCAATTATGCTCTCTCGAATTCCTTCGGCTTCGGCGGCACCAATGCCTCGCTGATCTTCGGCAAGGTCTAAGGTTAGCCCGCCACCATGGCGCGGTTTTTCCGAATGCTGGCTTGGGCGCTCACCATCGTGGGCGCCCTTGCTGTTTGTGGGGCTTATGTCGCCTGGACGCTGTTTGAAAAGCGTATCGCTGCTCCCGGCCCGTCGAATGCCGCCAAGCTCGTCTTTATTCCCAAGGGAACCGGCAGCGAAGGCATCGCCCAGATGCTGGAGCGGGAGCGTATCGCTTTCGATGCCTTCACCGTATTGGCGGCCCTGCGCCTGAAGCCGGACAGCAGGCCGTTGCGGGCTGGGGAGTATGAGGTTCCTGCCCGTGCTTCGATCCTGGATGTGTTGGAGATCCTGCGGTCGGGCAAGGAATATCCGCGCCGGGTGACCGTGCCGGAGGGCCTCACGAACGCTCAGGTGCTGCTTCTGGTGAAGCAGGCGGAATATCTGGAGCAGGACGCGCTGCCGCAGCTCGACGAAGGTACCCTGCTGCCTGATACCTACAATTACACCCGTGGCGATAAAGCGTCCGAGGTGGTGCGTCGGATGCGGCAGGCTATGGATGGCGCTTTGAGCGATGCTTGGCGTCAGCGGGATACGTCTCTCCCCTTGCCGGATCAGAAAGCGCTCCTGGTGCTTGCGTCCATCGTCGAAAAAGAAACGGGTCAGCCGGATGAGCGCGGGCTGGTTGCGGGTGTGTTCGCCAATCGTCTGAAGAAGAATATGCGCCTGCAGACGGATCCGACGGTGATCTACGGCATCACCAAAGGATCGGGGCCGCTGGATCGTGGGTTGACGCGCCGGGATCTCGATACCGATACGCCCTGGAACACCTATACCCGTGCTGGTTTGCCGCCGACCCCGATCGCGAATCCCGGTCGTGCCTCACTGCTGGCGGCTGCCAAACCCTCTGCGACCGATGCTCTCTATTTCGTCGCCGACGGCACCGGTGGTCATGCTTTCTCAAAAACCCTAGACGAGCATAATCGCAACGTCGCGAAGTGGCGTAGGATAGAGCAGGGGCGATAGGGGCTCGTTCAATTCAATTGAATTGACTCCTTCTCATATGTGGGAAATTATCTCTCATATGAGTGAAACTCTCGATGAACGCCTCGGCGAACGCCTCGCCGATTTAAGAATTGCGCGTGGCTGGTCCTTAGATGAACTGGCCGAGCGCAGTGGCGTCAGCCGTGCAACTTTATCGCGGGTGGAGAGAGGGGAGACCAGCGCCACGGCGGTGATGCTGGGTAAGCTCTGCGCTGCCTTCGGTTGGACCCTGTCGCGGCTTATGATGGCTGTCGAACCCCAGTCTCCTGCGCTTGTTGCTAAGTCCGAGCAGCCGGTATGGACGGATCCCGCCACGGGCTTTGTCCGCCGTGCGATCTCTCCGCCGACCCCTGAGTTGCGAGGCGAGATGATCATGGGGACCCTGCCACCGGGGGCTGTGATCGCCTACGACCGGCCGCCGAGTATTGGGCTGGAACACCATCTCTATCTGCTGGAAGGCATGCTCGACCTCGCCGTTGGGGGCGTTGAATATCGGCTGTCTCCCGGTGATTGCCTGCGGTATCGCCTGACCGGCCCCTCCCGATTCGTCGCATTGGGCGACGTCCCCGCGCGCTACGTGATCGCCATTATCGCTGGATAATCATGACAGTCTTTATCGAAGAAATATCGGCCGAGGCCCTTCCCGGCGTCAGCGGCGAACTTGCGGAGATACTGTTGGGCTGCGTCAAGGATGGCGCCAGCATTGGCTTTGTCGAGCCATTTGAGGTCGAGGACGCCCGAACCTTCTGGGAGAACCATGTTTCTGCTTTGAAATCGGGAGCCAAGCGTCTGTTTATTGCGCGCAAGAACGGTAAGATAGTCGGCACGGCGCAATTGGTGATCGGCCAGCCTGCCAATCAGCAGCACCGCGCTGATGTGTCCAAAGTGCTGGTGGATGTGGGCGCACGCCGGGCCGGGATCGGACGGGCCTTGATGCAGCATCTTGATCTCGTTGCGCGGGTTGCGGGCAAGAGCCTGCTGGTGCTCGATACCCGTACCGGCGATCCCTCCGAAGCGCTTTACCTGGGGCAGGGGTTCACGGCCTTCGGCATCGTGCCCGGCTATGCTGCCCATGCCCAGACTGGCATGCTGGAAGACTGCACGTTTTTTTATAAGACGCTCGGTTAAGCCTGGGCATCACCCCTTTGCAGGCAGCTTCCGCGTCAGCCAATCCACCAGCCCGTCCGGAAGCGTGCTCAGCAGCCAGACCGCCGCCAGCATCGGCAATGGGAACGCGATGCGGCCTTTGTTGCGGATCAACCCACGCGCCATGATGCTTGCCGCCCGTTCGGCATTCATCAGGAAGGGCATTGGGAAGCGATTGACGGCAGTCATCGGGGTCTCGACGAAGCCGGGGCAGATGGTGGAAACGCCGATGCCATGGGGCGCCACGGTGCCACGTAACCCTTCGCCATAGACCTTCACCCAGGCTTTCGAGGCTGAATAGGCAGGGGCGCCCGGCAGGCCGCGAAATCCGGCCAGGGAGGCAACAAGACCGATCTGACCTTTCTTGCGCTCCAGCAGACGCGGCAGCAGCGGGGCGACAGTATTGATGACACCGGCGACATTGACCGCCGTGATATGGCGCAACTGCTCCTCGGTTTCGCCAAACCCACCTGTCCCGGCCGAAACACCGGCATTCGCAACAATCAGGTCGAAGGGCAGGGCGTCATCCCAAGGAAGCAGCGTTTCCCGCATGGCATCGCGGTCGGCAACATCGACGAGAGCCGCGCGGATCGTGGCGCCGCGCAGGCGGCACCGCTCGGCGACCTTTTCAAGCCGCGCGCCATCGCGCCCGGTGAGCGCGAGCGTAATACCTGGTGCCGCCATATATTCTGCAAGTGCAGCGCCGAGCCCGCTAGTCGCGCCGGTGATAAGGATCGAGTGGAAAGGGGCGGCGGTCATGCCGCCGCCCCTTCGTGGTTACGCGACACCATGGGTCTTGAACCAGGCGATCAGCTTCGTCCAGCCATCTTTGGCAGCGGCTTCGCGATAGCTGGGGCGATAGTCCGCGTGGAAGGCGTGCGGGGCATCGGGATAGATCACGAATTCCGACTTGTTGCCGGCAGGTAGCGCCTTTTTCATCTGGTCGAGAGTATCGACTGGAATGCCTGTGTCGGCAGCGCCATAGAGGCCGAGGATCGGTGCTGAGATCTTGGCGGCCACATCGACGGGATATGAAGGTTGCAGTTCAGTCTTGTCGCCGACAACGCGCCCATACCAGGCGCCACCCGCCTTGACCGCCGGATTATGCGCGGCATAAAGCCAGGTGATGCGCCCACCCCAGCAGAAGCCGGTGATGGCGAGCTTGGAGGTATCGACCGAACCTGTTCCCTTGGCGTAGGCGACGGCAGCATCGAGATCGCTCATCACCTGAGCGTCTGGTACAGCGTTGACGATGGGGCGGATCTGCGCCATGTCCGATACGCCCGCGACGTTACCCTGGCGGGCGAATGCCTCGACAGCGATGGCGCAATAGCCGAGTTTGGCGAAGCGGCGGCAGACATCCTTGATATACTCATGAACGCCGAAGATTTCCTGGACGACCAGGACCAGCGGCAGATCTTTCTTGCCCTCTGGCATCGCGCGATAGGCAGGGACGCTGCCGTCCTTGACTGGAATCTGCACTTCACCAGCGACGAGGCCGCTCGTATCGGTCGTAACAACGCTTTGGGCCTGAACCGGTTGGACCGATAAGGCAAAGCCTGTGGCAAGAGTGGTCATCACAAATCCTCGGCGCGTAAGATCGAGTTTTGGTGCTACGAGATCGACGTCGTCCATGAGCTTTCCTTAGCGGTTCCGGCTGCGTTAGATTCGCAACAGACTTAATTACAAAAAGTTAAAGTTCCAGCCTTGGGTGACGGGAAAAGGGTTACTTGACCTATGGGCATCCGCTTGCTAGCTACCTCTTCCAATTGCTGATCCCCTATAATGGTACATGCAAAGGCGTGTCAGAGGCATTGTCGATGAATAAGCATACCGTCTTGAATTCTACCGAAGCGACCGAGATTGGTCAGAAGCTTGCGGACCGCATTGCAGCTCGTGATTTCCGTGTGGGGATTGTCGGCCTTGGCTATGTCGGGCTGCCTCTGGCGCTCGCTTTCGTTCAGGCAGGTTTCCCGGTTCTCGGCTTCGATGTTGATCAGGAAAAGGTCAACTCTCTCAACGCCCGCAAATCCTATATCCGACATATTTCTACGGATGCGATCAACAAGCTGTTCGATGGCGGGAAGTTCGTCCCGACGGCCGATGTTGCGGAGTTGGGCAAGTGCGACGCGGTCGTCATCTGCGTGCCGACCCCGCTGTCGCGCCATCGCGAACCGGACCTCAGCTACATCGAGATGACCGCAGAGGCGATGGTGCCTCATCTGCAGGCCAATCAGCTCGTCGTGCTCGAGTCGACCACTTATCCGGGCACCACGACCGAAGTTCTGGTGCCGATCCTGGAAAAGAGCGGCCTCAAGGCTGGTCTGGATCTGTTCGTCGCCTTCTCGCCCGAGCGTGAAGATCCAGGCAATCCGAACTTTGAAACCCGCACGATTCCCAAGGTGATCGGCGCCGACGATTCGGTTTCGCGCCTGCTGGCGAATACGCTCTATGCCCAGGTGATCGACAAGACCGTTCCGGTCTCCTCGGCCGCTGCTGCCGAAGCGACCAAGCTGACGGAAAACATCTTCCGTGCCGTCAATATCGCTCTCGTGAACGAACTGAAGGTCATCTACGACCGGATGGGCATCGACATCTGGGAAGTGATCGACGCGGCCAAGACCAAGCCTTTTGGCTTCATGCCCTTCTATCCGGGGCCGGGCCTGGGCGGTCACTGCATTCCTATCGACCCCTTCTATCTGACCTGGAAGGCACGCGAATTCGATATCGCAACCAAGTTCATCGAACTGGCAGGTGAGATTAACCGCGACATGCCCTATTACATCGTCCGCCGTGCAGGCGAGCTGATGGATCAGGTCAAGGGTCGGGGCCTCAATGGCGCCAAGGTGCTGGTGATCGGTGCCGCCTATAAGAAGAATGTCGACGACATGCGTGAAAGCCCTGCGCTGCGTCTGATGGAATTGCTGCGTGATCGCCATGCGGCATTCGATTATCACGATCCGTTCGTCGCCGAAATTCCGCCGACCCGTGAGCATGCTACTCTGACGGGCCTCAAGTCGGTTTCCCTGACGGCTGCTTCCATCGCCAAGTATGATGCGGTCCTGATCGCTACCGACCATGACAATGTCGACTATGACCTGATCGTTGCCTCGTGCGATCTTGTTATCGACACGCGCAATGCAACGAAGGATGTCTCGCAGGGCCGCGAGCGCATCTTCAAAGTCTAAGGTTCTGTTCTCGTGAAGAATTTTGCTCTGATCGGCGCTGCCGGTTATATCGCTCCGCGCCATATGAAGGCCGTTCGGGATGTGGGCGGTGCACTCCTCGCCGCCTATGATCCCAATGACAGCGTTGGTGTTATAGATAGTCATTTTCCGGAAGCTGAGTTCTTCACCTCCTTCGAGGAATTCGACCGTTTCATTGATGCTTCGGGCCGGAATGGTACGAAGCTCGACTATCTCGGCATCTGCTCGCCTAACTATCTCCATGATGCGCATATTCGCTACGGGCTTCGTACCGGCGCGGATGTGATCTGCGAGAAGCCGTTGGTCCTCGGCGTTGCCGACGTCGATGCGCTGATGGAGATGGAGAAGGCCACCGGTAAGAAGGTCAACACCATCCTGCAGCTGCGTCTGCATCCGGTGATCCAGGCCTTGCGTGAGAAGATTCAGGCAACGCCCAAGGGCGTTGTGCACGATGTGACGCTGACCTACCTCACCAGCCGCGGGAAGTGGTACTTCACGTCCTGGAAGGGCGAGACGGCGAAGTCGGGCGGTATCGCCAGCAACATCGGCATCCACTTCTTTGACATGCTGAGCTGGGTTTTTGGTGAGGCGACCTCGTCGGTTGTGCATAAGCATGCTGAGGATGCCGCCGCAGGCGTGATGCAGTTCGAGAAAGCCCGGGTGCGCTGGTTCCTGTCGGTCAATGCCGATTATCTGCCGGCAGAAGCGGTCGCCGCAGGCAAGCGCACCTATCGTTCGATCTTGATCGACGGTCAGGAACTTGAGTTCTCCGAAGGCTTCACGGAATTGCATTCCGACAGCTATCGTCAGGTCTTGGCGGGCAAAGGTTATGGCCTTGCGGATGCACGCCCCTCGATCTCGATCGCCGAAGCGATCCGCCACGCGCCTCTTGCTGCGCTTGACGATACCGCCCATACCTTCGCCGCGCGGGTCAAGGCGTGAGCGTCACAGTCCATCCGTCGGCTATCGTCGATGACGGTGCGCGAATCGGTTCCGGTTCGCGCGTCTGGCATTTTGCCCATATCTGTGCAGGTGCCGTGATCGGCGAGAACTGCTCGATGGGGCAGGGCGTCTTCGTCGGCAACAAGGTCACCATCGGCAATGGCGTCAAGATCCAGAACAACGTCTCGGTCTATGACGATGTGACGCTGGAGGACGAGGTCTTCTGCGGCCCGTCCATGGTCTTCACCAACGTTTATAACCCTCGCTCCGGTTTTCCGCGCAAGGATCAGTACCGTCAGACCCTCGTAAAAAAGGGCGCGACGATTGGCGCGAATGCCACCATCGTCTGCGGATCGACTGTCGGTTCCTACGCCTTCATCGGCGCAGGCGCGGTGGTTAATCACGATGTCCGCGATTTCGCTCTTATCGTCGGTGTGCCTGGTCGTCAGGTCGGCTGGATGAGCCGTTACGGCGAGCGCCTGCCGCTGCCTGTTTCCGGTACCGGAGAGGCCGTCTGCCCCCAGACAGGTGATCGCTACGTGCTGAACGGTTCCGAACTGCTGTTGGCTGAAACGGGGAAATAGGCTTGGACCGTTCCGTCGTCATGCTGGTCGACGGACCGATCGGACAGGATCGCCGGGTTCTGTCAGCGATTGATGCTTATCGCGACCTGGGCTATGCGGTTCAAGTCATCGATGTGCTGGATGGGCGCCGGCGCCCATCTCTGCGGGCCTGGGTCATGGCCGCCTGCGCCGTTATTAAAGCACTACCTGGGCTTCCCCGCTTTTTTAGAGCTACCAAGAGGCATCGGGCGTTGGCCTATCGGCCCTGGCGCTTGGGGGTGGCCCTACACCAGACCTGTCTTGAAACCCTAAGCATGGTCGCGCGGGGGCTTGAGTTGCGCCAGACTGTCGCGGGAGCGTCGCTGGTGCACGCCAATGATCTCAAGGCCCTTATCGTGGCCTGGGCGGGTGGCGCCACGAATATCCTGTACGATTCTCACGAGCTTAATCTCTTCATGAATCGGCGCGGTGTGCAGTTGCCCCGTATATTCCTGAATTTCGCCCTGGAATCGGTCTCCTGGAAGCGGGTTCGGAACGTCATAACAATCAGCCCGCCTATCCGCGACTTCCTGCTTGATGCCTATGGCGATAAGCCCCTGGCCGTAGTGGAGAACGACTTCTATCGGTCCGCTGCCGACATCGAAGCTCGTTGCGAAGAATCGGGGGCTGAACCGCTGGAATTCCTGTTCTTCGGCTCCTTTAATACCGGGCGCGGTATAGGCCATCTGGTGCGGTTGCTGCAGCTGGTCCCCGAGGTCCGTGGGCGACTGGTGCTGATGGGTGACGAGGCGCTCAACCGTCAGCGTCTTCACAAGGCTTTCCCGCAGGGGGTACCGAGCAACCTGCTGGTCACATTCGATGTAACCGATACCTCTGGTTATATAGCTAGCCTGCCGCCGGGGCGGCGGTACGGGTGGGTCTGTAATGAGGATATTTGCCTCAGCTATCGCTATTCCCTGCCCAACAAGTTCTTCCAGTCGGTGCGTCTCGGGTTGCCGATGGTGGCCATGGCAGAGACTTATCTAGGGACGCTGGTGACCGATAATCGCCTTGGCAGGATTTTGCGGGCGGATGATCTTGACTCAGCCGATAGCGCCCGAGCGTTTGTTGATGCTTTGGAGGCTGGCTTCGCCCAGGGTAATGCCGCAGCCGAGGCATTCGAGCCCCGGACCACCGGCTATAGAACCGCACTTGATCGGCTATTAAAGCCCTAGGGGGCTAATCCTTGGAAGGCAGGGGTTTGGCTGGAACGCCCGCAACCGTGGTGCCTGCCTCGACCGCCTTCACCACGACAGCGCCCATACCGACTATCGCATCGTCTCCGACCGGGATCTGGTTGCGGATGGCGACCGAGGGTGCGATCCAGGCATTGCGGCCTATCTTCACACTGCCGCCGATCATGCTCTGAGCGATGACAAAAGCACCGTCGCCGATCTTCACATTATGGGAGATATGGCACTGGTTATCGATCTTGACGCCCCGGCCGATGATGGTGTCACCGATGGTGCCGCGGTCGATGCTGGTATTGGACCCAATCTCGACCTCATCACCGATCTGGACGCCTCCGAGATGCGGGAATTTGACTGGCGTCCCATCAGCGTCGCGCTCGTATCCGAAGCCGTCGGCACCGATAACTGTTCCGGCATTCACGACTACATCATTGCCCAGCCTGCAGCCGGGATAGATCGTAACATTGGGGGCGATGACGCAACGGTCTCCCAGCGAACAGCCCGCGCCGATGACGGCGTGTGCACCAACGAAACAGTCGCTGCCGACGGTCACGCTAGGGTCGATGACCGCCGTTGGATGGATGCCCGGCACAACTGCGGGCGTGAAGAAGCGCTGCACCAGCTTGATGAACCAGAAGCGCGGACGTTCGATGATGATCTGGGTGCGATCTTGGGGTGCCGTATTGACGATGCCAGGGCCGGTGACGATCACGCCGCAACGCGTGCGATCAAATAACACCTGCGCCTTGTCGCCGGTCGCGGAGATGAAGGAGAGGGCTTCGATATCTCCTTCACCGATGGTGGCGACGCCATCGACGGCCCGGCTTCTGTCTCCGACGGCTGTTGCGTCGGCGGGCAGGATGGTCAGCAGTTGTTCGACACTGATGGACATTGCAGCTCTAGACGCCTCTTAAACGACGATACGGACCGCGTCGAACACCTCGGCATAGCGGGTGTTGATCTGAGTTCCGCGGAAGATCAACTGGGATCGGATGAATTCCGGCGACAGATAAGCTCGATGGCGCTGGGATTCGTATTTTTCGAGCGCAGCCAGCTTTTTGGCGACATCCTCTTCCTCGACTTTCACGAACATCGAATTGCGGAACTCGATGTTGTTCCACGGCACCTCGTAGGACAGGATCGAGATGTTCTTGAAAGCCCGGATAGCCTCGATGGCTGCCGTCTGATGATCCTGATGTAGATCGTCGGCGCTCGGGATGAGGACCAGGTCAGGACGGATCTCGGGGCGCAACCGGATCAGTTCATCGAGAATATCCTGCCGCTGGTAAGAGAAACGGCGGGTTTCGAAGTCCCGGATGATCAGGTCGTCGGGGGAAATGCCCAACGTCTGCGTGGCGGCCTTCACTTCATTGACCAGCGTATCGCGCGGCAGACCTGCGGGCAGGGGGGTCTTATAGCTCGAGAGCGCAAGGTAGAAGACGCGGCATCCCTGCCGTAGAAGTCGGGAGATGGTCGCACCCGCGGCAATTTCGCCGTCGTCGGTGTGGGGGGCGACAACCAGGACCCGCTCACTTAAGGAAAACACTTTGGAATGCTCCTGAACTCAATCTGAAGCCGTTTATAGCTAAAAAGAAGCTAAGGCTTAGGGCTGTTGTCCGAACGCGATCAAACCTACCACCGCCTTATCTACGGCCTATGGCTTTTTTAATGAGAAAACCTGTGATTGCGCCGGGCCATTCCAAAAGCGGCAGTCGGATCAGCGCCGCCAAGGGTTTCGGCAGTCTGCTGTTGGCGGGCGGGGGGAGCTTCTTTGGTTTCGCTGGGCGGCCAAGCTTCTGTAGGCGCTTTATAACATCTGCTCCCGTCGGAATATTCGGCCGCAGCGCCAACATGTTGTTGGCAGCTGCATTCAGATGCGGCTTTAAAAAAGATTTTAGTATTTCACCTTTGATCTTATTGGTGTTAGCGGGTATTGGCCCGATTTTGTCTAGAAGTGTACGGGCAACAACGTTGGCATCGTGATAACTCTCGACATAAGCTCGGGCACGGGCACCGATTTCCGCTCTCAGATCGGCGTCGACCAACAGCTTTTCCAGCTGTTGTTCGAGTGTATTGGGGTTTGCATTTACGATCGGTATGGACGGATCATCGATATCCGACCGGATATAACTGATCACCGGCTTGCCCAGCGCCATCGCTTCCACAGCCAGCACGCCATACCATCCGGTTAGGAGCTGATCGATCACGATATCGGCATCGGCAATTCGCTGGAGCGCCTCCGAATTGGCAACGCCTTCAATGATATCGAAGTCAAACTGCAGGCCCTTGGCTTGCAAGGCCTCCACGGCAGAAATGATGACCTCTGTTCCCTTGAACCCGCGCCGGGTTGGCGCATGGGCGATCTTTGGCCTCTCGCGGCGGCGGGGTGAGGGTGTCGGTAGAGCATCGAGATCGATGGCGCGCTGGAGTACGTCGGCGTTTGGGACGTAAGTCCCAAGCTCGACATCTGTCACAAAGACGCAATCTGCAAGCCGCGACACGGCCTCGATCTGCAATCGGCGAGACTTATCGGTCATCTTCGACGGATCATCGCCCTCATTCCAACCAAAGGGATTGAGGGTGTTGAATATGTCGTTGATGCGCGCTTCGCTTCCTCTGAAGTGAAAAGCGACTTTATTGCCGACCATCCGGAAGATCAGGAGATCGAGGAAGGAAGGTGTAAGGAATTGCTCCCGCACGTCGTCTCGCAAGGGAATAACCCGAACCAAGGCCCTGGCATGAAGATGTATAACATCAAAACGATGTGCGACCCATAAGGTCTGGCTTGTTTGCTGAGCAATACTTTTGGCAGGCCAAACGATATCGGCCTGGTATTTTAAGCTGTTGGCGCGTGCAACTGTAAGGGATTGCGCGGGATGCCCCAGGCGCCGCAAAGTACGGGCGAGAATATCGGGCTGCCCGGCCGATCCTGCGGGGCCTTGGAATACGCCGCGTGAAGGCCCGTAACCCGTGAGAAGATCGCTCTCGATGTCGCGGATAAGAAGCGAATAATCAATCGGCTGATCAGCTTCATCGCGCAATACTGAGACTTGACGTTGATTGATACCAAAATCTTTGGCCAGATCTTTTTGCAGATTAGAATCCGATAACATCAACCGATCAGGAATGTTGATGTGTTCTCGCTCCGCTTCGATCAAATAATCAACTACTTCGGCGCTATACGCACCGGTATAAGCTTGAGCGAGGCTGCTCACCTCATGAACCCAATAGAAAGGGTTGTCATGATACCGGTCTTTAATGATGTTGAAGCCGATATCCAGACCCACCGCATTCCTTGTATAAAGAATGTCTGGGCAAACCTTCTCAAAAATGGTCTTCATGACCAGAGAGGTGTGTTGAAGGTCCTGATCAGATTCGGGTGACGATTGATTTTTATTCTGAAAAAATATTAAATCAATACAGTCGTTGAAAACTTCATATTCAAATTTATCTTCCTGATCTCGTCTGTTTGCGAGAAAAATCTTATACCCGGAGTCTTTGAATTTTACGGCGATATCTTTGCTGCTAAAGCCGTCTTCATCGCTTCCTGGAGAAATTATTAGGATAGTTTTCTTGAATTTAGTATTTTTGGCGTCGGTCATTATTGAAATATTCTCCGTCGCGCTCGTCAAGATGGCCGTCCGATCAACGGTCTAGCCTCTCTTGACACTCTTATATAAGCGCTTAGCAACATTATAGACTTTGGCGAAGGTTGACGGCGCCGATTTGGTGATCTTTTTCTTTTGAGTGCGAGCGTCGATATTATCCCTGACACAAGCTTCAGACAGAGCACGGGCATAAGCGGCTTCGAAAAGGGTAGCTTCAGCCTTGTCCCGCATCATGGCCTTTTCCCGTTCGTCGGCCGTGGGAGCAGCGCGCGGGGTGGCCAGCAGCTTGGCATAGACCGCTTGCACTTTCTTTTCCTGCTCTTCCCAGGAATAAGTCTGCTTCAGCGTGTTGGTAATCCGTGCGCGAAGCTCATCCTTCCGATTCAGGGCGTCGCTAATGGCTGCAGCACAAGATTCCGCATCATCGGCGATGAAGGTAACCCCGACCCCGTGAGTTTCTACGAAAGCCTTCATGCTCGCGACATCGCTGACGACGACGGGCAGGTCTGCGTGGAGATATTCGAACAGTTTGTTGGGAAGTGCCACTTCACCATTGGGATAATGCAACATGCCGTGAATCCCGACATCCGCCGTGCGGATGAAGGACGTAACCTGATCGCTCGGTACATAGGGGTGGGTATGAATGCGGCCAGTCATGCCTTGAGCTTTGCCGCGCGCCACGAGCTGATCGATATATTTCCCCTGGCTCACGAAAACGAGATGTACATCCTTGAGGCGTGACACGGCGTCAAGGATAGCATCACATCCGCGCAGAGGCTTGGCGCCACCGACGAAGACAACCAGCGGTGCGCCCGCCGGCACGCCGACAGCGGAGCGGACATCAGTTCCTGAGGTCTGGAAAGCGCCAGCGAACGGCGAATTGTAAGTAATGGTCGGTGCCTGGTCGAGCGCGTATCTGTGCTTGAGGATATCCGCCAGAGCATCGCTGACGGTGAAGAGATGGTCTGCAAAATGAAGGTTGTTCCGCTCCCAGCCCAGACAAACGGTCATATAGGCTTCGGCTTCACTGGTGAGGCCGGCTACATATTCATGAAGATCATGCACCCAAGGCACATTGCGCCCGGCAGCGATCAGCGCATCACGCATACTGGCGCCCAAACGCAGACAGAACATATCGTGGGAATGAACAATATCGGGGCGCAGCGAAATGATCTCATTGAGGACCGTACGCATAAAGCCGCCGATCAATAGTCGAAGATCGCGCTCCTCGCCCCAAAGCCCATACCGCTCAAGCTGCTTACCAAAATTCGGTAAGAGAACAACCGGCACGCCTTCAATCTCTCGGCGCTGTGTGCTGCTGTCCTTAGAGACACCAATAATGGTCGCGTCATAACCTGCGTTAATCGCAGCTTGTGCCGTCTTGATTACGCGACTGTCACCTTGAATTCGGTTGAAAACAATCGAAACGATATGTGGTTTTTTTTTCATGTTCATTCCGCCCTTAAACAGCCGGCTTGATATATCCGGTTGAGCGATTAGATGGAACCCCTCTTCAACAAAAAGATTGCCATCCCTTCCGGCCATTCGATAGTAAGGCCGCAATCCATAAAACCAAGGTGATGCTTTGATTCGCATTCTAACCGTCGTAGGCGCGAGACCCCAGTTTATCAAGGCAGCGCCGCTGTCGCTCGAAATGCAGCGTCGTGGGACGATTGAGGAAATATCGGTTCATACCGGCCAGCATTTTGATGAGAATATGTCTGGTATCTTCTTCCGCGATCTCAAATTGCCATCGCCACGGTACAACCTCGGCATTAGCGGTGGCACTCACGGTGTGATGACGGGCCGGATGCTGGAAGCGATTGAGAAAATCCTTCTCGACGAAAAGCCGGATATGATGCTCGTTTATGGCGATACAAACTCTACCCTGGCGGCCGGGCTTGCGGCGGCGAAGTTAAATATACCGGTGGCCCATGTCGAAGCGGGCTTGCGGTCTTTTAATCGCGCCATGCCGGAAGAGATCAACCGCGTGATGGTCGATCATGTCAGTGAGTTGCTTCTCTGCCCCACAGCAACCGCTATCAACCACCTTGCGACCGAGGGCATAACCTCGGGTGTTCATCTGGTCGGCGACCTGATGTTTGATGCGGTTCTTGCCCTTAGTGATGCTGCGGACCGTACGTCGACGATTCACGCTGACCTGGGGCTTGAGCGGAAACGCTACGCAGCGGCGACTATCCATCGTGCGGAGAATACGGATAGTAAGGAACGGCTTGAAGCCGTCATCGAGTATACGCTCGATCAAGCTAATGGCCTGGATGTCGTGTTGCCCCTTCATCCCCGTACTCGCCAGTCCGCGGAGCGGTTGTCCGTGAATCTCGACCGGAAAGGTCTGCGGCTTGTCGACCCGCTCGGCTATCTCGATATGCTGGTACTGAGCAAAGGCGCGGCAATGATCTTCACGGACTCCGGCGGGCTTCAGAAGGAAGCATATTTCCATCGGGTGCCTTGCGTTACTTTGCGTGACGAGACCGAATGGACTGAGACGCTCGACGCTGGTTGGAACCGACTGTGGACGGTGCCTGAATATAAGGCGCGCCGTGAAATCAGCGATTATGGCACCGGGAACAGCGCGGGTTCTATCGTTGACATTCTCGAAGCCTACGGCACGGGTGAGAATTAACTCTATCCAAGTCTGATCAGGGTCCTGCCTCGAGAACGAGGCAGGGTTTCCTCAAATGGCACGACCAGTGATGAAGAGCTCTTTGGCCTGACTTGGATCAATCCGGCCCACGAGATCCGCCTCGAGCTCAATGAATCGGGTCATCAGCTCATCATTTTGGCTGCTGGATGCAAATTTGCTATTCCAATCGCCTGGCAAACCGTCGACGAAATATCGCAGACCCCGCACTGATTGCACGACGTAATTGGAGCGGGCGAGCAAAGCTCGAAGGCTTTTCACGGAATAGAGCGTCCTCACACGGTTGCCGATGGCGCCTGTGCGTTTGTTATTTTCCGAGAAATGATCGGAATTGACCACGGTGAGATGAATTTGGCCGCCGACCCGAAGGGTGGAGCGAAGATTGCGTAACGCCAGTTCCGGATTTTCGAGATAGCAAAGAACGAAGCCAACCCCGATCACATGGTCGAAATTCTTTAAGTCTGCCGGCGGGAGATGGGCATCTCCCTTTACCCAGGTGATCGGATGGCCAGCATAACGTTCCCGCCCGGCATCCAGCATCCCTTGCGAGATATCCATGGCCGTGATCTCAACTTTGAAATCAAGTAGGGCTTCGATCTCCCGGCCGCCGCCGCTTCCGATCAGCAGAACCCGCTGGCCGGGGCGTAGGGCTTCACGGATCCATCGATTTTCGATATCGCGGGTCAGCTTCTGAATTGGGTAAGCATCCCAGATGCCGAAATAACGCTTCGCTAAATCATCGTTGAAGTGTTCTTCAGCTTCGACACTGGCCGGTGCGATGTTGACGGTGGCGTCAGCCGCGGTCGGACGGAGGGGGGGAGGGACGGAATCACCCATCGAGGCAGGAGCATTGGCGATAACCGCAATATCGTCGGCATCCAACCGGATGCTATAGATTTTTCCGCCAGCGTAGCTGTCGCTGTCAGGCAGGGTGAAGTAAACGAGATCGCCTCCCTCTTCTTTGACGACAAGCCTTGCGCCTTCGATGCGGGTTGTCTTTTCAGTCAAATCCGATCGGGTCAATAGGGGCAGGGCGAGGCCTGCCCAGGGGCCGTCTATGCCGCCATCTGGCGCCGAACGCAGCACGCCGAGATCCCACGTTCCCGCTTTTGAGTTCCCGTTATACGTGATCCAAGGGAATCCATTGGCTTGAGGCCAGATGGCTGGGTTGGCCTGGCTTGCGCTATCCCAATTACCCTGAGTGGGCCGATAGATGGGTTCGCCTGCATTGACCGTGTGCCAAATAAGGCCATCTTTGGATCGGGCGGCGAAGATACTGAAGCCAGACCGCATACCTTCACATAAAAGATACCAGCTGCCTGCATGATGAAAGACGAAAGGAAGACCTATCCGACGGCACCCGAAATCGGCTGGAGCTAGTAGGGTAGAGGTGTTGATCTGCCAGTTTTCGCCATCTGCTGTCTCGGCGAAACGAAAACCGCCAGCAGTATCAAAGGCATAATAGAGCCGTATGTTGCCGTTCTCCGTGAGGATCGCACTTGCAGCGGCAGTATAGTCCCCATCGCGGAAAAACGGCTTCTCATCGACCTCCCAGCTTTCGAGATCGTCGCTGGCTGCCCAGCCGACTGTCGTTATACCGCCTTGGATCAACTGCTGGTCACGGGTATTGAAAAATAGCCGGTATTTGCCGCCGAATCGAACGGGCGCGCCGCTGCTGTCGGTGAGCAGTGCGGGATCCCGAACCCCTTGCGCACTCCAATCCTGCCGGCCTTCTAACAAAATGCGATTTGATTGAAGCGCCGGACGACCCGACAGCATCGCGCCTGAGATCTTCTCCTGTTTGACATGCCGCCGCAGAGCTTTTTTGATTGCGGAGTTGTCTGGGTCGATCCGCAAAGCGGCATGCAAGGCGGCAATGGATTTTTGCTGGTTGCCGGAGAGTTCGTAAAGTCGCGCAAGGCCTGCATACCAGGAAGCCTTTGGCTGAGGCATGCTTAGCGCGGTCTCAAATGCGGAGATTGCATCTTGCCGACGACCGGTCTTTTCAAGCAGTTTCGCGCGGTACACTAGCAGGCTTCCATTTGCGCCCTGCGTCGCCAGTGCTTCATCGATTGCCGCAAGTGCCTCCTCGTTCTTGCCGGCCTTCTCCAAGCTACTGGCAAGGTCTCGCAGTTCGAGGGTCGGAGACGGTTTGGCTTTCAGTCCAAGAACTTTCGAAACGAAACGCAGCATAAGCCAATAGACCTCCCGATTAACGCTCGTCGGTCTTACACAACTAAAGGAATTCTTGCTAAGGCTTATTTCCTGCGGGAGCGGAATTTTCGTTGTAGACGCTCGAAGAGCGCAACGGTCTTGCCCGCTGGCGTATTAGCCAGCCTCTCGACCGCAGCCGCTACAGAAATGCTAGAGGCCCAGCGCGTCCGTAGCACGCTCGTGTCTGCTGCTAGTTGCTTTGTTTCTAAGGCGTGTAGAAGCGTCATTTCGGGCAAGGTGCCATCGCTGTTGGTGACTTCCTTTCCGGCATGTCGCAAGGCGACAAGCTCCTCGATCGACGGCCATTTTGCGTCGGATGCGATAATGAAGCGGTCGTATTTCAGCGCCAGCATTGACAGAACACCCGCTCGATCTCCCGGGACTGTCGGGTCAAAATAAAAATCACAAGGCACAGTTGGGGGTTGTTTGCCAACAATACCCAGGTGCTCATTGTCTTCAGCAACAGCCCCTGGGTTACTTGTCAGGAGGATGGACTTGCTGGAAGCCGTTGATCTCAGCAATGAATAATATATTGCCGACAGTTTCTGAGCTTGATGCTCCCAGCAATACTCTTGGCGTAATTCGTTGGTTATTGCATCTTTGAGTTGAGATTTTTCCTCTAGGGCTTTTTGAATGGCGGTTTTGCAGGAGTCGATATTGCCGTGCTCAAAGAGATGGCCGATGCCGTGCCGCTTCACTATCTCGCTTGTCGATACCGCGTCGCTGATAGCTGATGGCAGTCCTGCTTGCAGATAAACAAAGATATTGTTGGGAAGCGCATTCTCGGTGCAGACCTCGATACCAATATCCGCCGTTCGGATGAATGACACAATCTGATCAGCGGGTGTTTGCGCGAAGAGATGGAAACGCTCGCTCATCCGAAGCTTGCGGGCCAATTTCAACAGCTTATCGTTGTGGTTGCTGTCGCCGATCAGGCAAAGGTGGATAGTCGGCAGATCTGAGACTGCCTTGAGGATCAGTTCGCCATCCTGCGCCCGCTCAACCGATCCGACGAGGATGACCAGCAGATCTTGCGTTGAGAGACCAAGAGCGGATCGGACGTCAGGCATTTCTGACGATGTGCTTTGGCTTATAGGCGCATCGTAAATCACGGATGGCGCCCGTTTCAAATGGTATAGGTGTTGAAGCTCAGCAGCGCGTGTTGCGCTGTCCGATATTAGCCGATCCACCTGCCTTAAGTAGCGATGCTCGTACTGACGGAGAGTCTTTGCATGAGCTGAGATGTCTGAAGATGAGCCTGTGTGCTGATCATGGATCCAAAACACGGGCCTTCCGTTCGCCGCGACACGTCGCGTCATCGCCGCGCCAACCCGAAGGCCGATCCCATCGTGCGAATGTAACAGGTCAGGCTTCACTATATCTACGAGCGGCGCGATCCTCGCCACCAGTTCTTCCGCCTGCAACCAAAGCTGGCGCTTGGTCGGATTGTCTGGCCACGCAAGGCTATCTTTCAGATGGGAGACAGGCGAAGGGGCCAGGATGATATCGATATCGTCAATCTTGAACTGTTGAACTGTCTCGCCATGGCCAATGCCTATAATCGTCGCCCGGAAACCAGCCTTTCGGGCGGCCTGGGCGGACTTGAGTGCGCGGGCATTGTTGCCGACATCGCTCGTGGTCAATGAAACAATATGAGGTTTTTTGATACGATAAGACGGTGGTTCCTGGACCGCGGCCCGGGCCAATCCAAATACCAAATGAGATTGATGACGAGGAAGGAAGGCAGCGTCCGATTGAAGCGGCGTGTCTGCTTCCAGATTTTGTCGGATCCACCGCAATGCCAGCTTCTTTAAAGGCGTGTCGCGCACGCTACACGCTACGTGCAGCAACATGCCAATTCCCCAGAGCCGCGCTTTTTGCTGCCTTTTTATGGGTTTCAAGCTTTCATGCCGTGCGAATTCGAATGCTTCCCCTTTTCGAAAAAACTCCCTGAGATACAATAAACAGCGGGAAACCTGTAGATCCATAGCGAGCCATGCCTGCAATTCGATCAGGCCTTGTACAGTATAGGCGGCATGAACCGAATCATTAGGCTGCGCGATTTCGGTACTGTATGACCAGAAATACCCTGATGAGTGTTCCTGACGGTGGGCAATTATATCTTTTGCTGCTGCATGAGCGGCTTCGATGAAGTCAGCGCGCCCGAGGATGTGCCCCAAACGTGCGTATTGTCCCGCTAACATGGAAGTGACATTAAAAACACTCTTGGCATCGTCAGGCTGAGAAGAATAGCTGAAGAACAGGCCGTGAGGCGTTGGAACAGCATATCGCAAATAGTTTTCAAGCGCTGCCTCTGCTTTTGGCAGGCCATAATCGGTATCAAGGAGCGCGCGTACACAAAGAGCGGTGGTTATTCCGTAGATCGTGTCTACAGGGTTTGGCGAGCCATCCGCAAAAGCGTCCCATTCGAACGGCAAACCCCAGCCAACTTCTCCATTCGGACGTAAGGCGTTCTCGCACAGCCACTGGCAGGCGGCCTCAGCTTCTTTCTGAAAGCCGAGCATATGAGCCGAGGAGGCATAGAGAGCATAAGCCATCGGGTGGTCTAGAGAAGCATCTCCAGTAAAACTATCCAGACCTCTTCCCGGATAAGTTTTATCAAATTGAGAGAATACGCCAAGGGCAAGCTCTCTCAGAATTTGTCTACCGATTGCCCCGCTATTCATGCCCGAACTTCCGCCTCTTTTTGCGCCCTTTCTATACGTATCTGTAGAATGATTGAAGACGTAAAATATGAGCGCTTCAAGTGGTGGACGTCTGGGGCTTCTTTTCCAGCACCGCTGTAAAGAACCCATCGGTGCCGTGTTTCTTGGGAGACAGGCGTAGGAAGTCGCCTTCGACCGGGCACTCCGTGCCGATGCGCTCGGCCCAGATCTTGGTCACCGGAACTACCTGGAAATCTGGATGGTCCGCCAGGAAGCCAGCAATGGTCTGCTCGTTTTCCTCCGGCAGGATTGAGCAGGTGGCATAGACGAGGCGGCCGCCGGTCTTCACCAGCTTAGAAGCGGCGGCGATGATCTCGCGCTGCTTTACCTGGAGTTCGGCAATATCCTCGGGCCCGATCTTCCACTTCATATCGGGGTTGCGGCGCCAAGTGCCGGTGCCGGAGCAAGGGGCGTCCACGACCACGCGGTCGAACTTGCCCGCCTGGCGCTTGAACCATTGGGCATGCTCGCCATCGAGCGGGCGACGTTCGGCGTTATGGACGCCGGCGCGGCGTAGCCGCTCGACAGCGCGCATGAGGCGCTTGGCGGAGATGTCGGAGGCGACAAGGCGGCCCTTGTTTTCCATCTCGGCTGCCAGCGCCAGGGTCTTGCCACCGGCACCCGCGCAATAATCCATGACCCATTGGCCGGGCTTGGCGTCGGCGAGCAGGGCGACGAGCTGGCTGCCTTCGTCCTGAACTTCAACGATGCCCTCGTGGAAGGCAGGCAGATTGCCCAGCGCTGGGCGGCCTTCAACGCGGATCGCCAGCGGCGACCAGGGAGCGGCCTCGACGGTCAGCCCCTGTTCTTTCAGCGCTTCCATAGCTGCGTCGCGGTCGCACTTCAGGCGATTGGTGCGCAGATCCAGCGGGGCGTTCTCGTTCAGTGCCGCCAGTTCGGCGTCGTCATTCTCGAAAAGCTCGGTGAGCTTGCCTTCGGCCCATTCCGGGACTTCGAAACGCACCCAGCGCGGCATCTCGGGGTGATCGAGCGGCTGGTCAGCCAGCTTCTCGATCAAGGTCTTTTCCGCGCGCGACAGAGGGGCGGGATGGTGCTTTTCGCCGTCAAAGCTGTCGAGAAACTTCTGCATGCCCCAGTTATCCACCAGGATCAGATCGGCGATCAGGCGGTGGCGTGCAGCAGGCGGCGGGCTGTCTGGCGACCGTTCGAGAATCCGGTTCACCCACCAGTCGAGACGCGCACGACGGCGCAGAATCGCGAACAGCCGCTCGGCCACGCTCGAGCGATCCTTGGACCCGATATAACGCCGCTCCCGGAAATAACGCGAAGCGGCGGCGTCAGCAACGCCACCGCTCGCAATATCTTCCAGCAGTTCGGCGACTGCTTGCAGCCGCGCCCCTGGTTTCACGCCATTAGCCTCCTTGGCGGTAGTTCGGCGCCTCGCGCATGATACCCACGCCATGGACGTGGCTTTCGCGCAAGCCTGCGCCGGTGATCCTGACAAACCGGCAATTGCGGTTCATTTCCGCAATCGTGTGGTTGCCGGTATAGCCCATCGACGCGCGCAAGCCACCAACAAGTTGATGCAGAACCTGACCGACCGGACCCTTATAAGGAACGCGACCTTCGATACCCTCGGGCACCAGCTTCAGGGTATCGTTCACTTCAGCCTGGAAATAGCGGTCGGCCGAGCCGCGTGCCATGGCCCCGACCGAGCCCATGCCGCGATAGGATTTATACGAGCGGCCTTCGAACAGGAAGGTCTCGCCGGGGGCTTCGTCGGTACCGGCCAGCAGCGAGCCGATCATGGCGCAGCTGGCACCGGCGGCAATTGCCTTGGCCAGATCGCCGGAGAACTTGATACCACCGTCGGCGATGACCGGAATGTCGGCCTTCTGGCAGACTTCAACGACATCGGTGATGGCGGTCAGCTGCGGAACGCCGACACCGGCGACAATGCGCGTGGTGCAGATCGAGCCCGGGCCGATACCGACCTTTACGGCATCGACGCCAGCATCCATCAAGGCCTGAGCAGCTGCGGCGGTGGCGACGTTACCGGCCATGACCTGGGTCGAATTGCGCAAGGCGCGGACCTTACGGACGGTTTCCAGCACGCGGGCCGAATGACCGTGGGCCGTATCGACGACCACCATGTCGGCGCCGGCATCGAACAGAGCCTCGGCGCGGGCAATACCATCATCGCCGCTGCCGACGGCAGCGGCGACGCGCAGGCGACCGTGCTCGTCCTTGGCGGCATTCGGGAAGCGCTGGGCCTTCTCGATATCTTTCACCGTGATAAGGCCGATGCAGCGATAGGCATCGTCGACCACGATCAGCTTTTCGATGCGATGCTGATGCAGCAGGCGGCGAGCGTCGTCGCGGGTGGTGCCTTCCTTGACGGTGACCACGTCCTTGGTCATCAGTTCGGCGACCGGCTGCAGCGGGTTCGACGCGAAGCGCACGTCGCGGTTGGTCAGGATGCCGACCAGCTTCCCCGAGGTCTCGACAACGGGAATGCCGCTGATGCCATGCTCGGCCATCAGGCCCAAAGCGTCGGCGAGGCTGCGTTCCGGGGTGATGGTGACCGGCGAGACGACCATGCCGCTCTCGAACTTCTTCACCTTGCGGACTTCAGCGGCCTGACGGTCGATATCCATATTGCGATGAACGACGCCCATGCCGCCTGCCTGGGCCATGGCGATGGCGAGGTTGCCTTCGGTCACGGTATCCATAGCGGCGGAGATCAAGGGAATACCCAGCGTTATGGAGCGCGTCACCCGCGTGGATGTATCGACCTGGGCTGGCAGCACGTCGGACGCGGCCGGTTCCAGCAGGACATCATCAAAGGTGAAAGCATCGCGGATAATCATCGCGGGGGCACTCCGTCGGGGGCTGTCGTCGCAAACCCGGCGCGGTCGGCACGGGGTACAATCCCCGGCACCTGCTCCGGTGCGGCATAATACACAGGGAAATCGATTTGCCAAGTTTGCGTCCCATGCATGCCGCAAAGCCCTTCCATGCTAGTTTTGACCGACCGGACAGAAAGGGAGCTATGAATGGCCATGACCCCAAGCCTTGAGACCGCCAAGAAACTCAAAGCGATTCCTGATGAGGAAGCCTGGAGTTTGATCCGCGACTATCAGAAGGAACTGCAATTGCTTCAGCAGGTCTATCTGGCGGGCGGGCAGCGGGCCATCATTGCGCTTGAGGGATGGGATGCAGCGGGCAAGGGTGGTCTTATCCGTCGGATCGCCTGGGCCATGGACCCTCGGTCTCTCTTCGTCTGGCCGATCTCGGCGCCGAACGAGGTGGAGCGTCGCCAGCATTACCTCCAGCGTTTCTGGGAGCGGCTGCCGCTGAAGGGCCAGTTCGCGATTTTCGACCGCACCTGGTATGGCCGCGTGCTGGTGGAACGGGTGGAAGGCTTCATCGAGAAGCCGACCTGGAAGCGTGCCTATGGCGAGATCAATGATTTCGAGAAAGCACTCATCGATGACGGCGTGCACCTGATCAAGATCTTCCTGCATGTCAGCCGCAAGGAACAGCACCAGCGTTTCTGCGACCGGATGGAAGATCCTTTGAAGCGCTGGAAACTCTCGACCGAGGACATCCGCAATCGTCGCCAGTGGGACAACTACGAAGTCGCTATCGACGAGATGTTCGAAAAGACCTCCACGGCCATCGCGCCCTGGGAAGTCATCTATGCCGATGACAAGCGCGCTGCCCGTGTTGCGGCGATGCGGTACATCACCCGCGAGCTTTCCAAGGGCCTGGATCTCACCCTGCCGTCACTTGATCCAGAAGTGGAGAAGGCACTTCGGGCGGAGGATTAATAATTACCCGGATAAAATAATTGATCGAATAAAACCCGGATGATATTCGTCTGCGTCTGATTGACGAGGAGTGGATGATGAAGGGCGAGGAGCGGCAGGCGGCTGTGGCCGACTATAAGGAGCGGAAATCTGCAGGGGCGGGGATCTATGCCGTCCGCTGCCCCAACACCGGTGAGGTCTGGGTGGGGCGTGCACCGAATGTCGACGCGATCCGGAACCGTATCTGGTTCTCCCTGCGTCAGGGTGCTGCCAAGCCGGCGAGCTTGCAGGCCGCCTGGAACAGGAACGGGGAGGGGGGGCTCACGCTTGATATACTGGAGCGTATCGATCCCGAGGAACTGAGCCCCCAGAGGCGTCTTAAGGATCGTCTGGCTTTCTGGGCGGCGGAGCTCAGAGCAGAGGTGGTTTGAAATGCCATCCGTCATCTCGGCTCTAAGGCCGGGATGACGGCTATATCATTGAGGCGACGCTTTTAGCGTCCCTTGAACCCCGTCGCGACCACATACATCTCGCTGCTTTCGGCGCGCGAGGCAGCGGGCTTCACATGACGGACTGTCTTGAAGTTCTGCTTCAGGGTGTCGAGAAAGTCTTTTTCAGCCCCGCCCTGGAACACCTTGGCCAGGAAGGTGCCGTTCGGTGCCAGGACTTCAATCGCAAACTCCAGCGCCGCCTCGGCCAGGCCCATGACGCGCAGGTGATCGGTTTTCGGATGGCCGACGGTGGGGGCGGCCATATCGCTCATCACCACGTCGGCAGGCCCGCCCAGCAGGCCCTTCAAGCGGTCGGGAGCCTCGGGCGTCATGAAATCGCACTGGAAGGTCTCTGCGCCCGGCACGACGTCCATCTCCAGGATATCGAGGCCAACGACAAGGCCACGGGCACCCTTGGCGCCCACGCGCTCGACCGCGACCTGGGTCCAGCCGCCCGGCGCAGCGCCGAGATCCACGACGCGCTTGCCGGGGCCGAGGAACTTCACCTTGTCGTCAAGCTGAACCAGCTTGAAGGCGGCGCGCGAGCGATAGCCGAGGCGCTGGGCTTCGGCGACATAGGGATCGTTCAGCTGGCGCTGCAGCCAAAGGGTGGAGGAGTGCGAGCGCTTGGCGGCGGTTTTCACCCGCACGGCGGCGCCACGTTTGGCCGGAGTTTTGCCGCGACCGCTGGCCGTCATGAATAGCTTCCTTCGTTGACGAGGGTCGGGGCGGGGACGCCCATCAGACCCAGAAGAATACCCTCGCGCACGCCGCGGTCGGCGATCCGGAGCGATCCCACCGGCCAGCGTGCACATAAGGCATCCAGAATAGCACAACCCGCGACGACCAGATCGGAGCGCGCCCGACCGATGCAGGGGTGAGCGTGGCGAACCTCCTCCTCCATTGTCCGCACCTTCAGCGAGACGGCGGCAAGGTCGGAGAAATTCAGAGTGATGCCATCGACCTTGGAGCGGTCATATCGCGGCAGATCCAGGTGAATGCCTGCCAGGGTCGTCACGGTGCCGCTGGCGCCCAGCATCTGAACGTCGCCACGCGCGACAGCGGCCTGGATCGTTGGGCTTGCGGTGAAACCATCCAGGAACTGCTCCACCCGGGCCCGCATGCGCTCGTAAGCCTTGGGGGTGGGGAGGTCTGGCTCCTCGGCCTCGGCGAGATTGACAACGCCGAGCGGCATCGACGTCCAGGCATGGACGATGGGGGCCTGCCCGGGGCGCTGCTCTAGCCAGATCAGTTCGGTGGACCCGCCGCCGATATCGAAGACCACGGCATAGGGCTTGTGAGGCCTCAGCAGAGCGGCGCAACCGGCAAGCGCCAGCAAAGCCTCTTCCGCCGGATCGATGGTTTCCATCTCCAGGCCGATTTCCTGCGCGACCCGCGCCAGAAATGCCTGACCATTGCTGGCGCGGCGGCAGGCTTCGGTTGCCACCACGCGCAAAGCTCGCGGACGATGGCGGCGGATCTTGGCCGCGCAGACCGCAAGGGCGGACAATGTCCTCTCCTGGGCTTCTTCGGACAAGGCGCCGGTTGCGACAAGCCCTTCGCCAAGACGCACGATCCGCGAAAAGGCATCGACGACATCGATGCCCGTTTGCGTCGATCCGGGGGAGATCCCCGGCTCTTCTCGGCGCCGCGCGATCAGCAGGCGGCAATTGTTTGTCCCCAAGTCCAGTGCGGCAAACAGGCCGTCACCTGGGGCCTCCGCCGCAGAACCACGCTGGGCGGACGGGTTGGTCATAACTGTCATAACGGCACTTTAGCGATACAGTCTCAAGAAGGCGAGAGAGCAGCTTGGAATGGGATCATGGCATTTTCCGCTTGTCAGAGACGTTGGCCTTTGCTATCCACCCGCCACCGAGGCGCTGATGGCGCTTCCGGCCCCAGCTGGTGGGGAATCGTCTAATGGTAGGACAGCGGATTCTGACTCCGCCAATCGTGGTTCGAGTCCACGTTCCCCAGCCACTCCTCAGATATATCAATCTGGTTTCGCGGTTTTGCCGATTGTCTGCTGGGGCGGCTGATGAAACGTCGGCTGACGTGTCCGAGCGACTGTGGTAATAGCCTCGGCTGCGAGACGGCGATGATTCACGGGTTGGATAATGAAGCGAAGCTCGGCACTGAAAGTTCAAGGTCGCGTGATTTTTGCGATCATCATGCGGGAGATTAAGATCCGCTATGGTCGTCAGCGTCTTGGCTATCTTTGGGCTGTCATTGAGCCATTGGTCTATATCGTCTCAATCCTGATTATCTTCGATGTGATGGGGCGCAAGATTCGCTCGGGCCTGCCTCTGGCGCCGTTTGTCGTCAGTGCTGTCGTGCCGTTCCTGACGTTCCGTAACACCGCCCAGCGCGTCATGATGTCCAGTCACAATAATCGCGCGATTCTTGCGTATCCGCAGATTAAAGTGATGGATATCATTATTGGCCGCACCCTGCTGGAAATAGCGAATTCTTTTTGTGTGCTGATGATATTCATCGCCGGAATGACGCTGACTGGGCTTTCGCCATGGCCGTCGAATATTTTGGGCGTGGTGATGTCGGTTTTCCTCGCCGCTTTTCTGGGTATGTCCCTCGGTTCTGTTTTGAATACGATCGGCCAATATACAACCTCGATCGAGAAGATATTTCCTCCGATCTTGCGAGTCATGGTGTTGTTCTCCGGCCTGTTTTATACGGCCGCCGAGTTGCCGGGAGTTATCCGGGATATTCTGCTGATGAACCCGATTTTTCACGTAATTGAATATTCTCGTGAAAGTTATTTCGAGAATTTGCGGGTTTTTGCTGACATACCTTTTATTTTCTATTGCGGCGTGCCCCTGCTGTTCATCGGATTTATCACAGAAAAGACCGCGTCGCGTCAGGCCACGTTGGAGTAGTCATGGTTCGTCTCGAAGAGGTCTATAAATATTTCAAGACCACCCAGGGTCGGAAAATTATCCTGGACAACGTCTCGCTCGAGTTACCAACAGACCGGAATATCGGCTTCATTGGAAAAAATGGTGCTGGTAAGTCGACGCTGGTTCGTATCTTGGCCGGTTCGATGGCGCCGAACTCCGGGAAGGTTACCCGGTTGGTACGTATGTCCTGGCCTCTTGGCTTCGTCGGCGGCTTTCCGAACAGCTCAACTGCTTATGACACAATTCGGTTTGTGTCGCGCATCTATGGCGAAGATTGGCGCCGCATCTTGGAGCGTGTCGAGGAATTTGCCGAATTGGGCGATTATCTTGATATGCCTATTGCGACATATTCGTCAGGTATGCGCTCGCGGCTCGTCTTTGGCCTGTCCTTCGCTATCGATTTCGAATGTTATCTGATGGACGAAATTCTCGGCGTTGGTGATGCGCGGTTCCGTCAGCGTGCTGATGCATTGATGACGGAACGCTTTAAATATTCCAAAATGATCTTGGTTTCCCACAATCCGAATCAGTTGATTAAATACTGCAAGTCTGGCGTCGTTCTTCAAAATGGTAAGTTGACGTACTTTGAGGATGTTCGAGACGCGTTGAAATATTACGAACAGACCAATAATGTTTCGCTGGCTGCGACTTCAGAAGAGATTTGACGGTAGACGGAATTAAAGCGCGAGTATCCGATCCCGCATCTGTTGGCCTAGGCGAGCTGCGGAAAGCGGAACGTCTTCGCCGCTTTGGATCGATTGTTGCCATAAAAGATATCGTGTGTCGGTAGACCGTATATCCGCCGCCTTAAAGATATGCGGGAAGCTGGGCAGGTGGTCGCCGTAATAGGCAAGAAGTCCGCCGCGGTCTTCGGCCTCCAGAAAATCGGCAAGTTGGCCCAGCATCCGATCGCCGGATCGCAGATGCTGGAGATAAATGGAAAAATCCGATCTCTCCTTCTCCTGGCCAACCACGTCTGCAACAGTCGCTGGATCTCCAGGGAGGCGACCATGTGTCCAGGGACCGTGATTTTCGATGGTGATAATGAAAATGAACAAGGGCTCCTGGCGACTGTGGGCAAGCCGGATCGCATAGTCTGCAAGGGCAGTATCGGCGATATATGGGCCCTGGCGCGCGGCATCCTTGAAATAAGTTAAATCGTGGAATTCGTGAAAACCGAGGTTCGGATAAATAACGTCGCGCCCAAAAAAGGCTGCGGGGTAGGGGTGCAGGCAGATGGTCCGATACCCCTTGCTGCGGGCTACCCATGCGAGACTGTCGAGCTGCTGCCGGGCAAGCGCGTAATAGGGATTGAAGCGGTCGTACCCGAGAGCGGCTTCCTCCAGCCCGCTCAGGAAGCCAAATTCCGCCCGCATGGTATTTGCGCCCCACCCGCCCACGGCCAGCGGCCCATGGGCACTTTGAGGCGCGAGCCGATCAAAATTTACCAGCAGATCGTGAGGCAAGCCTCCACGCAAAATACGTGGATCGAAAAAGCTTTCCGCCTGGACGGCGATGACCGTCGGTAAGCGGCTTGCCGGTCCGACAGGCGGTATCGTCTTGGGGGCGAAACGGTGCTGACGCCCAGGGCGTTCATCGCGGGCGATATAAGCATAGCGGGGAAGGTTGCCGAAAAGGCCGAAGCGCGGCAGGTCTATCTCGGGGTCACCGGTCGGTTGCTCTGCGCGGAAGCGATCTGCTAACCGGTTCACCGGCCGTGGAGACTGGATGGCCAGTGCCGACAGGACGATCAGCACAAAGCCTGTAGCCTCGCCTAACCATCCGGACCAGATCGGCTGCTCCTGCCACAGGAGTAAGCCTAATATGATCGCGGTGATTATGGTCGCCCCTGCTGCGCGACCATATCCAAGATAGGCGATATAGAGCTGCGGGTGCTTGATCGCCAGCTTGGCAAGAGACAGGTCGGAGAAAACCAGAGGCTCCCGCAGCACGCGAAATTTCACCCTGCTGACGATCCCAAACAATAGCAGTGTTGCCACCGTTGCTATTCCTGACAGAACCGGGCGGGCAGTTATTAGGGTTACAAGGATCCAAACAACCGCCGTCAAGGCCAGATCGAGGTGCAACTGGGCTCGAACCCCTGACCGCTTCAATGGGGCGACGGCGAGCATTCGGGCGAAAAGCCAGCCAAAACCGACCAAGCCGGCGCCAAGCCAGAACGAGAGGGGAATCATGACTGTCGAGGCGAATCGTTGCCGCTAGAAGGTGCGGTCATGGCTCGATGATCGAGAGACCGGAAAAATTACCGTCCAGGACAGCATCCGCATTGGTGAACACGGGCTTAAGGGGAGCGGCTTCGATCTGTCGGATCGCATGGCGGATTCCGAGCTGAATCCCGGCACGGGTGTAAAAATTGCCGTTCAACTGGGTCTGGGCAGCGATGACGCGGCGGAAAGCCTTATAAAGGTTCTGATCAGCCCTTTCCCCTTCAAGCCAGAAGCTGTCAAGGGATCCCTGATAGGTTAAACCCGGCATATTATAGATCGGGTTTGAGAGGGTGATCGTCGGGCAATGGTGGTGGATGCCGGACAAGCCCACCGTGCTGTTGACAACGATCAGTCCACGAGACGCGTCCAGCAAGGAAGGCAAGTGCCCACCATCTATGAAGCGCACGCGACTGCGCACGCCTAATTTACGGGCGATGTCGCGGGTTGTCGCGCGATGATTGATCAGGCCGTTGTCGAGCGGGTGATTCTTGACGATCAGGAAGGAGTCTTTTGGGGCGTGTGCCGCAAAAGATGCAACGGTCTTCTCGATAACCTCCGTCATGCCGCTAAAGGGAGAATGAACCCGGATCTGATAGTCGCTGTCCAATTGCAGGGCCAGCACATAGGCGCGGCCAGGGACCTGCAGGCAGCTATCTATGATACGGGCGGCATGGGTACGATTGCTTTTCGTCTTCAGGAGGCGCCGCATCCACCCCGAATATTCTACAAAGGCATTAAACGGGCGGTGGGTCCGGTAACCGCCGTAAAAGGGCGTGCTCAGCAGAGTGAGGCTGTTCCAGATGATATCATCGATAACGCGGCGCAGCATCCCGCCAGCAACCGGCTGAGGGATCGGAATCTCCGGCAGTTTCTCAGCTTCTTTCAGATAATAATCCGGCTCACGGGGCAGCTTCGAATAGCCATTGACCCCATGGGGTTCCAGCGTGATCCAGTTTGGACGCAGATACCCTTCCTCGAAGACATGAACAGCAATTCCGCGTGCTTCGGCTGCGCGAATGGCTGGGCGATGGACTTCCCGGCAATCGCCGAACAGCAAAATGTCGGTGATCTGCTCGGTCTGTAGCAGACGTTGGATATAGCGAGGCCAAGCGGCGGCACCGCCACTATAGTTGATAGCGCCTTGATTTCGCCAGAACCAGCGGTCGCCTGCGGAGAAATTGACGCGCAGAACCTTATGTCCCCGGCTTAGCAGAGACGCTCCAAGATCGCTGAAAAACATACTGGCGACACCTTGGAGGACCAAGATGTTACGTTTGCTAGGCGCCGGATAGTCGGCCAGGGAGAACTCATGTTCCACGGTTTTTAGCCTTATCGCCAACTACTTTTGACCGGCCGAAGGACCAGATCGCTTCGCGCAGTCCCCGCCGGCCTGCACCGATGTTACGCCGCAGCCATGTGGTTACCGTAGGTGGCGGTCGATAGCCAGTTACAAACCGCTCAATAACTTGTTCTGGGGAACAGGGCAATCCCGTAACGGGGTCCACGTAACGCGGATAAAGAATCAAGGTTGCGGCAACCAATTGATCCAGGGTGAGTTGGCGGTTCCGGCGGGCAACCGGCAGAAGATCCACGGTCAAGCCCCAGCCCGCGTAAAAGGGCTGACCGTAACAATGCACGATCTTGTCGCGCAGCAATGCTTCAAAGCCGACCAGTGACGTCATTGTGTGAACTTCATCGGCCGCGCGTGTTAGTGACGCCGAGGAGATATCCCGTGCGATGGCGTTGGCATATTGAAGAGCTTCAGAGTCGGGGATCGCACCGATGCGGTGACCGGCGTCGACGTCCGGATGGGGTTTGTAGACTATAAATGCTTCGGGGGCCGCTGCTCGTACGGCCTTCAGTAGGCTCAGGTTGGTCTGGATCCGTGGTGAACCGAACTGCACCGAGCGGTCGTTCTCCACCTGTCCTGGAACAAAAATCCGCCGCGCATCGGCTCCAGGCCAAGCAATGCTGTTCGACGAACTTCCGACATTATATTTGGTAATATCGTTATGGACCAGAATGCTGCGCAGCTTGGCCGCCCGCGCGCAAATGTCTTCTGCCAATGGGTCGGTCAGCAGGATATGCTCGAGATCTGACGGCTGGCGCGGGTCGAAATATAGCCCACGTTTATCGACGACCAGGGAGGATGCAGGTATGAAGTCTGCTCCCAGGCCGACGGAACGAAGAAAGCCATCCTCCATTCGAGCAAGAGGGACATTTCGCGCCGCTGCTTTCTCGGCGAGGTCGCCCGGTTGTTTGGAGGCCCATACGACGATCCTGCCCTGATGTTTCTGGCTCCAGGCGAGCGCACTGTCGGCGCTATCGAAGAAATGTGCCTTGCCTTCGGTGGAGCGTAGAAACTTCGCGACTTGCGTTCGTTTCCAGCGCGACATGCCGACTGCGGCTATCGGGGTACGGTTCTCGTCGTTGGTCCGACGCCAGAGCCCAAGCGTCTCAACCGTCTCCTCGAAACTGGACGGCAGATTGTCGAAGGGGTTGGCATACCGGCAGTAGTGCAGATAAGCCGCTGCGAAGATATCCGTGACTGTCCGTTTGACGGTCCGCCTTTCGCAGGTGACCTCGTCCCGGGTGACGCCCCATCCGGCGTAAAAAGGCATGCCGAAGCAACGCACGGGCAGGCCCGCAATCGCCGCTTCGAATCCCATCTGACTGGTGACGACGTAGACTTGATCGACCCGGTCCAGTAATGACCAGGGATTGCAGCTCTGATCAATAAGGGTGCAGTTCCAGCGTCGTGCCCAATCGGCCAAATGCCCCTGGCGACGTCCGGCAGCGACATCGGGATGAATCTTGACGATGATTTCCGCACTCGGATTTTCGTCTTTGGCAGCTTCTAGCATGTGCTTAAAGCTGCTTTTTGATGCTAAGCCATAGATAATGGAGGCGTCGCCAGCCGTCTGGTCAACAACTAGGATCCGTTCCCTGTCGCCACGGGACAGCAAGGCCTCATCCATTTCGGGGGCTGCGTTATATTTAGACAAACGCTGATGGCGCAGTAGGGCCATCCCTGCCTCCGCGCGGGCTATATCCTCTCCGCCTGCGCCAGCCGAGATCAGAGTTTCTAAGTCGGACGGGAAACGGGCATCATAATAGATGCCGGTTTTGTCAACCAACAGGCTCAAGGCGTCAGCTCGGCGTACACCAAGATCCAGCGAACGCAGAAACCCATCCTCAATGGCGAAATAAGGAAGCTTCTGCTTTTCGGCAAGCTTCATCGCTCTGAGGCTGGTTTTCTTGCGACCCCAGCCGATGATTGCATCCACGCCTTGTGTATTGCCGCTAATCCTGCCGATTTTGATCAAAGCGCCCGCTTCCGGCAGGCAGGCTGCGAATAGCCTGTTCTTACGCAGAATCGTGCTTTGACAATATCCCAGGCGAAGCGGCTTATCCGGCGAAAAACTCACATTAAAGATCCATGTATGTATAACGGGCCGCAAACAACCATGGTTTACGGCCCCGTGCAAGCATCAGCGTGCTTTGCGTAACGTCAGATTAAAGCGGAAGTCTGTCGGCTGCGAGTCCTCTCTGTGCCGAACAGGCCGAACACCATGTTCGGCTTCTCTCGCCGGTCCGCCGAAGACAAGAACATCACCTTCGTTGAGTTCAATTTTTTGCAGTTTTCCCTCAATCCTGATGACAAAACGGGCTGTAAGTCCAAGCGATACCGATACAATCGGTGCCTCGCGGTCTAACTCATCGACATCTCGATGCATGCCCATGCCTACGCCAACGGCATAGCGGTTGATGAGACAGGCGTCCGGTTTGAAATTTCCGAAGCCTGCGGTTTCGGCAGCACGACGAGCCAGTGTCATAAACGCTGATGGCATCTCGGGCCAAGGGCGGCCGGTCAAGGGATCGGTCGCCTCATATCGATAACCGTTCCGGTCGCCGACCCAGCCGAGCGGCCCGCAATTCGTCATAGCAGCCCCCATAGGCCGCCCGCCGGGCGTAGTCATATGTCGAAACGGTGCAAGGAGTGAGACAGCCTCGATCTGCGACTTGAGAACAGCCACGTCGGAAAACGCAGTTAGAAGAACCACGCCAGGGGCAATCAGCGCCGGGGATCGGCCGAAAAGATCAAGCATTTCCCATCATACCGCGTTTCATCGGGTTTGGCGCGTTGCCCGCACAAGGTCCAGCCGATATAACAGGCACATGAGCGATATCTGTATTCACAGCATGACTGGCTTCGCGCGGCAGAACGGCGTCGAAGATGTTTACTCCTGGCAGTGGGAGCTTAAGAGCGTCAATGGGAAGGGGCTGGATATCCGTATCCGCCTTCCTAGTGGTGCCGACCGCCTGGAAATACCGGCGCGTGAGAGAATCGGCAAAGCTTTGAAACGCGGTAATATTAGCGCGACCCTGGAGCTTCGCCGCGTCGAGGTTAAGTCGGCGTCGCTGACGATCAATCGAGCCTATATCGAAACTCTCGTCGCCTTGCAGCAGGATTTGGGGCTTCTGGTCGATCAGACGCCGCCCCGGCTGACGGATCTTCTGTCTTTGCGTGGGGTGATGGAGGCGCCGGAACCGGAGGCCGCTCAGGAAGATACGTCGGCCCAGGACAAGGCGATCCTTGACGGGCTTGATGCTGCGCTGGCCGCCCTCGTTGATACGCGGCGGAGTGAAGGGCGACGTCTGAGCGCGGTGCTGGCAGGACATCTGGATCTCGTGGAGAGATTGACTCTCGAAGCCCGGTCGGCGGCGACCTTGCAGACTGCCGCTGTCGCAGCGAAGCTCAAAGCCCAGGTCACTGTTTTGCTGGAAGGGGCCAGCGTTCCCGAAGATCGTATGGTGGCAGAGATTGCCCTGCTGGCCGCGAAAGCCGATCCCACCGAAGAAGTGGACCGGTTGGAGGCGCATGTTGCCGCAGCTCGAGAATTGCTCGTTGCCGATGGCGCGGTAGGACGTAAACTGGATTTCCTTGCGCAGGAATTCAATCGCGAGGCGAATACCTTGATGTCGAAGGCGGCGGAGATGGCGGTGACGCGGCTCGGCCTGGAGCTAAAAACCGTGATCGATCAGTTCCGCGAGCAGGTTCAAAACGTCGAATGACCGCCCATACCGACCTTACCCTTCCTGATCTTTCGCTGGCGGCCAAGCGCCGTGGGCTCATGTTAATCCTGTCTTCGCCGTCCGGTACGGGCAAGACAACGCTTTCCCGGATGTTGCGGGCGGATGACTCTCAGGTGACCCTCTCGATTTCAGTGACCACGCGTGACCGGCGGCCCGCCGAAGAGCATGGTCGTGATTATCATTTCATTGGTAAGTCGGATTTCGATGAATTGGTTGCCGGGGACCGTCTGCTCGAATATGCAGAAGTCTATGGCAATCATTATGGCACGCCGCGCGACCCGGTCGAAAAGGCGCTGACCCAAGGGCTGGATGTGCTGTTCGACATCGATTGGCAGGGTACCCAGCAGATGCTCCGCCGCGCGCGGCCCGATCTGGTGACTATCTTCATCTTGCCGCCATCGATGCAGGAATTGGAGCGTCGTCTGCGTGGTAGGGCCCAGGACCCCGAAGAGGTGATCGCCCGTCGTATGGCCAAGGCACACGACGATGTGTCTCATTGGAACAAATATGATTACACGCTGGTGAATTCCGACCTTGACGAAACCTATATGCGCGTCAGGGCCATTTTGATGGCCGAACGCCTGCGTCGTGACCGCCAGATCGGAATGGCGGAGTTTGTTTCGAATCTGCAGTCAGAATAAGTTTGTATCGTGGTTGCCATTTTGGCCTGACGTTTATTATTTGTGCTGTGATGTTTCTCTTTCTATTCCGTTGTTAGTGTGAAGTTATGGCTGCTGATTTAAATCATGTAATCCCGGAGAAAATTCGGGAAATACTGAAGGAGCATTACGAAAAATTTGTTCCGACCTCTTATTCGGTCGTTTCAGAGGGGGGTGGCCGCTTTTCCACTAGAGGGATATTGGTTCATAGCATATGCAACGAAAATGACAGATGCTTGTCTATAGTGGAAAAGAGATTATTTCATAGGCCCATTTTTAGTGGAACAAGTGCAGAAGAGTTTTTTTATAAAAACATACTGAATGTTTGGCCTTCTGCTCAAAAATACTGTCCGAAAATACTAAAGATCGAAAGGTCTTTTTTGGGTAGCAGTATATTTATGTCTAAGGAAGGCCGGAGATCAGTTAATCTTTATCGAGATTATTTGAAGATTGTGAGTATTGTTAAGGTTATGCAGGCGGACGCTCCGGATTTGTCATGTTTCGGGAGTTTTGATTATTTTTCCGCGCCAGCATCTCGGCGTTACCGCGGTAACTACCGGCAATATATTCGCAAGATAATTAAAGGGCCATTGCTGACCGCCCCCGAAAGCTTCAACTCTCAAAAGATTATTGCTATGCTGGATGGAATGTCTCGGCTTTGCCAAGATATGCCTCGCGTACCATCGCATCTTGATCTTTTGCAAAAGAATATACGCTTTAAAAAGCCAAAATTTACCCTCATCGACTGGGGTGAATTCTCGTTCGCTCCAATCGGATTTGAGTATGGTGGATTGTTGTCTTCATTATTTCGTTTGGGGGTAATCGAAGATTATAAGGCTATACAGATAAAATTTATGGAGCAATTCAGGGCAAATAGACTAAAATCAGGTTCTTATAAACAAGATCTTGTTTCTCTGAGGTATTTTTATTTCATATCGTGCCTTAGCTTCATTTACGTTAAGCTTAATCGCGTTCAGGATCTCTCTCAACAGCAATTCGAAATTCTACGCGATAAAGCGCAATATCTAATGGATGAAATTCAAACGGCAGCAGGTCGTTAATCAGGTCCACAAAGTATTTGGATCATGATTTGACGCCTTGGGCGGTGAAATGCCAAATTTCCACCGTTGTTGCTTTGTCTCCACACTCTCCCAAGTGCTGCACAGTCGGTCCTAGTTGGATGTCTCCTCCGACGCGGCCAAAGAGTGGAATGCGGTCGAGTGGGCAGACCATCTTTATAAGTTGGCCGCCTTCGAGCACCGTGCCGCTATCCAGATCGACCCAGCGCTCGCCTGCAGGCAGGTAGACCTCTACTTCGCCTCCAGGCGCGATGATGGGGGCGACCAGGAGGTTGGGCCCGCACATGAATTGGGTCTCATAGATGTGGGCATGACGATCATTGGGGAAGGCATAGGCCATGGCGCGCTGCACGGGCACGGAGGCATTTGCTGCCTCGTCGAGGCAGCGGGCGAGATAGGGGATCAGGCGATAGCGCCATTCCAGCGCCTTGCGGACGATCCCGAGCGCTTCCTCGCCAAAGCCCCAGGGCTCGCGCACGCCGATACCATGGAAGCGGAAGTGGCTGATATGAATGCCTGCCTGCACCCAGCGCACATAAAGCTCGGCATCCGGTTGGCTGGCGCCATAGAAGCCGCCGACGTCGGAGGCGTGATAGGGCACGCCGCTCATGCCCCAGCTAAGGCCGCCCCGGATCGAGGCCGCCATCGCTTCCCAATCGGTCTGCGGATCGCCGCCCCATTGCACAGGATATCGCTGCGCCCCGATCCAACTTGAGCGCGCCCAGACGACCGGCTGGGGGCCGGGACCATACTCGGCAGTCGCCTCGAACACGCAGCGATTATAAAGCGCGGTATAGACCGAGTGCAGGCGCCTGCCGCTGTCGCCATTGAAGGCGACCACATCGTCCGGCACCTGTTCGCCAAAATCGGGTTTGAAGACATCGACGCCCACATCGAAGACCGGCTTGTGGGCCTGTTTCCAGAAATCGTAGGCGGCGGGGTTGGTGAAATCGATGATACCGCTGGGCGGCAACGGGGTGAGCACGGCGCCAAAGGGACCCGGGTCCCATTGATAGACGTAAGGCTCGCCGGTCTTTGCGTCTTTCAGGAAGTAGCCTTTGGCCGCCAAGTCCGGGTAATCGGGATGAGCGGTGGAGACCAGCGGATACTGCCAATTGCAGATCCGGAAACCGAGGTCCTTAAGCTCTTTGCATGTGGCGGCAGGGTCCTTGAAGCGGCTCTTATCCCATTCGAACAAGAAGCGCGTCGGTGTGTCTTGCCAGGCGCGGCCGTCGAAAGTGATGACGTCGCAAGGAATCTTGTGTTGGCGCACTTCCTTGGCAACAGCCACGCATTCTTCGGGCGTGCGGTAATAGGCGCGGGACAGCCAGACTCCCAGGCTCCAGTCGGGCGGGCGGCTCGGACGGCCGGTCAGGGCTGTATAGCGGCGCACAAGGTCCGCTGGTTCCGCGCCCGTAAACAGGAAAACGTCGAATGCCTCATCCTCGACGGCCATCGCCAGCGTGCGGTGTGACCATTGGGCAAAGCCGACACCGGTGGTCACGGTCGCCGGTGTATGGGCAAACACGCCCCAGCCGCGCGGCGACCAGCCGAAGGGGGTGTTTTTATAGGCAAGCTCGGTATTGACGCCCAACGCGTCCTCGATCCGGCTGACGATCAGTTGGCCGCGCCGGTTGAGCGGCCCCCATTTCTCGCCAAAGCCATAGACCGCTTCGCCTGAGACCAGCGCCAGGGAGAGCAGCCAGTGGGTGTCGCCTTTGCCCAGTGCAGGCATGCGGCTCCAGCCCCGGAAGTGCTGATCGGTGATGGAGGTCAGGATCGTCCGCCCGCCGAGCTTCAGTTCCAGCCGCAGCGGATTCGGCGTCAGGGTCAGATCGCTCTCACCTTGACGGATCGTGATGCGATCGGCCTCCACCGTCACATCGACGCGCAGAGTGGGGTCGGCCTCCTTCTTGATCAGCAGATCATAGTCGGGAAGGTCAGTGCGACCGGCGCGCAGGCGGAAGGTGCCGGGGGCATGAGCCTCGACCGTTAGGGGGCCTTGCGAGGTTTGCAGGCGCACGCCGTTTTTGGTCGTCTCGACAGTGCCGAACCCTTCGGCGGCGGTGAAATTCGTGGGATTGAACATGGCGCTAGCCCTTCATGCCGCCGGACGTGAGGCCCGAAACGACGCGTTCCTGGAAAATGACGATCAGCACGGCAATCGGCACGATGGCGACCATCAGCGCGGCCGAGATGATCGGCCAGGGGAAAGCGAACTCGCCCTGATAGAGCGTGATGCCCACAGGGAGAGTCCGCATCGTCATGGAGGAGTTCATGGAGAGCGCCAGCAGGAACTCATCCCAGGCATTGACGAAGCTGATGATCCCCGCCGTAAAAACCCCCGGCGCCGATAGCGGCAGGACCACCTTGAACAGCGCGCCGATACGGGTGCAGCCGTCGATCATGGCGGCGTTTTCCAGATCCTTCGGGATACCCTGGAAGAAGCTGACCAGCATCAGCACGCAGACCGGCAGGTTCAGCACCGAATAGGGCAGGATCAGCGCGAGATAGCTGTTCAGCAGTCCCAGCGCCCGCATGGTCTGGTAGAGCGGCACCATGATGGAGATCAGCGGGAACATGCTGATGGCGACGATGGCCGACAGCACGAGGTTGCGATACCGCATCTGCAGCCGCGCGATGGGGTAGGCTGCCAATGCCGCTACCAGCAGCGAGAGGATGGTGGCACCGACCGCGACCACGACGCTGTTGAACACGAAGGTCAGCAGCGGCTGTTCGGTGAAAGCCTGAAGATAATTCTTCATGGTCGCATCGACCGGCAGATAGGTGATCGGCTTCACCTGCAGTTCGCTATCGGTCTTCAGCGACGTTAACAGGATCCAGATCGCCGGGAAAAAACCATTCACGCAGACGATGGCCCCCGCGACGAACAGCCAGAGGCGACGTTCGATTGTGACGCGCTCGGTCGAGGTTTGATCAGCGCTCATCGGAGCCTCCGGCCTTGACGAACCGCAGATAGGCGGTAGTGGCGATCATGGAGACGCAGAACATCAGCACAGCCAGGGCCGAACCATAGCCGAAATCGAGGAAGTCGATGGTGTTCTTGTGGATATACATCGCCAGGGTTTCGGTGGTGTTGCCCGGTCCGCCAGCGGTCAGGGCATAGGGAATATCGAAGGTCTGTATGGCGGTAATGGTGCGGAAGATCATCGCCACCAGGATCGATGGCACCAGCATGGGCAGGGTGATCTTTACGAACTGCTGGAAGCGGGTGGCGCCATCCACTTCGGCGGCTTCATAAAGCGCGCGGGGAATGGTCTGCAGCCCAGCCAGCAGGATCATGGCCATGAAGCTGGCCGACTTCCAGATGATGACAAGGCAGATGCAGGCCATCGCCAGATTGGGGCGCGTCAGCCAGGAGGTGCCTTCCAGCCCCAGGCGGTTCAACACGTCATTGACGATCCCGTAGTCGGTATTGAAGAACCAGCGGAAGATCAGGCCCGCAAAGACCAGCGGCAGCGCCCAGGGCAGCAGCAGTGCAAGGCGGGTGGGCCAGCGATAGCGGAAGGGCTGGTTCGCCAGCAGCGCGAGGCCCAGGCCGACCAGAAGGCTGCCTGGCACCGTGACCAGCACGATGATGATCGTGTTCCAGGTTGCGTGCCAGAACTGCGGATCTTCGGTCAGGGCGAAGATGTAGTTCTCGATCCCGATGAAGATCGGTTCGGTGGAACCGGCGGACAGGCGCAGATCGAACAGGCTCGTATAGATCAGCCGTCCCACCGGATAGACGACGATCAGCCCCAGCAGCGCCATGGCAGGCAGCAGCATCAGGAAGGCAAGCCAGCCCTCGGGCATGTCGCGCGGGATCTTTTGCGGGCGGGAAGCCATGGGAACCTCGGGTGGAGAGGGGCCGGGGGGGGGGGGTACCCCGGCCCCGTTACGCTTAGCGATAGATGCGGGCGAGGCGACTGTCGATTTCCGACAGGGCTGCGTCCGGCGTCTTAACCCCAGCCAGCACCGCGTTCACATTGGACTGGATGGTTTCGGAGACTTCGGTGTAGCGCGGGCTCACCGGGCGGGCGCGGGCGGTCTGGACCACCGGCAGGGCCTGTTCGAACCAGGGGATCGACTTCAGCACTTCCGGGTCCTTGTAGACTTCCGGAATGGCAGGCAGGTTCGAGGCACGCAGGGCCAGTTCCTTCATTACGCGCGGACCGGACATCCACATGACGAAGTTCGCGGCCTTCTCTTTGTTCTTGGAGAAGCTGGAAACGGCCCACTGCCAGCCACCAACGCAGGTGACGGGCTTGCCACCGGCAAAGGAAGGCAACGGCACGACGCCAACCTTGCCCTTGACCGAGCTGTCGTCCGCCTGGAAGCGGTTCCAGCCATAACCCCAGAGCTGGGCGAAGACCACGTTGCCCGCCTGGAAATCCAGGCGCGTGCCTTCGGTCGTCACTTCGGCGATGGCCGACTTGGAGACCTTGCTCTTGTCCTTGAGGTCCAGCAGGAACTGGAAGGCTTCCTTGCCTGCCGTATTGTTGACGCTGGGCTTGCCGTTGTTCAGCAGTTCGGCGCCTTTGCCCCAGAAGGGGATCATGAATGTGCAGGTTGCGCCTTCGATCTTGGCCCCCTGATAGGAGAAGCCCTGGAGGTTCGGATTGCCCTCGGCGCCCGTGATCTTCTGGGCGGCGGCGACCATCTCGTCCCAGGTCTTGGGCGGCTGGACCCCGTGCTTTTCCAGCAGATCTTTGCGGTAGTAAAGGAACATGGCATCGGCAAAGGCAGGCATCGCCACCAGCTTGCCGTTGACGTTGTTCGCTTCGGCATAGGCGGGCAGATAGCGCTTCAGCAATTCGGCTTTGTTGGCGCCGATATAGGGGTCGAGCGGTTCGGCCCAACCGGCGGCGGCATATTGTGCCGGACGCACGATGTCGATCAGGAAGACGTCCAGCGACGCATCCTTGGACGACAGCACGGTGGTTAGATACTGCTGCTGGGCTTCCGACGTGGTGCCGCCGACTTCCAGTTCGACCTTCTGGCCGGTTTCGCGCTCATAGATGTCGAAGAGCTGCTTCATGACGTCGGGGCGCTGCTGGCCGCCGACGAACACCTTGAGAGCCTGGGCCGATGCGGTTCCGCAGATCAGCGCCGAGGCGGCACCGGCGGCAAGCAGAAGGCTGGTAAGCTTGTTCCTCATTTCCGTACCTCCACAGATGTGATCCGGCCGGTGCATAGCCTGCCGGTCTTGATGTCAGCGATGGGTAAGCGTCGCGCCCGTCTGGGCGTCGAAGAGATGCAGCTTGTCGGATTGCAGATGAACCGTGACGCGGTCGCCTGCGCGCGGTGCTTCATCGGGCGTGAAGCGGGCCACGATCTCGCGGCTGCCTAGGGTCAGGAAAGCCAGGGTATCGGACCCTAGCGGCTCAACGAGAGAGACGGGCAGCGTGAAGCTCGGACCATCCCCGGCCAGCGACATATGTTCGGGGCGGATGCCCAGCTTTACCGCCTGCCCATCGCGCCCTCCGTGGGCGTTGCGCAGGGCTGCGGGCAGAGGAAGGGTGATGCCCTCTGCAAGCTGTAGTCCATCTCCCTGAACCGTGGCGTCGATGACATTCATCGGCGGTGAGCCAGTAAAGCCCGCGACGAAAAGATTGGCCGGGCGGTTATAGATATCGTCAGGACTGCCGACCTGCTGGATATCGCCGCCCTTAAGCACTACGATCTTGTCGGCCAGGGTCATCGCCTCGACTTGATCATGGGTCACGTAGATGGTGGTGGTTTTCAGCTGCTGATGCAGCCGTTTGATCTCCACCCGCATCTCCGATCGCAGCAGCGCGTCAAGGTTTGACAGCGGTTCGTCGAACAGAAAAACCTGCGGATCGCGAACGATGGCACGGCCCATGGCCACGCGCTGACGTTGACCGCCCGAAAGCGCGCGCGGCTTGCGGTCCAGCAGATGGTCGATCTTGAGGATCCCTGCCGCGCGCTTCACCGCCGTCTCGACTTCTGCCTTGGGGGCTTTTCGCAAGCGAAGTCCAAAGGCCATGTTTTCGAAGACCGAAAGATGCGGATAAAGCGCATAGTCCTGAAAGACCATCGCGATATCGCGCCCGCGGGGCGGTACGTCGTTCATAACGCGACCACCGATCTCGATGGTGCCGCCGCTGATGCTTTCCAGCCCCGCGATCATGCGGAGCAGCGTGGATTTTCCGCAGCCCGAGGGGCCGACAAAAACCACGAATTCCCCGTCACGGATCTCAAGATCGATACCGTGCAGCACCTGGACGTTGCCATAGCGCTTGACGGCACCTTTGATGTCCACCCCGGCCATTTCGCCCCCGAATATTTCTTCTTAGCTGGCTGATCGAGCCAGCCCTTATTGCTTCAAACGATACGGGGCGGAGCAATCGGAATCAATATATTTTATGTCTTATATAAGAGATGAGTCGGGGTGATTGAACGGCCGGTCGGAGGCGGCGGTCCAGACAACAAAAAACCCGCACTGCAGAGCAGGCGGGTTCTTGGGTCGACGATGGTCGGAGTGAGAGGATTCGAACCTCCGCTCTCTTGCTCCCGAAGCAAGCGCTTTACCAGGCTAAGCTACACTCCGTCGCCGTCGTGGGGCGCCTTGTAGGGCATTTCAGGCAGGGGTGGCAAGGGGTTTTTTGCAGGTCAAGCCATAGTGGGCAAGGATGGTCATCGCCGAAATATTCGGAACGGGGGCGTGCGTGTTGTCAAGCGGTCCGATATGCCTATTGTCGGGGGCGAGGGGAGATTCGGATTTACAATCAAAGGTGGCTGCTGACTGCGAGAATATACCGCATTTTACGCGATTAATTGTTCGATCTGCCATGTTGTGAGCTCGCGGATAGGTTGCTAGGCTGCTTTCTCCTGTCTTAAGCGAAAGTATGTGTCATGGCGATTGCGTCTCCAGGTTCCGTGAAGCAGCCTGATAACCCATGGCTTTCTTCGATCACCTGGGGTGACAAATGGAAAGAGTCGGCAGGAAGCCCCATCACTTTCTCCTTCCCTGAGTCCTATGACGATTGGAGTTCGGGTGGCAAGGCAAGCATTCGGGCTGCTTTGAATGTCTACGCTGAATATCTTGATATCCATTTCAAGGAAGTGGCTTCTGGCGGAAATTTGCAGTTCCACCGTGTAGACGATGCTTTCTTTGGGGGACCTGGGTGGCTTGCTGCTCAGAATGGCCCCCACGGCGGGTATTATCAGGGCCAGGGGTACTATAATCAGGATGGAATTGGCTGGAGCGACAAGGGTATGGCGCCCGGTAACTTTGGTTTCATGACCATCATTCACGAACTGGGACATGGGCTCGGCCTGGCTCATCCCCATGACAACGGCGGAAGCTCAGCGATCATGCCGGGGGTGACCGACCCCTACGATCTTGGGGATTATGGTAACAATTCTCCGCTCTTTACCGTCATGAGTTACAAGGATGACGCGCCGAATCTGCCTGGATTTGCCAACTACGATAAGGGGTACGGTTGGGTTGCCTCGCCTATGGCGCTTGATGTTGCTGTGTTGCAATCCATCTATGGCGCCAATCCCAATACGAATAAGGGCAATACTGTCTATAAGATTAGCGCGACCCTAGGTGCCGGTAATGTCTGGAAATCCATCTGGGACACTGGCGGCATAGATACCATCCGCTATACAGGAGCAGGCAAAGCCACCATTGATCTTAGAGATGCCGAACTGTCGGGAAAGAATGCTGGCGGTTATCTCTCTCGCGCCTCTTCGTCCTGGGGAGGATTCGTCATCTGTGCCGGTGCCGTGATCGAACAGGCGATCGGTGGGGCGGGAGCGGATCTTCTGATCGGGAACGAGGTCAATAATCTGCTGGTTGGAAATGCTGGTAATGACGTTATTTCTGGTGGGGTAGGGGACGATAAGTTATCTGGCGGAAGTGGGGCCGATCACCTGATAGGGGGCATTGGTAACGATACTTATTACGCCGATAAATATGACGTCATCTCCGATACGACCGGGAATGACCGGGTCATCTTCGACGGTAGTTACACGCTGGCGATAAACCTCGAGCGGTTGGTTCTGGATGGTGCCGGTAATTGGGTCGGCCACGGTAACAGCCAAGACAATGCGATTTACGGCAATATCGGTAAGAATGTCATCCTAGGTCTGGATGGTGAGGACCGCCTATTAGGCGAGGCTGGAAACGACAGTTTGAACGGTGGCGCCGGAAACGACGTGCTCAGTGGCGGTGCGGGAAGCGATACTCTGGTTGGAAGCTTCGGCAGCGACATCCTGGTCGGTGGGCTGAGTGCCGATTCCTTATATGGGGACGCCAGTAACGACACCCTATACGGTGAAGATGGCGATGACCGCCTTTACGGCGGTTATGGTGATGATCTCATGAGTGGCGGAGCGGGGCTGGATGTTGCCTGGGGCGGCATCGGCAATGATCAGATATTCGGCGGGGCGCATAACGATACTTTGTCGGGCGACGCAGGAGATGATCGCCTCGTTGGGGACGATGGTGTTGACCGTCTCTATGGTGGCGATGGCAACGATACGTTGTCCGGCGGTGTGGGGGGCGATCTGGTGAAAGGCCATGCCGGCGATGACGTTCTATGCTTCATTAATGGCGGAGACACGCTCTATGGCGGAGCGGGCGATGACATCTTCAATTATCGTGGCATTGAGGTGGGCGTTAAGAACCAGGTGACGACGATTGAGGATTTTTCAGCCGGAGATATCCTGCAACTGATCAGCCTGGACGCTAACACCAAGATCGACGGTAATCAGGCTTTCGATTTCATTGGCGGAGCTGCCTTCAGCAAGACAGCGGGCGAACTGCGTTTCGACGCGGCGGCGCATAGCTTGTCGGGGGACGTAAATGGCGATGGTTATGCGGAATTCACGATTACGCTCGTTGGCGTCAATGCCCTTGATCCTGCAACCAACCTAAGGGTTTAGAGTTCAGCGGCTGCATTGTCTGATCGTCGCAATTTCAAGCTCCTGAATCCCAAGGCTTCGAAGAAATGCGGCATGTGCTTCGGGAGCCCGTGCCTCGAAGTTGCGATGCCAGTCGCTCATTTGGGCGTGGCTGAGCCCGATTTCAGCAAAAAGCGCTGTCCAACTTTCTCGGTTCAGGCCGGTTGGAGTCAGGGGACTGCCGAGCAAAGCTGAAACCACTGCTTTCTGAGTGGCGAGCGACGCTTCTGCTTGAGTGATCTCCGTCAATTGCCGCTCGAGGATTTCTTTTGCACTTCGACCATCCAATAGTGATGCGATCTCCGTCAGTGGCAGGCCGGTGCTGCGTAGTTCCCGAATGCGCTCAAGTCGGCGTTGGCTTTCGGGGCCGTAGAGTCGATACCCCTTGGCGCTACGATCTTCGGGGGACAACAGCCCGATGCGGTCATAGTAAAGCAAAGTAGCCCGGGAAAGCCCCGCCCGACGGGCAAGGGCTCCAATGCTGAGCGAGCGGCCGGTCACGCTGCGAGGGCGAACCATCTGTTCATCGCTCCTTCCCAATGCTCCATCGTCGTCTGCCATTGGGCGGATGCCAGCGTCGCGAGGGCGACCTCGCCCACCTCGGACACCGCCGTATAGCGATAGAGAATATCCACGAAGCAACGGTCAGCGCCATCGGGGCGGAGATCGATCTCTATTTCGACCAGCAAGCCATCGGGCTGCAGGCGGATGAAGCCGACTCCGGTCGGAACATAGTGGCGCGTCACGATCCAGATCGACTCTCCGCCAGAAGGGTAGGGCGTCGCGAAGACGGCTCCCAGTTCGGCGAGCCCGCTTTCCGAACGGATCATGCGATAGCTCCATCCCGGCAGCCAGTCGCATTCCCGCTCTGGACAAAGGAGGGGATGCACGGCGGTTCGCGGGGCGGCGATGGATTGGGTAAAACGGCGTTCGATCAGGCGCGGTCGGCTAGGCGTAGGCATCTGGTTCCTCCATCGGTCAGGTGATGGAGGAAGAGGTGCAGTGTGAAGCTATAGACGGGTCAACAGCATCTTTAGACGGCTTAGATCCGGCCGGTGCGGAACAGTTCTTCCACCAGTTCCAAATCCTGGAGTTTGTCGACGTCGACAGCCGCTAGGCCGTTCTTCATCTCAACCGCGCCGACTGCGAGTTCGGTTTTCCTACCGATATGCTTCAGGGCCGCTCGTTTGCTCAAAGTGCCCGTGGCAAAGCGGATCAGCGGCCAGACCCCGAAGGCGGCAATCATATGCAGCGGTTGTTTGCGCAAGGCTTCCAGGCGCTGCCACAGAACAACAGCCCGGCGCGCCTCCAGCGTACGGAGGTAAAAGAGATTGCACCCCGAAACGGCACCATCGGAAAACTTGAGATAAGTCCGGCGGGTGTTCGGTAGAGCCGCCAGAATGGCCTTGCGCTCTGCCAGGCCGATGGCCAGATCGGCATCTGCCGGCTGATCATCCAGAAACTGCCGGACCCATTCCGGTTGCAGCAACGCATGGTCGGCGGTGGTCACAAGAAGAGGTGCGCCCAGAAGGTCCAGGGCTTCGGCCACACTTTTGCTGGGTCCTGATGCTGCGGGAAGGATCTCCACATCGCCTAGAAGGCCGATGATGGGGGCGAGAGCCTGCGGGCTTTCGATGGAAATCGCGATCCTGCCGATCCGTCCGCTGGCACGCAGGGCCGTGACGACGCGCAGGATCATCGCCTGCCCACCGACGGGCAGCAGCGCCTTGTGGCTGACATTGCCTGCAACGGCAAGCGGATCGGCGGCCCCCTGACGGGAGCCAGCCAGCACCAGGGCCGTAATGCCGCTCACGACTTGCTATCCAGGGCTTTTTGATAGATGCGGTATGTTTTGTAGGTCTCGGCGCCCAGGGTTTCGATGATGCGGCGCATGGGGGTATTATCCTCAAGAATCCAGGACAGCTCCATCTTTTCGAAGCCTTTTTCCAGCGATCCGCGACGGGCCGCGTCGACCAGCAAGAAGGGAATAAGGCCTCCCATCAGGCTGCCTGCATGGCGACGGCGCACACCCATCAAGGGAACGCGCGCAGTCTTGACCCCTTTGACTTTCAGGCGCCAGAGCAGTTTCAGCCAACCGAAGGGGAATAGCTTGCCGCGGAGGTCGCGGATCGCTTCATTGAGATTGGGCAAAGCCACGATGAAGCCTGCAACCTCACCATCGATCTCGACAAACCAATTGAGACGTTCATGGATGAGTGGTTTCAAAGCTTTCGCCATATGGGCGGTTTCGGCCTCTGTCAGGGGGACAAAGCCCCAATTGCCTGACCAGGCATCATTGAAGATCTCGGTAACCGAGCGGATCTCCTGATCGTAACGGCTCCAGTCCATCGGGCGCAGAACCATGCTCGGATGCATGGCGCGCTTCAGCAGGCGTTTCGCCGCCACCGGCAATTCGCCCCGCGTATCGTAGAGATAGGCGACCACGTCCTTGATCTTGGTGAAGCCCGCCTGTTCAAGGCGCGGGCCCACGTAAGGAAGGTCATGTCCCATCAGCAGCATGGGCGGATGATCGAACCCGTCCACCAGCAGACCCGTCTCCTCGTTGGTCGATAGATTCAGCGGACCCCGGATGTGGGTCATGCCGCGTTCGATCAACCAGTCGGAGGCGGCATCGATCAGCGCGCTGAAGATGGCAGGGTCGTCCTCGGCCGCGATCATCCCGAAATGGCCGACATTAGGCTCCAACTTCAAAGCTTCGAAATCGACCTGGGCCGTGATACGGCCAACATCCACCCCATCGCGAACCGCAATGAAGTAAGCGGCTTCGGCATGGGTGAAATAGGGGTTCTTTTTTGATGAAAGCGCTTCCTCACGCTCCATGTGTAGCGGAGCGATATAAGCCGGGTCGCGGGCATGCAGCCGTTCAGGCAGGCGGATAAAGCGGTCGAGAGCCGCCTTATCCTCTACGCGACTGACGATGATCCCGGACGTTGTCTGCATATTCATCAAGCGGCCTTAAGCGGGAGTGGCTTCACCATAATGGTGCGGATCGTGTGCCATAGCAGCGTCAGCCCTTGCCATGCCGTTACGGCGATCAGACCGATTTCGCCTTTTCCAAGCAGGAGGGCAACGCCAAAAATGACGAGATTGATGTTGCGACGTGCAATGATCGCCCGAACTTTTCCGTCCAGTTCGGTCATCGCATGGAGCCCGCGCTTGAAGCGCGCCTTGGCAATGCCCAGCACGATCCGGTCGGCGACATAGAAGCCGATCAGCCAGATCGCCAGCTGGATCATCGGATCGCCAAAAGCAAGGCCGCCCAGCCCGAACGCCCAAGCGCCATACCACAGCGGCGGATGAATGATGTCTAGACCGTGGTCCAAAATATTGCCGATGGGCGAATCGGTCAGGGTCAGGCGGGCGACCTTTCCGTCGACGCTGTCGAGAATGCACATGCCGAACGCCAGGACAAAGCCCCAGAAGAACATCCCTTTGGCAAACAGTGGCACTGCTGCAAAGGTGAAGATGATCGACACGAAGGTGATCAGATTCGGGTGGATGTGCCAGCGGGTGGCAAGCTGGGTCAGGGGCCAGACGATGGGCGGGAAGACCCAGCGTGTCAGCAGATCGGTCGATCCCTTGTAGTTTGACCAGAACATCCAGCGCTCCAGCCGTTTCCGGGTCTCGTCGTCAGAGACGGTGAACAGCCAGAAGTCGATGGATCGGCGCAGATTGGCCATGAAACCTGGCATCGCGTCATTGGCCAGGGGCTCGATCCGCCCATCGCGCACCAGGGCGTCGCAGACTGTCAGCAGGTCGGAGGCCGCCGGGTCGATGCTGTCCGCCATCTCCGGGGTCAGGCGGGCAATCACCGCTCGTTCACGCCCTTCGCCATGGAAGGCGGCCACGGGAGTGTCGCCTTTGCCCAGAAAACCGATGAGGCGGCTGTCAATGACGGTCGCGCCGTCTATGACCAGTAGCGGCCCCTTGGCAGCCTTCAGTGCCAGGATCAAACGCTGTCCCAATGGACCTTGCGAGGCATCCGACAGGATGGGCTCACCGACAGTGGGCAAAACCTTGGCGATACTTCTGCGCAGGCGCGTTACCGGCGGAAGTCCAAACAGGGCAGGGGCACCCACAGCGGGGGCTGTATCGATCCAAACGATCATCATTCTTCGAACCTTAGCAGGATGGTGCCTGCAACACAGGCAAATATGGTTAATGCCCCCCAGGCGGCAAGCGCCGGCGGAATCGCCCCTGCCTCACCGAACGCGACCATGATGCCGTTGACCAGCATGAAAGCCATGCCAATGCCCAGGCTGAAGAGGGCTTGTTTCTCGCCCGCCATGCTGCGTCGGTCGCCATAGGCACAGACGAGACCGAGGATGAACATGACGAAAGAGGCCAAGGGGGTGGCATAGGCGGCATTCAGATGAGTCAGATAATAGGCCTGGGACCTGTTTGCCGGTGCTTCGCCATCCAGCGCACTCCGGATCGTCCCCGATCCCAGGGTGGAGAGCGGATTGGCTAGGTCTACGGCTTCTTCCGGACGCAAGCTGGTCTCCCAGACCGTATCAAATGGACCTTCCCGGAAGATGCGCGGGCCGTCGACCCGGATCAATTCGGCGTCATAGAGCAGCCAGGCGTTATCCACATAGACCGCCTTGGGCGACCACATGCGGCTGATCAACATCCCGTCCTGCTTGGAGCGCTTATAGATCTCGACATTCAGCAGTTCTCGTCCGGAGTCGCGGACAGCTTCTGCCGAAACCACGTCAGGCGAGGCACGGAACCAGACGGTGCGGCTATCTTTCAGTTTTTCCGGCGGGGTCGTGGCCTGCCACCAGAGAGCGAAATCACGCTGCACCACCGGCTTGACCTGATCAGCCAGCAGGAAGTGAGCGGCGGCATAGATCAGCAGGGCGGGCAGCATCATCAGGGCGATGCGATAGATCGTGATACCGGCAGCCCGCAGAATGATCATTTCGCTGCGGCGGGACAGCAGGGTGAAGGTCGTCACGCTGCCGACCAGCATGGCGAGGATCATCGCCTGATCGACGGCAGTCGGTAAGCGCAGCCACAGGAAATAGCCGATGCCCGCCGCTCCCAGGCCCCGATCCAGAATCTCTGTGGCGCTGTCCAAGGTGGCGAGCAGCAGCAGCAGCCCGACAAAACCAGCCAAGCTGGCGACAACCCGCTTCACGAGCATCAGGACAAGATAGCGCGACAGGATACCGGGCATCATGGGCGCGGTTTCCGCTTAGGAAGAAAGCGCAGCAGGCCGCCGATAGCCAGATCGATCAGCGAGGTTATGCGAGTCAGCGGATTGTCGCCCGGGCGCTGACGGCTGGAGAGAAACAGCCAGAGGCAGAGGGCGGCAAAGATCGCGAAGGGTGTCCAGACGGCGGGAAAAGCCGCGACACGACGCGCTTCCGCGAGGCTGGTCCCGAACTGCAGCGCATGCTGATAGGCAAACAGGATCAGGCCAGCCAGTACCAGACCCGCCCCGCGCCGTCCCCGCTTCGACACCATGGCCAGCGGTATTGCGAGCAGTGGTAGAAGCGGCAGGGAGAGGGACCTGGCAAGCCGCCCATAGAGCTCGGCCGCCATTTCGGCATAGGAGACTTTCGAGGCGGCTGGATCCCGCATGCCCGCGGCCAGTTCGATCAGCGTCAGTTCGCGCTCATCCTCGCCCCGCAGGCGGAACGGGGGGCGTTCGTCAGCATAGGAGACAGATGCAAGCAGGGATTCGAAGCGTGTCATCTGCAGGGGCTCGCCGGGCTTGTCGACAATGGTCTGCCCCCGCTCCATGACCAGGGTCATCTCGCCGGTCTTTTCCCCCAAAAACAGTTCGCCGACATTCGCTGTTGTGATGCGCTCGCCACCGTTGGGCAGCTTTTCGCGCAGAAACACTCCTGTCAGCCGGGTGCCGGAGGGGTCGACGCCGTCGGCGCTGAGCACGATGCCCTTGGGAGTATCGACAAAGGTGGCGGCCTGGGTGCGCCCATCCCAGATCGCGTTCGATGCGGTATCGAGCAACGCGCGATAGGCGTAGCGGCTGTAAGGCTGAACAAAGCCGAACAGGAGCAGGCTGACGCCGGTTGCAAGAACAGCGATCATCAGGAAGGGGCGGGTGATGCGCGAGATCGACAGGCCGCTCGCCATCATTGCATCGAGTTCGTTGTTGTCGTCCAGGCGTCCGATCACCGTGAAAACGGCGATGAAAAACGCCATCGGCATCGCGAGGCCCAGATAGTGGGGTACCAGATTGGCTGCCAGTTCGACGATCACCGGCATTGAGATGCCGGTCTGCGCCAACAGGTCAAAAAGCCTTAAGACCCGCTCCAGCAATAGGCTGATCAGCACGACGCCAAGGGTGATCGCGAAGGGGCGGGCGGTCGCTGCGAAGATATAGCGATCGAGGCGCAGGATCGACCAGCCGTCGGACCGGCGACGCGGATTATCGACTTCAATCGTCATTCGGTAACGTCGGTCGCCCAATGTGTCCGCAGATGATCGCGCAATATCTGCAATTCCGCCGGGCTTAAGGTGACGGCCTTTCCAAGGTCGGGTGCGCCCGGCCAGGAGCTATCGGCAAGAGTAATGTCGCCCAGACGCTTCTCGCCTTCATAGCGGGGCAGAACGTGGAAATGCACATCGGGATCAACCATCATCAGCATCAGATAGTTGATGCGCTGATAACCGATGGCGGCCTGGAGCATCGCCTCGATCCGGGGGATGGTGCGCCCCAGGTCGGCAAAAGCCTCGGGACTTACGGCGCCGAACGCGCCGACGGCTTCCTTGCAGACCAGAACCAATGACCCGAGCGTCGGCTGGGCCGGGCGGGTCTGAAGGGTCCAATAGTCGGTTTCCGCGATCAAAGTCTCGGGATAGCCGAATTTTGTCTGCGTCGCGTTAGCCATGCTCAAAAGGCAACCTTCCAGATCCTGTCTCAACAGGCGACATATCGTATGTCCCCTACCATATGAGGCGGGAGATTGTTTAAGCTAATGGCTGTCGCGTAAAGAAAAAGGATAGCGATGCGGATCTTCGGAGCGATAGGGACGGCAGGCTGGCTGCTGTTCACGGCATCATCTGCCTGGGCAGCTTGCGCGCCAGGGGTGACGGGGGGCGCCATGCTCGAGATACAGATGGAGGGGGTACGCTCCAACAAGGGGCAATTGACCGTCACGGTTTATCCGGATGACCCATCGCGTTTTCTGGCGTCGGGTGGCAAGGAGGCTCGGGTGAGGGTTCCGGTCAGCCAACCGATGACGGAAGCTTGCCTGGAGGTGCCGAAACCGGGGACCTATGCCATCGCCGTCTATCACGACGAGAATATGGATCGAAAATTCAATCGCACCTTCGTCGGGCTTCCCGATGAAGGCTACGGATTCTCGCGAAACCCCACCGGTCTGCTGGGCATCCCCGGCTTTGACGAGGTCAAATTCGCTGCCGTTGCCGGGGTGAACCGCCTGACGATCAAGATCACCTATTAGACCCGGCTGGACGGAATCTTCAGCGTATAATCCGCGATGTCGTGAAACTTATCGTCCGGGGCCAATCGACGGGCAGAAACCTGGACCTGCCAATTCGCGCCATCGGCATCGATGTCATAAAGGTGCCAGCGGGCCGCATGCTCGACGTGGCGTGCCGTTCCTGACGCAGAGGGCACGCCGATCACCGCAATCGGCCCTTTTGGCCCTGCAACCGAGGTTAAGCTCGCGCGGTGGGTGTGGCCATGCAGGATCATTTCCGCACCAGCCCGTTTCAGAACTTGCTGCATCTCCGCCCGGTCGATCAGCGCTTTGCGACCCGGTTGAAGGCCATCGGTCACCGGGTGATGCATCAGGATCACCCGGAACAGATCTTGCGCACCGAGGTTGGCCAGGATTTTTTCCAGCCGCGATAGCTGCGCGTCGCCGATCTTGCCGGTGGCGCGGAAGACCGGGGTGGCGATAGCGGTATTGACGCCGATCAAGGCAATCCGGCCGCGCAGCCGCACGAAGGGAAAGGCGGAAGGGTCTTCGCCATCTCCGCGCATCCATTGCTGCCAATGGCCTTGCCCGTCGTCATGGGCGACGGTCACCAGGGCATCATGGTTGCCCGGCACCAAAGTGACATCGGACGGGGCTCCCAATTGCGACAGCCAGTCGATCGATCGCTGAAACTCCTCGGGCCGGGCTGTATTGGTGATGTCGCCTGTCACAGCGATATGGCCGGGAGCGGTGGCGGCGATATCGGCGAACATTGATTTAAGTACGCTGCCCAGGTGGCGCTTGCGGCGCTTCAATTGCCAGGAAAGATGGCTCAATCCCCGTTTGGAAAGCCAGCCGCGTGGGCCTAGCGGCAGCCCATCCATGGGAAGATGCAGATCGGAGAGATGGGCAAGGCGAAAGCGGGTCAAAGGGCCGGATATCCAACATTGAACGGTTTAGAGCGCGATGGGCTAGCGTGACACAACGTCTGCCACTAGTGTAGCGCCTCGCCGGACAGGAACAGGATGGAATTGTGGGTGTCGCAGAACGACAGACGGTGCGCGTCGGCTATATAAACGGAACCTCGCCGCTGCGCTTGTGGGGATTGTCGCCCGACGAGCGTCTGCGGCGCAGCCTGAAGCGCGTGGGCGCAGATCGTATCGCGCCGTCGCTCGACGATGGGCCGAAGTCGGGCGAGAGTGCCGTGCTGCTCCAGGGCGACTGGGTTTTTGACGAAGCCCTCGTCCGTAAAATGGTGGAGCGTTCCGGGGTAGCCTTGCTGGCAGACGATGGAACGCTGGTGGCCGTCCATGGCGCGGCTGAAGACTGGCCGGTTCTACTGTCGGCCATCCGCTCCGGAAGCGCAGAGGCTCTGCCGCCGGGGATCGAACGGCTGACGGCGGAAGGCCTGGGCGGCAGCTATAACAATGCCCTGCGCAAGCGGGAGATTCCGCTGCTGTCCAAGGTCGATGAGACCTCCGTCAAAGCTTTGGAAGCCCGTCTCTTCGCCGGTTCCTATAAGGGCGTGACGGATGCCATCACCAAATATGTCTGGCCGGGGCCAGCCAGCCGCGTCACGAAATTCTGCAGTGTCGTCGGCATAACGCCCAACCAGGTGACCCTCACCAGTCTGGCCTTTGTGTTGGGGGCTTTCTGGGCCTTCTGGACCGGTCATTTCGCCATCGGCCTCGTCATGGCTTGGATCATGACCTTCCTCGATACCGTCGACGGCAAGCTGGCGCGGGTGACCCTGACCTCGACCAAGTTCGGCAATGTCTTCGACCATGGCATCGATTTGATCCATCCGCCTTTCTGGTGGTGGGCGTGGATCGTCGGGCTGGGCGCGGCCTATGACCCCAATAATATCGCGCTGATCGTGATCGTCGCGGGCTACATTCTGCAACGGGTCGAAGAAGGCATCTTCATGCGCGCCTTCGGGATCGAGATGCACATCTGGCGCCGTTTCGACAGCCGCTTCCGTCTGATCACCGCGCGCCGCAATCCCAATCTGCTGATCCTCACCGTGGCGTTGATTCTGGGCGAGCCTGCGATGGGCATGACGGCGGTGGCGATCTGGACCGCACTCAGCTTTGCCGTCCACACCTTGCAGATCTTGCAGGGAGCGGTGGCATCGCGTCGCGGCAAGCTGGTGTCCTGGCTCGCGCAATGAGGAAGGCTGCGCTGATCCGCAACCCGCGCTCCACCCGCAATCGCAAACGGGGAAAGGATCTGCGCGGTTCGGCGGAGATCTGGCTCGGAAATCGGTTCATCGAGCCCGCCAGCGTCACCGAGATCCCGGCGATCCTGAGTGATCTTGCCGCCCAGGAGGTCGATTGGATCATCGTCGATGGCGGCGATGGGACGGTGCGGGACGTAATGACGCCCCTGCCGGAAGCCTTCGGCGACCGCTTGCCCAAACTCTCGATCATCCCGTCCGGCAATACCAATGTGATCGCAGCCGATGTGGGGCGGCCTGCTATCGGTATCGATGCGCTGGTTGCGCTGAAGTCGGCTGCTGAAACTGGAAGCGGCGAAATCAACAGCCGTCCTTGTCTGGAAATCACGCGGGAGGCGGGCGATCCGCTGCTGCGCGGTATGTTCTTTGGCGTCGGCATGTTTCGACTGGCGGCCGAACTCGCCCATAAATCGGACTATCACGACCGCATCGGCCATGGCCCGGCGGTGGCGATTGCCATCGCCCGCGCCGCCTATCAGGTGTTGGCGGGAAAGCCCGATTCCCTGTGGCGGGGTGGTGAAGAGATGGTGGTGCGGGCTGGCGACGATGCTCCGCGTTCCGGACGGCATCTGCTGGTACTGGCGACGACATTGCAGAAGCTGGTGCTGGGGGCCTGGCCGTTCTGGAACGAACATCAAGGCCCGATCCAGTTCCTGGACGCGGATGCGCCGCCTGAAAAGATGGTGCGGGCCCTTTACACGCTGCTGCGCGGCAAGGCGCCCGACTGGATGCGCCAGGGTGACAGCTACCGCAGCCATGGTGTGAGCGAGTTGCATATCCAGCTTGCGAACGGCTTTGTCCTCGATGGCGAAAGCTATGCCACCGGCCCCTCCGGTCTGCGAATCGCGACCGGCCCCACCTTCGACTATTTTCGCCCATGAGTGGCGATCTGCTCTCCAGCATTGCGACTGAGCTCGCGGCTCCGGTGCCGGAGGCGATTCGCCAGAGCGCGGCCGCTCTGGCAGCACGGGGTGGCACAGGGGTGGCAGGTGTCCTGTTTTATGGATCCTCGTTGCGTACCGGCGATCTGGAAGGGGTGCTGGACTTCTATGTGATCGTCGACCGTTTGAAGGACTGGAACATCGGTACGGTGATCGATCTCGCCTGCCGGCTGCTGCCGCCTTTTGTCGAATATGCCGAGATCCCTGCGGAGGGGCGAATCCTGCGAGCCAAGGTCGCCGTCCTGACCCAGGGGCAGTTCGCCGACCTTGTCCGTCCCAACGCGATCAACACCACGGTCTGGGCGCGCTTTTCCCAACCGACAGCCCTGATCTGGGCGCGAGACGAGGCATCGCGTGCGGAGCTTGGCGCCACCATCGCGCAGGCAGTTGCGAGTGCCGCCGGTTGGGCCTACGCCCTTGGCCCTGTCAGCGGTACGGCGGAAGACTATTGGCGATCGTTGTTCAGCCACACCTATCGCGCCGAATTGCGGGTGGAACGGCACGATGGCCGCTCGGCCGATATCGTGGCCCATGGCGGCGCCCGCTACGCCCAGTTGCTGCCGCTTGCCTGGCAGGCGAATGAACTGGCATTTGAGCAGACAGCCGCCGGTGGCTTGATCAAGACGGGAGTGGCGCCTGCACGCTTCCAGGGCTGGGGGCTTCGGTCGTTCCTCGGCAAGCCCCTGAATATTGCCCGCCTGATAAAAGCGGCCTTCACCTTCCGGGGAGGCGCCGCCTATCTCGCCTGGAAGATCGAGCGGCATAGCGGGGTGGCGCTGAACCTCACGCCCTGGCAGCAACGCCATCCGATCCTGATGGCGCCTGCGCTGCTCTGGCGTTTGTGGCGTCGCGGCGTGGTGCGATGATCTGGGTCCTGTTGGGACGCCGGGCAGGCGATAACAAGCAGATGCTGGCCCTGGCTCGGGCGACGGGCCTGCCTTTCACGGCCTTGCAGATGGGCTTCAATGGCGCAAGTGCCTTACCGAATATCCTGCTGGGATCTCGGCGGATAAGCCTCGATCCAGCCTCCAAGGCTAAGCTGATCGCTCCTTGGCCACTGGCCGTCATTACGTCCGGTAGGCGGGCGGTTCCTGCAGCGCGTTGGATCAAGGCAATGTCTGGCGGCACGACGCGCCTTATCCATATTGGCCGTCCTTGGGGACCGCCGGAGTGGTTCGATCTGGTCGTCACGACCCCGCAATATGGTCTGCCCGATCTGCCGAACATTCAGGCCAATCTCATGCCGCTTACCCAGGAGATCGGGAAAGAGGGGGGAACTGCTCGCCCTGCATGGCTTGAAGCGCTTCCGCGCCCCCTTCTGGGAGTATTGGTGGGGGGCAACAGTCGCCCCCTGGTGCTGGATGCCGCTGCGGCAGAGCGTCTTGCGGATACGGCGTTGGATATGGCCCGAAATATGGGGGGAGGGCTGGTCCTATCCACCAGTCCGCGCACATCCGGAGAGGTTGCTGAGATCCTGCAGCGACGTCTTAAGGTATCCGAGGTGCCTCATGTGGTTGCCCTGTGGCGCGCTGGTGTGGCGAATGATTATGAAGGAATCCTGCGGCAGTCGGATCGCCTGCTGGTGACCGGCGATAGTGCGGCAATGATGGCCGATGCCGTCCTGTCGGGACGACCGACGGAAATCTTTCCTCTGCCAGAAAAGCCTGATTTCAGGTGGCGCTCCGCCCATTACGTAAGCAGTCTGCTGAGCGGCTTTCCTCTCGGTTTGCGGGTTCTCGAACGGCTGATGGGCTGGGGCATGTTATCGTCCGTGCGAGATATCGGCGCCTATGAGCGCGGGTTGCGGGCGGCAGATCTGCTGCGAGGGGGCGATGCTGCGCGGATGCAGGGGCGGGCCGAACTGGCGGCAAGTGCCCTACGGGTGCGGCAGCTCCTGTCCTAGATCAACGCGCAGACGATGGAATGCGTTTAGACACCGGCGGGCAGCGAATGCTACCTAATGGGACGATTTTGAAAGAGGGCGTCATGAAGAATATGGTCTTCATCCATACCAATGCGAAGCAGATCCTGGGCGCGCAGGTCGCTGCCCATGCCTTGCGGCGGAATTCGGCGAACCCTGATGCTTTCGACGTCCGCATCATCAAGGCCGAAGACTTCCCTTTCATCGCAGCCTATGACGGCAAGTCCTATCTGCGAGAGGGCAAGGCAACCGTCTGGCATGCCGATGACCTGCAATCCTTCACACCGCTGCGGTTTGCCGTGCCGGGGCTAATGGGCTACGAGGGGCGGGCCATCGTTACCGATCCCGATGTCTTCGCCATCGGCGACGTCAATGACCTCTTTGAAACCGATATGAAGGGCGCAGCGGTTTTGGCGCGTCAGATGGAAGCCAACCATCGTCGCCCCAGCCATTTCGCCTCCAGCGTCATGCTGCTCGACTGCGGCAAGCTGACCCATTGGAAGATCGAGGAGGATTTCGGGATTCTGTTCGAGAATAAGCGGGATTATCGCGACTGGATGTGGCTGCTGACCCAGCCGCCCGGCAGTGTCGCGCCGCTGGATCCGCACTGGAACGATTTCGACGAACTGACCCCTGAAACGCGGATGCTGCATAACACCCATCGCCGCACCCAGCCCTGGAAGACAGGGCTCGCCGCCGATTTCACCGCGCGCGGCACCACACTGTCATCGCGCCTGGGCGTTATCTTCCGCTCGCTGAAATCCAAGCTGACCGGTGGCGGAAATGCACCCAACGGTCGCTATACCCCGCACCCCGACCGTGCGCAGGAGAAGCTGTTTTTCGACCTGTTGCAAGAGTGCCTGAACAACGGTTCTATCACCCGCCAGGACGTGGAACGCGAAATCGCGCTCCACCACGTCCGCGCCGATGCGCTGTCCCTGGTCCGGGCCTAGGCTTTCCTGTTCCAGTAATCTTCGCCCCGATCTGTGACAAGATCGGCGGCGCTGCTGCTACCGGTCTCCTTGCGGCCGCCCTTCATATGATCCATGAAGCGGCCCAGGGGCGAATTGACCAGGACATGTTTGGCCTTCTTCCCGGCGCCTTCGGCTATATCGTGGGTCCGGTGTCCCTGGCGCTCCAGCCGTTCGCGCAGGACGTCGAACAGATAAGCGTCATGGTACTCATACTCCTTGAACAGGAGGTCTTCGGTATAGAGGCGCTCCAACCCGTCCATATAAGCCATCGTTGCCGGATGACGCAGGTTGAAGGCGAGGAAACCCGTCTCCGTATGGATCGACCAGCGGCGCAGGCAGCCAACGAAGCATTCTTGCGGCACGAAACCCTCCAGGGTCTCGCGGCTTAAGGGCGCGAAGAAGCGGGTGTCGGCATCGACCCAGATCAGCACATCGGCATCGGTGTTGCGGGCGGCGTGCAGGATGGCGAAGCTCTTATGGGCAAATCGAACGGCGTCCCAGCGATAGCCAAGACCCCAGCGCAGGCCGCGCAAGGCGGGGCGGCCCAGATAATGGTTGAAGCGGATGCGCGGCCGGATGCGCCAGCTCTTGCCATGGGCGAGCTTACTGTCCGCATGGCGGGCCTTGAATGCGATCAGTTCGGGACAAGATGAGACGAGATCGCGGCCTAGGATCCGGGGACTCGCAACATCCAGATCGAAGCCTTCGGTATAAAACAGCAAGGGGACATCTGCCGGCCAATACTGATCGAAGGTTTCTGCCATCTGGCGGCTATAAGCCTTGTAGCCCGCCTTATGGGATGTGGTCACCGCTGCAATGCGGCGGGCCTGTCCGTCTACCAAAACACCCTTATCCTTGCTGGGGCTATCCGATGCCGTTAGTAATGGCTTCCCATTATTCATCTTAGAATGCCCTGACTGACTTTATGAGTGAGAAACGCCCCATCGGGCGGCCTTATGCTGGATCGAATGTCACGCAAACAGAAATCTGACAAGCCAAAGCGAGCGCGTCCCCCTGCGCTGGTCAGGGTCGGCTCGGCCGTTTCTCCGGCCCGTGGGCTCCTGACGCTGTTCTGTCTGACCTTCGCCGGTCTCGCGGAAGCACTCGGTATAGCTAGTCTTTTGCCCTTGTTCGCCATGCTAGGCGAGAATGGTAATGAAGCTGGTGGGTTGGGCGGTGAAATCGTCAGATGGTCCCACGAAATCGGGCTGGCGCCAGACGTCAATTTCTTCCTGGGCTTCCTCATCATCGGCATGCTGCTCAAGGCGGGGCTGCTGATGCTGGCTTTGCGGCAGGTGGGGCGCGCAGCGGCGGACGTGGCGACCGGCATGCGGCTGGAATTGATCGAGGCGCTGTTGGCGGCCCGCTGGTCCTACTATGCGGGGCAGCCGGTTGGGCGCTTGTCGAATTCCTTCGGAACCGAGGCCAATCAGGCGGGCGAGGCCTATAACGCCGCGGCGCAGCTTTTCAGCAATGTCATTCTGGTCATCGGTTATTTGGCGGTCGCGGCGCTGATGTCGTGGAAGCTTGCAGTGCTTTCCAGCGTGGTCGGTCTGTTGATGATCCTGACGCTCAATCGCTTTGTGGTGATCACCAAGCGCAGCGCGAAGGTTCAGACCAAGGTGCTGCGCCGGATGATCGGCGAAATGACCGATGTCCTGGGCGGCATCAAGCCAATCAAGGCTATGGGACGTCAGGCGGGCTTCGCGACGCTCTTCCGCCGCGATGTGATGGCGATCAACGGGGCGATGCGTGATCAGGTCTTCTCCAAAAACGCTAATAAGGCGTTGCAGGAGCCGATCCTGGCGATCTGCCTTGCTGTCGGCATCTATGGGGCGATGACGTTCTGGAAGATGCCCGCTGGCGAGGTGCTGGTGATGGCCGTGCTGCTGGTGAAGACCGTGCTGACAATCGGGCGCGCTCAGCAGGATCTGCAAAATGTCCGCATCAATGAGAGCGGCTATGTCGCCATTGCCGATGCGATCGAAACGGCCCGTGCCGAGGTCGAAGGATCGGTTGGCAAGGAAAAGCCTGTTTTCGAGCGAGCCATAGAGTTCCGCGATGTTTCCTTCTCCTACGGCGTGACGCCGATCATTTCGCAGGCGAGTTTTTCGGTGCCGGCAGGAATGGTCACGGCCCTGACCGGTTCCTCTGGATCAGGCAAGACCACCACTGTGGACATTATGCTAGGGCTGCATAATGCGTCCGCTGGCGAGGTCTTCATAGACGGTCGTCGGCTGTCCGATATCGATATTGTCGCCTGGCGGCAGATGATCGGCTATGTGCCGCAGGAACTGACGCTGTTCCATGAGTCGATCTTTGCCAACGTGACCCTTGGTCAGGCCGACTTTAGCCGGGAAGATGTAGAGCGGGCTTTGACCCAGGCCGGAGCCATCGATTTCGTGAAGGCCTTGCCGGAGGGGCTGGATACCCTGGTTGGGGAACGTGGAGCGCGTCTTTCGGGGGGGCAGCGGCAGCGGATTGCCATTGCGCGCGCCCTGCTGCATCGGCCGCGTCTGCTCATCCTCGATGAATCGACCACCGCCCTCGACCCCGAGACTGAAGCCAACATCGTGCGCAATCTCTGTGCTTTGTCCGACGAGACGGGCATCGCCATTCTTGCTATCTCGCATCAGCCGGCCTGGACCCGCGCGGCATCGCGTACAATTCGTCTTGAAGGCGGGCATATCCTTTCGCAGGCACCGGCGGCAACGCTGGGCAGCAGCTCCTAACTCATTCAAAAGCAGCTTATGATCGAGCCGACACCGACCGTGAATGCCAATCTGCCGCAGCAGTTGGCGACTTTCGACACGCTAGCCGATGCGCTTGATTACGCTGCGCAGGGCGAGACGGGTTTCAATTTCTATTCAGGCAAGGGCGAACTGGTCGAAGCCCTGTCCTACAGTCGGTTGCGCATTGAGGCGCAGGCCCTGGCGGCCAGGCTGCTGGCAAGTGGTTTGAAACCTGGCGACCGAGTAGCGCAGCTCGCAGAGAGTGATGGCGATTTCGCCCGCATCTTCTTCGCCTGCCAATATGCCCGCCTAGTCCCGGTTCCCATGCCTCTGCCAGCCGCCTTCGGGGGGCGCGAGGCCTATGTCGCGCATATCCGCCGGATGATCGAGAATTGTGGCGCGCGGGCAGCCTTCGGGCCAACTGCGCTGGCGGCCTGGATCGCCGACGCCGTCACCGGCCTAGATCTTGTCTTCGCCGGAACCCTGGCCGGTTTCGAGGCGCAGGCCACAGAGACTGTTGATAGTCTGCCGTCTCAGGACAGCAGCAGCCTCAGCTATATCCAGTTTTCGTCCGGCAGCACCCGCTTCCCGTTAGGGGCCGCAGTCACGCAGAAGGCCTTCATGGCCAACGCCCGGGCGATTGCGCAGCATGGGCTGAAGTTGACCTCGGTTGACCGGGGTGTCAGTTGGTTGCCGCTCTATCACGATATGGGGCTTGTTGGCTTCTTCCTGACGCCGCTGACCGCGCAGGTGAGCATCGATCTGCTGCCGACCCATGAGTTTGCGCGCCGTCCGCTGGTGTGGCTCGATCTTATCGGGCGCAACAAAGCGACGCTTTCCTATAGTCCTTCGTTCGGATACGAGCTTTGCGCGCGCCGGGCGGAAACCCTGAACGTCGATCATCTGTCGCTTTCGAGCTGGCGTGCGGCTGGTATCGGCGGCGACATGATCCGGCCAGAAGTGCTGGACCGTTTCGCAGCGCGTTTCGCTGCTCGTGGGTTCGACGCCAATATCTTCACGCCCAGCTACGGCATGGCGGAGACGACCCTGGCCCTGAGCTTTGCGCCGTTGGGCAAAGGATGTCGCCGGGATACTGTCGATCTGCGAGAGCTCGAGCAAAATCAGGTCGCCGCGGCACCAAGCGGTCCCGATGCCCGGCCGCGCGATTTTGTGCTCTGCGGTCCGATCCTGCCCGATCATAAGGTCGAAGTGCGAGATGCCACGGGTGCGGTCCTGCCAGAGCGGCGGATCGGCAGGATCTTCGTCAGCGGCCCCAGCATGATGCGCGACTATTTCGGCGCGCCCGAGGAGACGGCGGCTGTCCTGTCGGCCGATGGTTGGCTCGATACCGGCGATCTCGGTTACATACTGGGTGGTGAAATCGTTATTACCGGGCGTGCCAAGGATCTGATCATCATCAATGGCCGTAATATCTGGCCGCAGGATCTGGAATGGAGCGTCGAAGCCGGGGTCGACGGCTTGCGAAGCGGTGATGTGGCGGTTTTTTCGATTGATCGTGCCGAAGGCGAAAGCGTCTGCGCGCTCGTGCAATGCCGTTTGACCGATGCAGGTGGGCGAGCCAAATTGGCGGCCGATATTGCCGCTTTGCTGCGCAGCCGCCATGGGGTTGAGGCTGACGTGAGGCTCGTCCCGGCGCGCAGTCTGCCGAAGACCTCTTCGGGCAAGCTCAGCCGTGCCAAAAGCAAAGCCCAGTTTCTGGCGGGCGACTTCGATGACGCGTTCCGTGACGATTGATGGCGAAAAGCCGGTTGTAGCCCTCACCGGAGCCAGCGGCTTCCTGGGGCGCTATCTTGTGCCCGCCCTGCATGAAGCGGGATATCGCGTTCGTATATTGATGCGTCAGGATCCCCAGGACGCCCGCTGGGCTGGTGTCGATCTGGAGGTCGTGCCCGGCAGGCTTGAGGATCAGCAGGCGTTGGATCGTCTGTGTCTGGGGGCTCAGGCGGTGATCCATGGCGCCGGACTGATCAAGGCGCGCAGCCGCGAAGATTTCATGGCTGTCAATCGGGATGGGGCAGGGCGGCTTGCGCAGACTGTTTCACGCCTGATTCCTAACGCACATTTTCTCCTGATATCTTCGCTTGCGGCCCGGAGTCCGGAGCTTTCCCATTATGCCGAAAGCAAGCTCGCCGGAGAGGAGATGATCCGGGCCATACTGCCTGAAGACCGCATCGGCATTCTCCGTCCCCCTGCGATCTATGGACCCGGCGACAAAGAAACCCTTGTGCTGTTCAAGCTGGCGAGTGGGCGGATTGCGCCGCTAGGCCAGCCGCAGGGTAGCAGGCTGGCCCTGATCCATGCCGAAGATGCAGCGCGGGCGGTTGCAGCGATCAGCCGGACCCGGCTGGCAGGGCATTGGTATCTCGCTGATGCGGAGCCGTCGGGATACGAGTTCGCCGACCTTCTGAAGATCGCGGCTGCAGCGCTGGGCAGCGATCCATTCTATATCCAGATCCCCTCGACGATGATTCATGTGGCGGGCGCGGTCAGTGAAACCTGGGGTCGGCTGACGGGGCGAGTAATGATGCTCACACGCGGCAAGGCTCGGGAGATCACGCATAAGGATTGGGCCGTGGCGGGTGAAGCCTTACCTCCAGCCGAAATATGGACCCCGCAGATCACGATGCACGCTGGGATAACCTCCACTGCACGATGGTACCGTGCCCGCGGACTGGTGTAACCCACAGCTTGGTCGCACCTTTGTAATGTTTTGTAATGATTTGTTGGGCAGCGATTTCAAAACCATGTGATACAAAAAATGACATAATTGGCCCATCTTTACGGGGGTCGCCGGGGGCGGGGCTTGTTTTCTCTATAGCTTGCGCCTTTATGAGAGTGATGGAAGTACAAGCATGATCGATCCAGCGGACATTTTCCGGGATGTCGTCGAGATGATTCAGTCGACGCTCTCCCGGCAGGTTACCGTGACTCCCGAAACTCGGATCGCAAGCGATCTCGGTCTTGATTCGGTTGCCGTGATGGATTTCGTGATGGAACTCGAAGACCGGTTCGATGTCTCGATCTCGCTGGACCGTATTGCGGAAATTGAAGCTGTGGGCGATCTCGTACGCACAATCGGCGAACTCAAAGGGCATGCGGCTGCATGAGCATTCTAGATAAGTTTGCCCCCCTTCAAGCGGCCTATTCGTCGCTGAAGGAGCAAGGTTTTGATCCGTTCGGTATCTCTTTCGACTCGATAACCTCCGCCACCGAAGGTGTATTTCAGGGCCGTTCCATCCTTTTGATGGGGACGAACAACTATCTGGGTCTTACGTTCGATCCGGCCTGTATCGATCGTGCGGTGGATGCATTGACGCGCTATGGAACCGGCACGACCGGCTCGCGCATCGCTAACGGCACTTATGTTCAGCACAGCGCTCTCGAAGCGGCGCTGGCGGATTTCTATGGCCGCGATCATGCGATGGTCTTTTCGACCGGCTATCAGGCTAATCTTGGGATTCTGTCGACCCTGGTCGGCAAGGATGATCATCTGATTATCGATGCCGATAGCCATGCCAGCATTTACGATGGCGTACGTCTGGGTAATGCGCAGGTTTTGCGCTTCCGCCATAATGATCCGAATGATCTCTATAAGCGCCTGAAGCGTCTGGAGGGCGTTCCCGGTGACCGCCTGATTGTGGTCGAAGGCATCTATTCCATGCTGGGCGACAAGGCACCGCTGGCTGAAATCGCCGCCATCAAGCGGGAGATGGGCGCCTACCTGCTGGTGGACGAGGCTCATTCGCTGGGTGTTCTGGGAGAAGGTGGCCGCGGATTGGCCGAAGAGGTCGGCGTTGATGCCGATGTCGATTTTATCGTCGGCACTTTCTCCAAAAGCTTGGGCACCGTTGGGGGATTCTGTGTATCGAATATCCCCGACTTTGATGTGCTGCGTGTCGCTTGCCGACCTTATATGTTTACGGCTTCGCTGCCGCCGTCTTCGATCGCTTCATCGCTGGAAGCCTTGAACCAGCTTCGTCAGCGTCCGGCTTTGCGCCAGCGCCTGCGGGATAATTCCGAGCATCTGCATGCTGGTCTGCGCGCCCTTGGATTTCAGGTCGGCCCGACTGTGAGTCCGATTGTATCGATTGCGTTGCCGGATCAGGCGACCGCGATCGCATTCTGGAACAAGCTGCTTGCGGCGGGTATCTACCTTAATCTTAGTCTGCCGCCTGCGACGCCGAACAACCTTTGCCTGCTGCGCTCCAGCATCAGCGCGGCCCATACCCCCGCGCAGATCGACCGTGCCATCGATATTATCGAAACTGTCGGTCTTGAATTGGGAGTGATCAGCCCGTCCGAACGCCCCGTTCTTGTGAACTCGGCGCTGTAATCTCTGTTTAGGTGACGACCCATGAAGGCCATCATTCTCAGCGCTGGGCAAGGAAAGCGTCTGCTGCCGCATACGGCCACTCGGCCCAAGTGCCTGATGCCGCTGTCCGGTCGTTCCGTGCTGGAATGGCAGCTGGAAAGTCTGGCGAGCGCCGGGGTGACGGAGGTTGTCGTCGTGACCGGCTTTGGCGCAGATCAGGTCGATGCGGTTCTGGCTACGCGCGATTTTCCCGGCCTGTCGGTTCGCACGCTCTATAACCCCTTTTATTCGGTTGCAGACAATCTCGGCAGTTGCTGGATTGCCCGCAAGGAAATGGTCGGCGCGTTCGCGATCCTGAATGGCGATACTCTGTTCGATGGCGATGTGGCACAGCATGTTCTGCTGCATCCGACCAGCTTTCCGATCACGGTCACCGTGAATCGCAAACCGACTTACGATTCCGACGATATGAAGGTCGCAACCGAAGGCGACAAACTTGTAGCCATCGGCAAGACCCTGGACGCCGATGTGACTGACGGCGAGTCGATTGGCTTCCTGCGCTTCACCGAAGAAGGTGGCCGTATCTTCGTTGCTGAAGTCGAAAAGGCCATGGCGACCACTGAAGGTCTGCGCCGCTGGTATCTGTCGGCGATCGATCAGATTGCGAAAGCGCAGAATTGTGTTGGGATCCGCTCCATTCAGGGGTTGGATTGGTGCGAGCTGGATTTCCCGGCTGACTATGACGCCATGCAGAACATGGTGCGCGGTTGGCTTCAGCGGGATGAACTCGGCTCTGCGTCTGCCAGCAAGGCGGCAGGCTGACGCACCGCTTGTCACCGACAGCGGGTGAATGATACCACCATGGCTCCAGGCGGAAACGGAGCGGCGATCGCATGAAGAACACAGTCTTCATTCACACTAATGCCAAGCAGATTTTGGGTGCGCATGTCGCCGCCCATGCTTTGCGCCGTAATTCTGCCAATCCCGATGCCTTCGATGTCCGCATCATCAAGGACGAAGATTTCCCATTCATCGCTGCCTATGATGGAAAAACCTATTTGCGTGAAGGCAAGGGCGTCGTCTGGGAAGCCAACAATCTCCAATCTTTCACCCCGCTGCGCTTTGCAGTTCCAGAATTGATGGGCTATCAGGGCAAGGCAGTGGTGATGGACCCCGATATTTTTGCGATCGGGGATATCAACGATCTGTTTGCGACCGATATGAAGGGGGCTGCCATTCTGGCCCGTCCCATGGAGGCGACGGACACCAGGCCAAGCCATTTCGCTTCCAGCGTCATGCTCCTCGATTGCGCCAAGCTGACCCACTGGAAGGCGGCGGAAGACTTTGGTGTGCTGTTCGAGAATAAGCGCGACTATCGCGACTGGATGTGGTTACTGACCCAGCCTCCCGGCACGATCGGTCCGTTGGATCCGGTCTGGAACGACTTTGATCGCCTGGCTCCTGAAACCCGGATGCTGCATAATACCAATCGCCGCACCCAGCCCTGGAAGACCGGCCTCCCGGTCGATTTCATGGCGCGTCGCACGACGCTGTCCGCCCGTTTGAAGGGGCTGTGGCGCGCGCTCAAGGCCCATGCATCCGGTAAAGGCTATGCGCCAAACGGCTTCTACAAGCCCCATCCGGATAAGGCGCAGGAGAAACTTTTCTTCGACCTTCTGCAGGAATGCCTGGATAAGGGCGTAGTCACACGCCAGGATTTGGAGCAGGAGATAGCGCGCCGTCACGTGCGTCCTGATGCCTTCCAGCTGGTGCGGGCTTAGATAGCTGCTATTGATGGGTGGTCTTCGCTCGCGGATCGGATGGGTCCCTGTTGAGACGACCCGTAGCGTTCTGATCCTGGCGGGGGATACCCCCATGACGGATCAGGCCTTGGCATTGGTCCACCATCTGCGCGGCCGATACCCTCGACTGCCGGTCCTGCTGCTCGGAACTGAGAGCAAGCGGTTGGCGGATGTGGTCAGCCATCCCTATCCGATGAAATTCTTCGAACGCCGTTTTCTGAAGCGCGCGCGCGTCAGGTTGGTTGTTCTGGCCGGACAGTTTGAGCGTCTGCCTGTGTCGCTCATAGAAAAAGCGGCCTGGCGAGGGTGCGATATTCTTGCCGTTGCTGATGCTGAGACGCTACCTCTGCTGGAAAGCATGCCCTGGCGCTCGCGGGTGACCCGCAGGCTGGTGGTGGGAGAGGGGGCTGGAGGCAGGGGAGAGACTCTCTATATTCCTGATATCCAAGCCCTCGCTCCAGCGGCGGTGACCAATTTGGTCGATATCCTCGAGCCGCATCTTGTGGCCAGCAAACGGGGCAGAAGGGGCACCGATACACTGGCAGGCGGGCGCGTCCGACGCCTGAATCGCATCCGATCGCTTCCAATCTTCGGGGCATTGTTCGAGCGCAAGTTCAGGCAGTATTCTGGCCTCGCTGAACTCCAGGCAACTCTCGGTAACCCGCAGTCGATATTGTGCCTAGGCAACGGTCCCAGCAGCGAAGCGCCGGAGTTACAGGGCGTTGCCTATGACCGGTTGTTCCGCGTTAACAGCAGTTGGCTGCAACGCGGGAGCTTTCTGAAACCGGATTTTGTTTTTACATCGCTGTCAGCCGTGAAAGATCTTAGCCCGCCGGCAGGCTTCATGTTGAAGACGCCTGATGACGAACTGGCGATGCTTTCCGCTCTCGCATTCGCACCACGGGTCATCCGATACGGAATAGCCGAACGTCTGGGGCTTTATGATCCGGCCGACTTTGGGCCCTACACGCCAACGAACGGTGCTGTCATGCTGGCGGCTGCGGTTGGTCTACAGCCTGCTCATCTGATCGTCGCGGGGATCGACCTCTTCGCCCATCCCGAAGGCGCCTACCCGCAGGATGGATCCACGGTGAATGACTATTCCGTCGGTCATGACAGGGCACTGGAGACGCGGTTTCTGCTTGAGATCCTGGGGCGCTTCAAAGGAAAACTGACGATCTTGAGCCCAATGTTGGCTGAGGCCTTTCAGCGCTATCGCGCCTCTCTCTGAAGCATTTAGTGCTTAGAGTACCTCAGTGGCCTCTCTCGATCGCGAAATCGACCGCTTCGCACAAGGCGCGGCGCAGGGGGCTGTCGGGGAAGCGGTTCAGCGCCTGCTTGGCGATCTCGCCGCGCTGACGGGCACGCTCTACCGTTTCGGCAACCGTGCCGTGGGCTTCGATCAGCTTCTGCGCCTTGGCGAGGTCGCTGTCGTCCTGCTCCAGATCTTCCATCGTGCGACGCCAGAAGACGCGTTCTTCCTCGCTGCCCTTTGCGTAGGCCAGGATGATGGGCAGGGTGATCTTGCCTTCACGGAAGTCGTCGCCGACTGTCTTGCCTAGAGCCGCCTGACTGGCGGCATAGTCGAGTGCATCGTCGATCAGCTGGAAGGCGATACCCAGTTCCTGCCCGAAGCGCGCTAGAGCCTGATTATCCTCGGCCGGACGCCCAGCGATGACGCCGCCGACTTCGGCAGCTGCGGCGAACAGGGCCGCGGTCTTCGAGCCGATCACTTCGAGGTATTTATCCTCGTCGGTCGACAGGTCGTTGGTGGTGACAAGCTGCAACACTTCGCCTTCGGCAATGACGGCGGAGGCGCGCGACAGGATCGCCAGCACTTCAAGTGAACCCGGCTCGACCATTAGTTCGAACGCGCGGGAGAACAGGAAGTCGCCGACAAGCACGCTGGGCTTGTTGCCAAAGACGGCATTGGCGGAGGCAAGGCCGCGGCGCAGGTTCGACTCATCCACCACATCATCATGCAGCAGCGTCGCGGTATGAATGAACTCGACACAGGCGGCCAGCTTGGCGTGATCGGCACCGCGATAGCCGGACAAAAGGGCGGCCGCGATGGTGATCATGGGGCGCAGGCGCTTGCCGCCCGCCGCGATCAGATGACTGGCAAGCTGCGGAATCAGCGCGACCGGGCTCTGCATCTTCTCGATGATGAGCGCGTTCACCGCTTGCATATCGTCGGCGACCAGGGCGCTCAACGCATCGATCGAAGCGGGGCGGTGATTATCGCGTACGGGTTGGCTCATCCTGACTCCGGGCCGGGCCCTTCATAGAAAACTGCGCGCGCAGAATAGGGGGGATGAGCGCGGGGTCAAGAAAATGCTTGTCGCGGGTGAACCGTGCCGTTCGGATAACGGCTTCTGTCAGACGCTTTTCACTTGAGTAGCCCTAGCGACTCTCTACGATCCGCACCCATGCATACTGTCCTGACCACCAATGATCCCGTGAAGCTTTCTTATGCCCAGGCGCTGCTCACCGACAGCGGCATCGAGAGTGTCGTGGCCGATGGTTTTACGAGCGTGGTCGAGGGCAGCCTCGGTATCCTACCGCGTCGCCTGATGGTGCTGCACGAGGATGGCGAGGCTGCTCTGGGGCTTTTGCGTGACGCTGGCATCGTGACCCCGTGACCGACACCACCGACGACATCTTCCTTGGCGGACTTCTGCGCGTGCGCCAGCCTGCCAAAGGATATCGCGCGGGTGTCGATCCTGTGATCCTGGCCGCGAGCATACTGGCCCCGGAAGGTGCTCATCTGGTCGAGATGGGGTTGGGGGTCGGGGCGGCCGCGCTGTGCCTGCTTGCCCGGCGGCCGGACCTGCGGGTGACAGGCTATGAGATCGATTCCGCTCTTGCCGCCCTGGCGCGGGAGAATGCGGTCCTCAACGGGTTCGCGGATCGGCTGACGGTGATCGAAGGGGATGTGTTGGTTGCCGAGGGCCGCTTTGCGGGCGGCTATGCCAATCCTCCCTATCATGGGGTTTCAGAAACCGACGCCTCGCCCATCGCCTGGAAGGCCAAAGCGACCATCGCCGACCCCGAACCCTGGGCCAAGGCGGCGGCACGTCTGATCGCGCCGCGCGGACAGTTGACGCTCATCTATCGCATGGACCGGCTGCCTGAGCTGCTGACAGCCGTGAGTGGTCGTTTTGGGGCGTTGGAAGCTCTGCCGCTCTGGCCGCGTCCTGGGGGGGCTGCCAAGCGCGTGATCCTACGGGGCATAAAGGGCAGCCGAGCGCCGTTTACCTTAAAGGCAGGTCTCGTCTTGCATCGGGACGGCCAAGGCTATACGCCAGAGGTCGAGGCCCTTTTAAAAGAGGCCGCTGCCTTTCCTGGGGAGGAAGTCTAAGTGAGCACCACGGTCGAACGGCCCTCGCTGCTGAGCGAGGCCGGGCAGACATTCCGTCTGGCGTTGCCGATCATCATCGCGCAATTCGCCCTCGTCATGATGAATGTGGTGGCGACGGTGCTGGCCGGAAAGATCGGTTCGGCTGCCCTGGCCGCCGCCGGTCTTGGCAATGCGCTCTTCTTCTCGCTGACCGTGATCGCGAATGGCCTCGTTTCTTCTGTCGGGGTCAAGGTGGCCCAGGCCGAAGGGCGTGGGAATGTCGATGAAGCAGGCGCTTTTGCCTATCAGGGGCTGAAGCTGGCCTTCCTGATCGGCCTGCCGGGCATGGCGATTCTGCTCCTGCTGCCCGGCCTGCTGCGGGCGCTGGGATATAATGCTGACCTGGCTTCGGATGTCGGCGGCTATCTTGCGTTCCTGGCCTTGGGGCTTATTCCCTATACCTGGGTGACGGTGCTGCGGTTCACGACGGCCGCCATCGGACGCCCGCGTGTCGGCACCCTGATCGCGATCCTCGGTGTCGGGGTCGAATATGTCATCGGATCTTGGCTGCTTGATCATGGCTATGGGCTGAAGGGCGTTGGGCTCAGCATCACCATCGGCATCTGGGTGATGCTGGGCTGTTTCGCCCTCTATGTGCGGTTCGAGAAACATTGCCGCCGCTATGCGATGTTGTGGCGACCCAACGCTGGCAATGCCGATCTCAAGGAACTCTGGACTATCGGCTGGCCGATCAGCGTCGCCTTTGCGGCCGAAACCCTGCTGTTCTCCACCAGTTCCACCATGGCGGGCTTCTTTACCTCGATCGAGCTTGCGGCCCATACCATCGCCAACCAGTCGATCGTCTCGACCTTCATGGTGGCTGTCGGCCTTAGCCATGCAACGATGGTGCGGGTTGCCCATGCCGTGGGGCAGGGGGCGCAGCATCGTGTCCGCCGCATCGGCCTGACCGGGATCGGCCTCGGCCTTGTTGGCATGGGCTGTTCGGCAACCCTATTCTTTACCGCTGGGGAATGGGTGGTGGGGCGCTTCATCGATCTGGATGTGCCGGGCAACCTGCCGACGCTGGCCTTTGCCCCGCCGCTCCTCATCATAGCCGGGATCTTCCAACTGGTCGACGGCACCCAGGCCGTCGCGGCGGCGGCCTTGCGTGGCATCCAGGATGTCCGTTCAACCATGGTGATCGGCCTCTTCTCCTATTGGGCTGTCGGTCTGGTGAGCGCCTGGGTCATGGCTTTCCCGCTGGGCATGCGCACCCAGGGGCTGTGGCTCGGCCTTGCCGTCGGACTTGCCACGGCAGCCGTTGCGCTGACGGCTCGCTTCCTCTTTTTGACCCGGGATTTGACCAAGCCCGGGCTTGCCCGGTAAAAAGTCCCATGCTCGGATTCTCGCTCTCCAAAATCCTCTTCCTCGCCCTGATCGTCGGGGGCATCTGGTATCTCTTCCGTCGCTTTGGCGGGGGGAGGCCTGCCGAACCCGAAAAGAAGGGACGCTTTCGCGCGACCAGCCCCTCGGACGCTAAAAAAGAAGAGGGAATCGAGGATCTGCAAAAGTGTCCAGCCTGTGGAACCTATGTAGTGTTGCGTAGCGGCACTACATGCGGTCGCCTGGCTTGCCCCGGTAGCTGAGTCCCTTGTAATATCGTTACGAATTTGCAGCTTTACGCGTTGCTGCATTGCCAAAACTTCACCTGTCGGTGGCTTGATTTCCGTGGCTTGCCCGGCTAAAGCTGCCGCCGACCTTCTTCCCGACCCGACGTCAAGAAAGGTTTTTTCGACATGGTCAGAGGCGGCGCAAAAGCCCCCAGTTTCCAGTCGCTCATCCTTACGCTCCAGAATTTCTGGGCCGAACAGGGATGCGTTATTCTACAGCCACATGACGTCGAAGTCGGTGCGGGTACTTTCCATCCGGCCACTACATTGCGAACGCTCGGTCCGGGTGTCTGGAACACCGCCTATGTGCAGCCGTCGCGCCGCCCAACAGATGGTCGCTATGGCGAGAATCCGAACCGCCTGCAGCATTACTATCAGTTCCAGGTGATCCTGAAGCCGTCGCCCGAAGATCCGCAGGCACTGTATCTCGAAAGCCTGAAGCGCCTCGGCATCGATCCGATGAAGCATGACATCCGCTTTGTCGAAGACGATTGGGAAAGCCCGACGCTGGGCGCCTGGGGCCTGGGCTGGGAAGTCTGGTGCGACGGGATGGAAGTGACGCAGTTCACCTACTTCCAGCAGGTCGGTGGCCTGGACGTGAATCCGGTCTGCGCCGAGCTGACCTACGGGCTTGAGCGCCTGATCATGTATATCCAGGGCGTCGACAACGTCTATGACCTGGACTGGAACGGGGCCGAAGGCGCCGCCCGCAAGACCTACGGCGATATCTTCCTCGAAAATGAGAAGCAGTTCTCGGCCTATAATTTCGAGCATGCCGACACGGCCGTGCTGCTGCAGCACTTCAAGGATGCCGAGGCCGAATGCGCCAAGCTCCTGGAGGCCGGTCTTCCGCTGCCCGCCTACGACCAATGCATCAAGGCGAGCCATAACTTCAATCTGCTGGATGCACGTGGGGTGATTTCGGTCACCGAACGTGCCGCCTACATCGGCCGCGTACGCGCCCTGGCCAAGGGCTGCTGCGAGGGCTGGATGGCGAAAATTTCAGCCTAAGAGATTGAAGGAAAAGATTTAAATGGCCGATTTTCTGCTCGAACTTTTCTGCGAGGAAATCCCCGCCCGCATGCAGGTGCGTGGAGTTGAGGAACTCAAAGACCGTCTCGTCGCGCTGCTGACCGAACAGGGGCTTGCGCCTGCCTCGGCCGAAGCCGAGGTGACCCCGCGCCGTCTTGCCTTCCACCTGACCGGGATTGCCGCCAAGGCCCCGGATCGCTCGGAAGAGAAGCGCGGTCCGCGCACTGACGCCCCGCAGCCCGCTATCGACGGCTTCCTGCGCTCCACCGGCTTGACGGTGGATCAGCTCGAGCGCCGTCAGACCGACAAGGGCGAGATGTTCTTCGCCGTCAGCCAGATTGCCGGGCGCGCCGCGACCGACATCCTGCCGGGTCTGATCGCCGATCTGATCCTGGGCTATACCTGGCCGAAGTCGATGACCTGGCGCGATACGGCGATGAAGTGGGTGCGCCCCCTGCGCTCGATCCTCGCCCTGTTCGACGGCAAGACCCTGCCCGGTGGCCTGCATCTAGGTGTGCGGACCGAGGGTGGCCGCCAGCCGGGCTATGTCGCCAGCGGCGCAGCGGACGATCTGAATTACCTGCCTTACGGCGATGTGACGCGCGGTCACCGTTTTCTCGCGCCCGATGCTTTCGCTGTGACCGACTGGGCCGATTATAAGGCCAAGCTGAAGGCGGCGAAGGTCGTGCTGTCGACCGACGAGCGCAAGCAGCAGATCCTTGATGGTGCCAAGGCGCTCTCAACCGAAGTCGGCGGCTCTCTGCTAGACGATCCGGGGCTTTTGGACGAGGTCGCGGGTCTGGTCGAATGGCCCGTGCCGCTGCGTGGCCGCATCGACGATGCCTTCATGGATGTGCCTGCCGAGGTGCTCACCACCTCCATGCGGTCGCACCAGAAGTATTTTGCGGTGCGAAAGAGCGACGGCAACCTTAGCCCCCACTTCGTCGTTGTAGCGAACATGATCGCAAGCGACGGCGGAACCATTATCATCGGCGGCAACGAGCGCGTGCTTCGCGCCCGCCTGTCCGATGCCAAGTTCTTCTGGGACCAGGACCGCAAGAAGCGGCTCGAAGACTGGTCGGAAGGCCTGAAGTCGCGCATCTTCCACGCCAAGCTGGGCACGGTTGCCGAGCGGGTGGAGCGGATCGCTGCACTGGCAGCCCATCTGGCGCCGCTGGTCGGTGCCGATGCCAAGTCTGCTGAACGCGCGGCCAAGCTTGCCAAGGCCGACCTCTCGACCGGCATGGTTGGCGAGTTCCCGGAACTTCAGGGCGTGATGGGCCAGTATTATGCCCGCCACCAGAATGAAGCCCCGGAAGTCGCAAAGGCGATTGCCGAGCATTATTCGCCGCTGGGTCCGTCCGACAATTGCCCGACCGCACCGGTGTCGGTGGCGGTTGCGCTGGCCGACAAGCTCGATCTGCTGGCTGGTTTCTTCGCCATCGACGAAAAGCCGACGGGGTCGAAGGATCCGTTTGCGCTGCGCCGTGCAGCCCTTGGCGTCATTCGCCTGATCACGGAAAATGGTCTGCGTCTGCCGCTGACCCCGCTGTTCACGAATGCTGTCGGCCGCTATGGCAAGGCTGATCCGAAGACCGTCGAAGCGCTGATCGCCTTCTTCGCCGACCGCCTAAAGGTGGCGATGCGTGAAAAGGGCGTGCGCCACGATCTGATCCAGGCTGTATTTGCGCTGGGTGGCGAGGACGACATTGTCCGTCTGCTCAAGCGTGTGGATGCGCTCTCGGCGTTCCTCGGCACCAAGAACGGTGCCGACCTGCTGGCGGGCAACCGCCGCGCGGTCAACATCCTCAAGATCGAAGAGAAGAAGGACGGCAAGTCCTACGGCGGCGCCATCGATGGCTCGCTGCTGTCGGAAGCGCCGGAACAGGCCCTTGCAAAGGCTCTGGCTGCGGCGGAAGCCGCTGTTAAGCCGCTGGTCGAGGCTGAAGACTACGCCGCCGCCATGGCCAAGCTGGGCGAGTTGCGCGATCCGGTCGATGCCTTCTTCACCGACGTTACCGTCAATGCCGATCAGCCTGCCGTTCGTGCGAACCGTCTGGCGCTGCTCGGGAACATCCGTGCTGTCTTCGGCCTTATTGCCGACTTCACGGTGATCGAAGGATAGGGGCGGGCGCCAGCATCAGGCTCCCGCTTCTGCCTGCCGTCTTTGACGGCATGGATAGGCCCCGGACGCAAAGTCCGGGGTGACGAACAATGAGAGGCCGGGTGGTCTCTTTGGAGGGAGTTAAAGATGGCGCAGTGGGTCTACAGCTTTGGTGAAGGTAAGGCGGAAGGCAGCGCGGACATGCGCAACCTTCTGGGCGGCAAAGGCGCGAACCTTGCCGAAATGAGCAATCTGGGACTGCCGGTTCCGCCGGGATTCACCGTCACCACCGAGCTTTGCACCTACTATTACGCCAATGACCGCAAGTATCCGGACGAGCTGAAGACCCAGGTCGACAAGGCGCTGGCCGAGGTTGAGCGTATCGTCGGCTTCAAGTTCGGCGATGCGGCCAACCCGCTGCTGGTTTCGGTCCGCTCCGGCGCTCGTGCCTCGATGCCGGGCATGATGGATACCGTCCTGAACCTGGGCCTTAATGATGTGACGGTCGAGGGGCTGGCCAAGCGCTCGGGCGATGCCCGTTTCGCCTTCGACAGCTATCGCCGCTTCATCCAGATGTATTCCAACGTCGTGCTGGACGTGGATCACCATCATTTCGAGGAGATCCTGGATCGTCATAAGGACGAGAAGGGACACTCCCTCGATACCGACCTGACCGCCGACGATTGGAAGGAAGTCGTCGCGGATTATAAGGCCGAGGTGAAACACGCCACCGGCAAGGATTTCCCGCAGGACCCGACCGAACAGCTGTGGGGCGCCGTCGGTGCGGTGTTCGCCAGCTGGATGAACCAGCGTGCCATCGTCTACCGCCGCCTGAACGAGATCCCGGAAAGCTGGGGCACGGCCGTCAATATCCAGGCCATGGTCTTCGGCAATATGGGCACTGATTGCGCCACCGGTGTCGCCTTCACCCGCGATCCATCGACCGGCGCGAACGAGTTCTACGGCGAATATCTCATCAATGCCCAGGGCGAGGATGTGGTGGCGGGTATCCGCACGCCGCAGCAGATCACCATCGCAGGGAAAAAGGCCAACCATTCGACCCTGCCGTCGATGGAAGAATCCATGCCGCAGACCTTCGCCGAACTCTCGGCGATCCGCGAGCGGCTGGAGCGTCATTTCCGCGACGTCCAGGACATCGAATTCACGGTCCAGAGCGGCAAGCTCTATATGCTCCAGACCCGCTCGGGCAAGCGCACCACTCAGGCCGCGTTGAAGATCGCAGTCGATATGGCGCGCGAAGGCCTCATTACCGAAGCCGAAGCCATCCAGCGTATCGAACCCAAGAGCCTCGATCAGATCCTGCATCCGACCCTCGACCCCAAGGCAGCGCGCACCATGCTGTCGCGCGGCCTGCCGGCATCGCCGGGGGCGGCCTCGGGCAAGATCGTCTTCTCCGCCGATAAGGCCGAGGACCTCGCCAACAAGGGCGAGGCGGTGATGCTGGTGCGTATCGAAACCAGCCCGGAAGACATCCACGGCATGCATGCCGCCAAGGGCATCCTGACCACCCGTGGCGGCATGACCAGCCACGCGGCGGTGGTGGCGCGCGGCATGGGGCGTCCTTGCGTCGCCGGTGCGGGCGAGATCCGCATCGACTATGCAGCAGGTACCCTGACCGTGGGTGGCAAGCAACTGAAAGAGGGTGACACCATCACCATCGATGGCGGCACCGGCGAGATCTTCCAGGGCCTCGTCCCGACCATCGAACCGGAACTGTCGGGTGATTTCGGCACGCTGATGGGCTGGGCGGACAAGATGCGCACCATGAAGGTCCGCACCAACGCCGAAACCCCGCTCGATGCCCGCACCGCCGTGACTTTCGGAGCCGAGGGCATCGGCCTCTGCCGTACCGAGCATATGTTCTTCGACGCCGACCGCATCATCGCGGTCCGCGAGATGATCATGGCGGATGATGAGAAGGGCCGCCGCGCCGCGCTCGACAAGATCCTGCCCATGCAGCGCTCGGATTTTGCCGAACTCTTCAAGATCATGAAGGGCCTGCCGGTCACCATCCGTCTGCTCGATCCGCCGTTGCATGAATTCCTGCCGCATACCGAAGCCGAAATGGCTGAAGTGGCGAAGGCCGCAGGCAAGGATCTTGCCTTCGTGAAGGGCCGCGGGGCCGCGCTCCATGAAAGCAACCCGATGTTGGGCCATCGCGGCTGCCGCCTGGGCGTGACCTATCCCGAGATCTATGAGATGCAAGCCCGGGCGATCTTCGAAGCGGTGGCGGAAGTGAAGGCCGCGACTGGCGAGTCGATCGAGCCGGAAGTGATGATCCCGCTGGTCGCGACTCGCAAGGAACTCGACCTGCTGAAGGCTGTCATCGATCGGGTTGCCAAGGAAGTCGAAGCCGCCAAGGGCGTAAGCTTCACCTATCTCGTCGGCACCATGATCGAACTGCCGCGCGCTGCCCTCCAGGCCCGCCAGATCGCCGAGTCAGCTGAATTCTTCAGCTTCGGCACCAACGATCTGACCCAGACCACCTTTGGCCTGTCGCGTGACGATGCGGGTTCGTTCCTGCAGAGCTACATCCGCCAGGGCATCCTGGAGGAAGACCCCTTCGTGTCGCTCGATCAGGATGGGGTGGGCGAGCTGGTGCAGATCGCTGCCGAACGTGGCCGTCAGACCCGCCCGGACATCAAGCTCGGCATCTGCGGCGAACATGGCGGCGATCCGTCGTCGATTGCCTTCTGTCAGTCGGTCGGCCTGACCTACGTCTCCTGCTCGCCTTACCGTGTGCCAATCGCGCGCCTTGCGGCGGCCCAGGCGGCCCTGAAGGTGTCCTACAACAAGGACAACCTCTAGACAGCAAAAGGGGGAGCCAATTGGCTCCCCCTTTTTATTGGTACTCAGAAGAATGCCTTGGTGATTGCCTGTGCGGCGGCTGTGTTGAGCGCGTCATGGGCTGCCTGCCAGTCTTCGGCGGTAGGGAGCGGGCCGGGGGAGACGTATTCGCCCTTCACCAGAATAGGCTGCCCTCCAAGGAGCGGCCCCTGCGGCGTCGATAACTGCAAGCGGATGACGTAGCGGATCATGCCCGCTGTGTTGGAGGCGAAGAGTTCCTGAATGGTTATCGTGACGTGCTTGGCGGTCTCATAATCGGGCGAGGAGCGGGAAACCGGGGTATAGCCTGCTTCGCGAAAACCTTGGATGACCGAATAGCGAACGGTCGCCTTGACCGTGGGCTTTAAGAGGACGAGTCCAATTCCCTTTCCCTCCACTCGCAAACCGAAGTTTCGGGTCTTTTCCTCTTCCGTGATAGGGGCAATGAAACTCTCAAAGTTCCGCTTGTCCTCAACCGCAGCGATCGTCACGAAAAGCCCGGGCTTGGCTGGGGTTCCGGCCATGGAACCGGCTGTTGCAAACAGGGCGAAACAGAACACCGTCGTTTGAACCAGTCTTGATAAGTACCTGTGCATCGAAGCCCACCGCAGTAACGTCGCTGGGGTTGTATTATCTCAACGGAATGCAAAGAAAAAGCACGCTATGTTCGGGGCGTTCTTCATGGGCCTGCCAGAAACAAAAAAGGGAGCCATCAGGCTCCCTTTTCCGCGTCAGGTCCCGCGTGGCGGGACGACGGATGACTACTCGTAACGGGCCGAAGTGACGCCGGTGTTACGGTTGTAGAGGATGGTGATCTTCGAGACCTTGCAGAGGTCGAAGCCCGACCATTCGGCCGAGCTGTTGTCATCGGAATAGATGACCTTCAGGTCGTACTTGCAGGTGCTCTGGCCGCGTTCGAACGAGATGTCGACCGCTTCGCCATTGGCCAGCACGTCGCGGCCCATGACGTCTTCTTCCCAATCCTTGGAAGCGGAGGGAGCGACATAAACTTCCGAAATGTCATACCCGGTCTTGTTGGTCAGGGTGAAATCCTGCTTGCCCTGGGCATGGGCGGCAGACACCGACAAAAATCCCATCGCGAGAACGGCGGCGGCGATGATCTTTTGCATGCTAACAATCCTTCTAGATGCTGGCTTAAAAAAACGAAACAAGGTACCGAGGTGTTCATGTTGCATATCTAAGAGCTTCGAAAGTATTAAATATTTTGTAAGTCTGATGAAAAAATTTACTAACGCGTTTTTAACCATTTTCTCTGTTGTTCTTAGTCTTTATTTTTTCTGAAAGTGCAAACGCTATGGTCGAGAGTTTCCAAACGATCTCTCCAGAAATTGATCTGGATCAACGCTCCGCAGCCGCTTCATCTTGATTGTGAGTGCGCTCATGGCCAATATTCGGTTATGTGAGGTTGAATAGTCGGGTTAGGCGTTACCATGCAAAGTCTGCTAGCCGGGGTTCGACGGCGATTGGTCGAGGTTCCCACATTGGCAGGCCATTCGAACCGGGTGGCCCATATCTCTGAATTCCTTGCCCGTCGTCTCAAATGGAGACCGAAGGCAGCCTTGATGCTGCGGGAGGCGAGTGAGTTGCATGATATCGGCAAGCTCGATATCCCACTGGCCGTGCTTATGAAGCCGACCATGTTGACGCCGGAGGAGCGGGCGCTGGTTCTCAATCATTCGGTGATGGGTCGCGACCGGCTACTCGATCAGAGGGAAGCGCCGGTATTCGAGATGGCGGCCCAGGTCGCGGCCGAACATCACGAATATTACGATGGTTCCGGATATCCCTATCTGTACAGAGATGGTAATCGGCTGACAGTGCCGCATAGTTTTGGCGGTCAGGCGGCGATGATGTCAT